>NZ_JBEXCR010000065.1:0-62677 GCF_040605375.1 Nonomuraea sp. NPDC005650
CCGGCCGCCCGTCACCGGAGACGCAGGGGCCGCCCGGGTCCGACCAGGTGTCGGCGGCCACGGGGTCGGTCGGGATCGAGTTGTACTCGATGACGAGGCTCGGGTTGTTCTTGAACTTCTTCCAGGCGTACACGTCGGTCTCGCTGGTGGCCCGCAGGCCGATCGTGACGTTGGGCCACTTCTTGGCGGCGGCGTCCACGACCTGCGAGGTGACGTCGAACTCGACGCCGCCGGGCAGGCAGGACGAGCCCCAGCCCTTGGCCACGTTCACCGTGGACAGCAGCTTGACCCACGCGGGCTGCTTGTTCCAGGTCGTGGCCTTGCTGATGGTGTTGGTGGACCACGCCTCGACCTTGCGGGCGCTGCAGGAGTACGACCACGTCTCGTACGTGCGCAGGGTCGCCTTGATGATCTGCTTGCCGTGGATGGTCGAGCCGGTGTTCATCTGGAAGAACGAGCGGTTCTTCTGCGACTCGACGTGGCCGACCCGGGCGACGTCGCTGGAGTTGAGGTAGTTGGAGTTGGGCCAGTTGCTCCAGACCGCCGTCCAGGCGTTGCGGGCGGCCGAGAAGTACGGGTCGAGATAGACGGGGAAGTGGGTGTTCGGGTCCGTCATCATTTTTCTGTCGGGCTTGAGCCGCAGTTGCCTGCCCGCCAGCTCCACGCCCATCGTCGCCTCGCGCGCCTCCGGGGAACGGCCCTCCTTGAGCGCCTGCGGGCTCGTGATGCCCTTGGAGTCCCACATCTTCGGGGTGGGTGCGGTGAAGATCGTGCCCTCGTTCTTGTCGACGGCCTCGATGTTGCCCGCCTTGTCCGACTCGACCGACAGGCCGGAGGCCGACAGCGGGAACGTCAGCTCCGTCATGCTCTCCGCGGCGGCCCGTGACTTGACCACCAGGATGTGGGAGAAGCCGTCCACGTCCGCGGTGACCTGCAGGTCCACGCCCGGCATGACCTCGGCGTAGGTGGCGGTGTCGCCCTTGAGCGTGGGCTTGGGGAGCGTGCCCTGCCAGCCCAGCTCCAGGGACTTGGCGCCGCGCGACAGCTTGGCCAGCGGGGCGTTGCCGCCGCCGGAGAACCTCAGCCCGATCGCCGTCGCGGCCGGGCTGACCGAGCCGTCGGGGTTGAGGCGGAGCGTGGTGTCGACGGGGACCCAGCCGCCCCCCTGCCGGACGCGCACCGGGCGGACGTTCAGCTCCATCGAGAGCGTTCCGTCCGGTTTGGCGAAGACCTGGCGGGTCTCCGTACGCATCGACTCGATCTCCACCGGCCGGCCGGCGCTCCGAGCGGCCGCGACCGCGGACTCCTCGGCCTTCGCCGGTCCCTGTTCGGCCTTCGGCGGCTCCGGCACCTCGTCGGCCCGGGCGGCGAGCGCCGGAGAGACCGATAAGACCAGCGCCGCCGTAAGCAGCCCACGCACTACCCGCATACGTCCTCACCCACGGTGGGCAGGGGTTACGCGCGGGAAGGAGCACCCGCCCGGCGTCTCCACGATCTTCGGTTGACGATCGGATTCTCACCCGCCCCCGAACGGAGAGTCCAGGGTTTTGTTCATTCTGCGCAGAGATTTCTTCAAGGACCGAATCTGCGTGGAGACTTCGTCGCAGCCCGGCTCAGCGGTGCAGGGCGGTCTCCTGCTTCATGTGCGACAGCTTCTCGGGGTTGCGTACGGCGTAGAGGCCGGTGACGAGGCCGCCGTCGATGCGCAGCGCCACGACGGTGTCGATCTCGCCGTCCATCCGGACGATCAGCGCCGGGTAGCCGTTGACCTGGGCCGGCTCCAGCGACGCCGTGGGGGAGATCCTGCTCATGACGGGCGCCACGTTGCCGATCCCCACGACGGGCGCCAGCGCGGCCTGCCTGATCCCGCCGCCGTCGGTCAGCAGGACGACGTCGGGTGCGAGGATGTCGAGCAGGCGCTGCAGATCGCCCGTCGCGACCGCCCGCTGGAACGCCTCGAACGCGTCTCGGGTCTCGGCCGGGGAAACGACCTCGCGCGGCCGGCGCGCGGCGACGTGCGCCCGCGCCCGGTGGGCGATCTGGCGGACCGCGGCCGGGCTCTTGCCGACGGCGTCGGCGATCTCGTCGTAGTCCAGGTCGAACACCTCGCGCAGCACGAACACCGCCCGCTCGGTCGGCCCGAGCGTCTCCAGCACCAGCAGCATCGCCATCGAGACGCTGTCGGCCAGCTCGACGTCCTCGGCGACGTCGGGCGCGGTGAGCAGGGGTTCGGGCAGCCAGGGGCCGACGTAGGACTCCCTGCGCCGGCCGAGCGTGCGCAGCCGGCCCAGCGCCTGCCGGGTGGTGATCCGGACCAGGTAGGCGCGCTGGTCCCGTACGGCGTCGAAGTCGACGCCCGCCCACCGCAGCCAGGTCTCCTGCAGGACGTCCTCGGCGTCGGCGGCCGAGCCGAGCATCTCGTAGGCGACGGTGAACAGCAGGTTGCGGTGCGTGAGGAACGCCTCGGTGGCCGGGTCCGGGGTCATCTCCCCGTCGCGATCTCCGGGCGCGGGGTGTGACGTACCGGCCATGGATGGCTCCTGTTCCCTCTCGACTGTGTCACCCACCAGACGCCGGGCACCGCCGTTTTGTGACACCGAGGCGGTGGCCGTTCCTCGCCGTCCGCAGCCCACGACCTGCCTGCCTGTGGCGCACGTCACGTACGCCGAGCTGTCACAAGACCCGGGGCACCGGCATCTCTTGTTCGTCCGGTACGCGACCTCACCAGTGTGGACGACGCGATGGAAGCACGCCCGCACCAGGTCGCGGCCCGGCGCGAGTCCACTGTGGAAGGAACGTCATGAGCTCAACGCTTGAAACCCTTCGCCGTGACTTCGGCGGCGACATCATCGAACCGGGCGGGGCCGACTACGAATCGGCCAGCCGCTCGGTGCTGGTCACGGGCAGCCCGGCCTACGTCCTGCGGCCCGAGAACGTCGAGGACGTGCGAGCGGGGGTCGGATTCGCCGCCCGCACCGGGCTGCCGCTGTCCGTGCGAGGCGGCGGCCACGGCTTCGCGGGCTTCGGCACCAACGACGACGGCGTCGTGATCGACCTCGGCAGGCTCGCGGCCGTGGAGATCATCGACAAGGAACGCCACCTCGTACGGATCGGCGGCGGCGCCACCTGGGGCCAGGTCGCGGCCGCCCTGGCCCCGCACGGCCTGGCGATCTCCTCGGGCGACACCAAGAGCGTCGGCGTCGGCGGGCTGACGTTGACCGGCGGCATCGGCTGGAAGGTCAGGAAGTACGGCCTGGCCCTGGACAACGTGGTCGCGGCGGAGCTGGTCACCGCCGGGGGAGAGGTCGTGCGCGCGAGCGCGGAGGAGAACCCGGAGCTGTTCTGGGCGATCCGCGGCGGTGGCGGCAATTTCGGCGTCGTGACCGCCTTCGAGTTCGCGGCGCACCCGACGACGGACGTCTTCCACGGCACGATCGCCTTCCCGGCGGCGGAGGCGGCCACCGTACTCCAGGGCTGGGCGGACCACCTCCGCGCCGCCCCCGAGGAGCTCACCTCCATCGTGGACTTTGCCAATCCCTTCGCCGGCGGGCCGGAAGCGCCGGTCGAGGTGCACGTCACCTTCGACGGCGACGACCCGGAGCTCGCGGCACGGGCGCTCGACCCGATCCGCCGGCTCGGCACGGTGATCCGCGACGACGTCGCGCTGAGACCCTACGCGGACACGCTCGTGGACGGCGCGACGGCGCCGCCCGGCATCCGGCTGTTCACCCGGAGCGCGTTCGTCGACAAGGAGTCGGTGTCCGCGGTCCTTCGGATCCTCGCCGAGGTCGGGGCGTCGGAGCGGTCGCCGTTCATCGCCGTCCGCAGCGTCGGCGGCGCGGTGTCGCGAGTCCCGGACGACGCCACCGCCTACGCGCACCGCCGGGCGGAGCTGATGTTCGTGACGACCGTCGCGGGTCCGGAGCCGGTCGTCGAGGCCGCTCGTCCCGCTCTGGAAGCGATCTGGAGGAGGCTCGCGCCCCACGTCAGCGGCGCGTACGCGAACTTCCTCGCCTCCGCCACCGAGCAGGACGTCGCCGCGGTCTATCCGGCGGCGACCTACGGGCGGCTCGCGGCGGTCAAGCGTCGGTACGACCCCGGCAACCTGTTCGCCCGCAACCACAACGTCCAGCCATAGAAGGTACGGAGAGACATCATGGGCAAGATCTGGTTCGTCACCGGCTCGTCCCGCGGCCTGGGCCGCCACTTCGTCGAGGCCGCGCTGTCCCGCGGCGACAGGGTGGCGGCCACCGCCAGGAACGCCGCACACCTCTCCGAGCTGGTCGTCGCGCACGGCGACGCGGTGATCCCGCTCGAGCTGGACGTGACCGACAAGGCCGCCGTCTTCGAGAGCGTGAAGCGGGCCAAGGAGCACTTCGGCCGCCTCGACGTCATCGTGAACAACGCGGGCTACGGCCTGCTCGGCGCCGTCGAGGAGCTGACCGAGCGGGAACTGCGCGACCAGCTGGAGACCAACCTGTTCGGCGCGTTGTGGGTCGTCCAGGCCGCGCTGCCCCATCTCCGCGAGCAGGGCGGAGGGCACATCGTCCAGATCTCCTCGGTCGGCGGCGTCACCGCGATGCCGCTCGGCGGCGGATACCACGCCTCCAAGTGGGCTCTCGAAGGCCTGAGCGAGTCCCTCGCCCAGGAGGTCGCCGGATTCGGCATCAAGGTGACCCTGGTCGAGCCGGGTTCCTACGCCACCGAGGGGGCCGCCGGTGCCGTCCACGCCGAGGCCCACCCGCTCTACCTGGGCGCCCGCGAGAGCTTCGCCGAGTTCGCGAAGACGCTCGACGCCGGCGACCCGGCCGCCGCGGGTCAGGCCCTTCTCAAGATCGTCGACTCCGGCGACCCGCCGCTGCGGGTGTTCCTGGGCATCCACGGCGGCCCGATGGTCCAGCAGGTCTACGCCGACCGGCTCAAGACCTGGGCCGACTGGCAGGACCTCGCGGTGCAGGCCCACGGCCACACCCCGAAGGGTTGACGGCGGCCCCTGCCTTGCCTGCCGGGTGCCCGGTCCGGCAGCATGATCGCCGGACCGAGGAGGTGCGGGTGACATGGCGCTGTCGCGTGGACGCGTCTTCGTGGCGCTGCCGGCCGCTCTGCTCCTGACCACCGGCCTGGTGCTGACCGCGTTGTACTTCACTTTCGCGCCCGACGTGTGGTACGTCGACCCGGCCGTGCTCCCGGAGCTACGCGCCATCGGCCGGGTCGTCGGCGAGGACGCCGAGACGGCTCATCAGTGGGAGAACTCCTATGTCGAGTTCAAGTACCTCGTCCTCCACCTCGACGGCGGCGTGAAGGACGAGATACTCGCCGAGGCCGAGCAGCGGCTGAGCCGGAGTGGCTGGCACGTGTCTAACAGGGTGCCGCACAAGATCTCGCTGGAGTCGGCCGGCTGGCCGGAGGCCATCCTCACGGTGGAGCGGCTCGAAGAGGCGGGAGCCTTGAGCGACGAGCTGCGGGAGGCGGTGGCGGCCGCCGAGCTGCCGGTGGACGAGATGGTGTACGTGACCGTCCAGGGGTGAGCGCCGACATGAAAGCGCCTGCCCTCTTCCCGGGAAGGGGGCAGGCGCTTCACTTCGCCGGGGTTACCCCCACTGGCCGACCTGGTAGTCCCCGGCGGGCTGCTGGGTGATGACGTTCAGGCGGTTGTAGGAGTTGATGACCGCGATGAGGGCCACCAGGGCGGCGAGCTGGTCCTCGTCGTAGTGCTTGGCGGCGTTCGCCCAGGCCTCGTCGGTGACGCCGCCGGCGGCGTCGGCGATGCGGGTGCCCTGTTCGGTCAGTTCCAGGGCGGCGCGCTCGGCCTCGGTGAACACCGTGGCCTCCCGCCAGGCCGCCACCAGGTTCAGGCGCACCGAGGTCTCGCCGGCGTGCGCGGCCTCCTTGGTGTGCCCGTCGATGCAGACGGCGCAGCCGTTGATCTGGCTGGCGCGGATCTTCACCAGTTCCTGCGTCGCGGCCGGCAGCGTCGAGTCGTGCACGACCTTGCCGGCCGAGCCGAGGTACTTCATGAACTTGGCCGCGACGGAGTTGCCGAAGTAGTTCAGGCGGGCTTCCATGGTGATCTCCTTGCCGGATTCGCTGTTACGTCCCACTGACGGAACAGCTCGGCGAGAAGTGACAGCCGACGACTGTGATGTGCGTCTCTAGTCCCCGGAGTCCGCGCGCGAGCCGTACGCCGGGCCGAACACGACCAGCAGCGTCAGGTCCTCGGTGATGTCCACGAAGCGGTGTTCCTCACCTGCCGGGACGAAGATCACGGCGCCGGGGCCGACCTCCGCCTCGCCGCTCGCCGCCACCATCCGGGCCCGCCCCGAGGTCACCACGTAGATCTCGTCCTCGGTGTGCGGGCTCTGGGTGTCGGCCCCGCCCGCCGGGATGCAGTACGTCCCGACGGACAGGTCCGGCACCTTGAGCTGCTCGACCCAGTCGCCGGCAGCCCCGGCTGCAGGCTGTGCCCACTCGCCCGCGCCCTTGATGATCTGCAAAGACGCGCCTCTTACGGGTGGAGGAACACGGGCATCGAGAAGAAGACGATCATGGCGATCGCCACGCAGATCAGGAACCCGACGACCTCCCAGGCCCAGTCGAAGTGCCGATCCCTACGGCGGCGGGGCTTCTCGGGGCGAGCCTGGTACTCCGGGCGCTTCTTGGACACCGGCCGGGCCCGGACCGGGCGGGGGGCCAGGAGCGAGGGCTCCGGAGCGAGTGAGGCGAAGGTGGTCCGGGTCTCCTCCTCGGGCGGAGCCGGGCCCTTCTTGGCCGGGCCGGCGGGCTTGGGCAGGGTGGGAGGCTTCGGGGGCGCCTTGTCGTACAGGGGCAGGCGGTAGACCGGTTCAGCGGGCCGCATTGGCTCGGCCGGTTCGGGGTTGCGCTTGGCCGGCTTGGTGCGCCTGGAGGACTTGGGGCGCGGGCGGAAGAGGGGCGCCGGCTCGTTCGTCCGCGGGGGTTCCGGGAGCGGGCGGGCGGGGCCCTTGTGCACCAGCACGTCGACGTGCGGGTCTCTGGGGGCCAGGATGTCGCCGTCGTCGTCGTCCCCGAACGGTCTGGGAACGTCTCTCGGCAGGATGATGTCGCCGGTGGCGAAGGGTTCGGCGGTGTCCCTGGGTAAGATCACGTCGCCGGTGGCGAAGGGCTCGAAACCGCTCGACGGTTCGTCGGGCGGGTCCACGAAGAATGGATGGGTGTGAGGCGGCACTGGGGTCCTCCCTGCGAAGGGTGGAGCTGTTTGTGGCGTGCCGGGCGGGTAGGGCCGGGCACCGTCCACCGCCGCCGGGGGGTCTCCTAGGGAAGCCGCCGGGTTCGGGACGTCCCTGCGGGGACGGTTGGAGGCCAGCGGGTCCCTGAGGGACGGGGTGGGTCCCAGAGGGTCGTGCATCCGCTGGGCGGAAGCCAGCGGGTCCCTGAGGGATGAGCGCGGGGTCGAGGCCGGGCCGTCTCCGAAGGGGGAGCGCGGCGTGGCGCGGGTCGGGCCGTCTCCGAAGAAGGAGCCCGGAGTCGAGGCCGGGGCGTCTCCGAAGGGCACGTGCGAGGTCGGGACTCCGCCCCGGCGTGGGGTGGACTCCGGGGACTTGTTGAGCTTGGGCATCGGGGCCGTGGTGGCGCCGTGCGCGGGCACCTGCGACGGCGACGGCGGTGTCAGCAGCTCGGCCGGGAAGATGCCCGTGCTGGTCGCCGGGTCCTCGTCCGCCAGGGGCTGGGGCCACATCGGCGGGCTGGGCCAGCGGGGCTTGACGAAAAGGGGGCCGGGCGTGGCGGAGCGGGAGCCCGCGAACTGGATGCGGAGCGCGCCCGGCGGCTCCGACCAGGGGAGGCGGCTGATGATGTCGGCGAGCGGAGCCACGCTCAGCGCGCCGTACACGTCCGCCACCGGCTTGGGCACGCGGACCCCGGTCGAGGAGAGCGCCGTCACCAGCGCGTGGCGGAAGTGGTTGCCCGCCCCCACCGCGAGTTCCTCGGCGGTGTCCGGGGCGACGTCCAGCACCCACGCCAGCTCCGATTTGCTCAGCCCGCAGACCGCGCACAGCACCAGCACCTCGCGCTGGTGTGGCCGCAGCTCGCGGAAAGTGCGCTCGACGAGGGCGGAGGCCGGGTCGATCAGTGGATCGATGGATGGGGGTGTGAAGACGATGTCCCGCCGGTGGATCTCGCGTCGGGCGAACGCGTAGAGAGCGGCGCGAGGCGCCTCGGCGGCGGAGGGGACGCCGGCGACACTGGAGAACAGGGTCACCAGGACGTCGGACGCAGAGCCTAGATCGCCGAGCTGGTCAGCGCAGTACGCGAACAGCCCAGCGGCATGGCGGTCGTAGAGCTCTGCGATCAACTCGGCGCGACGGCGCTGATCGGTGAGCGGCTGAGACACGGGGCCGGATCCTCTTGCTGTGAGCGGACGCTGAGGGTGAGGGGTGCGGGGCTGGAGTTCCTGAGTTCGGTACGGGGTGCTCGTCAGGACTTTGTGTAGGTATAGGGCAGAAGTTCGTGGAGGTAATCATGCCAACACCCGATGGTCCGGCGCACTAGCACTTCCATATTTGGGGTAAATATCCAGCTCAACTGAAGCGTTTCAGCTGGATCCCAGGACGACATGGTGGTCCGGATCGCCGTAGTCTGTCCTGCGATAGATCATGCGGCGGTCGTGGCACGGGGGCTGCGACCCCTGCCACAGAAGCCTGAAGCGAGAGTTCGCGCGTGATCACATTCGACGCTGTCACAAAACGCTACCCAGACGGAACGGTCGCCGTGGACCGTCTCGACCTCGAGGCGCCCACGGGTGAGATCACCGTGCTCGTCGGTCCCTCGGGCTGCGGGAAAACCACATCCCTCCGGATGATCAACCGGATGATCGACGCCTCCGACGGCCAGATCCTCCTCGACGGCGTGCCGGTGCAGGGCATCGACCCGCCGACGCTGAGGCGCGGCATCGGGTACGTCATCCAGCAGGCCGGTCTGTTCCCGCATCGCAAGATCGTGGACAATATCGCCACCGTCCCGTACCTGCTCGGCTGGGACAAGAAGAAGGCCCGCGCCAGGGCCATGGAGCTGCTCGAACGGGTCGGCCTCGACCCGGCGATGGCCGGTCGCTACCCCTTCCAGCTCTCGGGCGGGCAGCAGCAGCGCGTGGGGGTGGCCAGGGCGCTGGCCGCCGACCCGCCCGTGCTGCTCATGGACGAGCCGTTCAGCGCCGTCGACCCCATCGTGCGAACGAGCCTGCAGGACGAGCTGCTCAGGCTCCAGTCCGAGCTGAACAAGACCATCGTGTTCGTCACCCACGACATCGACGAGGCCATCAAGCTGGGCGACCGCGTGGCGGTGCTGCGCGTGGGCGGCAAGCTGGCGCAGCTCGCCGATCCCAAGACGCTGCTGTCCGCGCCGGTCGACGACTTCGTGAAGGAGTTCCTCGGGCACGACCGGGGGATCAGGCGGCTGCAGTTCATCTCGACGGGCGGGCTGCGGCTGCGTACCGACCTGGCCGACGCCGGGGACGAGCCGTGGCGGCTGGTCGTGGACGAGGACGGCAGGCCCACCGGGTGGGTCTCCCGGGAGCGGCCCGACGAGCTGGAGCCGTACGGGACGTTCGTGCACGGGCGCGACTCCATGCGCACGGCCCTCGACGCGGCGCTGCTGTCGCCGTCCGGCTGCGCGGTGGGGGTGGACGAGCAGGGCAAGGTCGTCGGCGTGGCCACCAGGGAGACGCTCGACCAGGCGCTCGCGGAGGCCGCAGATGGGTGACGGCCCTCCTTCCATATGGGAATGGATCGGGCGTAACTGGGACACCGGCCGGGTCGACAGCATCAAGAACCTGCTCCTCGACCACCTGACCATGTCCCTTGTGCCGATCCTGGTCGCGCTGGTCGTCGCGCTGCCGCTGGGGCTGGCCTGCGTGCGTTGGCGCTGGCTCTACCAGCCGACCAGCGGCTTCATGAACGTCGTCTACGCGCTCCCCTCGCTGCCGGTCTTCATGCTGCTGATCTCGGTGACCGGGCTGTCGCAGACCACGGTGATCATCCCGCTGACCTTCTACGGCATGGCCGTGCTGATCCCGGCCGTCGTGGACGGGCTCGGCTCGGTGCCCGACCACGTGCGGCAGTCGGCGGTCGCGATGGGGTTCACACCGCTGCGCAGGCTGCTCGCGGTCGAGCTGCCGATCGCCGTCCCCGTGGTGCTGGCGGGGCTGCGGGTGGTCGCGGTCTCCAGCATCAGCCTGGTCAGCGTGGGTGCGCTGATCGGGCAGGGCGGGCTCGGCGGGCTGTTCACGCGGGCCTACCAGAACCCGTTCATGCCGCCGGTGATCGTCGGCATCGTGCTGATCGTGGCGCTGGCGCTGGTCGCGGACGGGCTGCTGGTGCTGGCGCAGCGGCTGCTCACTCCATGGGTACGGGCCCGAAGGGGGCAGGCATCGTGAGCTGGCTCACCGCTTTCTTCGGCTGGCTGGTCGAGTTCTTCGGCAGCGGCGCCAACTGGTCGGGCCCCGACGGCATCCCCATGCGCCTGCTGGAACACCTTGAGTTCTCGGCCTTGGCCCTGGTCCTGGCCGTGTTGGTCGCCGTCCCGCTGGGGCTGCTGATCGGCCACACGGGCCGGGGCGGGGTGGTGGTCGTCGTCACCGCGAACCTGTCCAGGGCGCTGCCCACGCTGGGCCTGCTGGTGATGTTCGTGCTGCTGCTGGGCACGGCCTCGATCTGGCCGGTGATCATCCCGCTGGTGCTGCTGTCGGTGCCGCCGATCCTGGTGAACACCTTCGAGGGCATCAAGGGCGTCGACCCCGAGCTGCGCGACGCCGCGTACGGGATGGGGCTGCGCGGCGGGCAGGTGCTCGGGCGGGTGCTCGTCCCGGTAGCGCTGCCGCTGATCCTGCTGGGATGCCGGCTGTCGGCGATCCAGGTCGTGGCCACCACCACCGTCGCCGCGTACACCGGGCTCGGCGGTCTGGGGCGGTTCGTGATCGACGGTTTCGCGACGAAGGATTACGCGAGCGTCGTCGGTGGTTCAGTACTGATTGTGCTGTTTGCCCTGGTGGTCCAGATATTGTTCACGCTCGCCCAGAGAGTGACGGTCTCCCCGGGGGTGAGCCGGCGGCAGAAGGTTCGATAGTCTCCTGTATTACCTCCCGCTTAGAAGGGAAAAGCAAGATGGGACGCAAGTACGGCATCGCCGGGGTGTTCGTTTCGGCGATGCTCGCGCTGGCCGCCTGTGGCGGTGGCGGCGGTGGCAACACTGGAGGCAACCCGCTCGACACCACGAGCGCGGCACCCAGCGGTTCGGCTTCGAGCGGGGGCGGGGGCAAGGCCGTCATCGGATCCTTCGACTTCGACGAGAGCGTGCTGCTCGGGTCGATCTACGCCCAGGCGCTGGAGGCCAAGGGCGTGCAGGTGGAGGAGAAGCCGCGCATCGGCAGCCGTGAGGTCGTGTTCGGCCAGGTCAAGAGTGGTGGCCTGACCGTCGTGCCCGAGTACAACGGAAACCTGCTGGCCTTCGTCGACCTCAAGAACACGGCCGCGACCACCGACGAGGTCAACGCCGCGCTGAAGGAGAAGCTCCCCGCCGAGCTCGAGGTGCTCGACTCCTCCCCGGCCGAGGACAAGGACAGCCTGTCCATCTCCAAGGACACCCAGACCAAGCAGTCGCTGAACAGCATCGAGGACCTGGCCAAGGTCTCCAAGACCTTCATCGTCGGCGGCCCGCCCGAGTTCAAGAAGCGGTGGGAGGCGCGGTTCAAGGAGGTCTACGGGGTCGAGTTCAAGCAGTGGAAGCCCACGGGCCCGACCACCGCTGACGCGATCAAGGACGGCACCATCCAGGTCGGCAACGTGTTCACCACCGACCCCAAGATGACGGCCAACAACCTGGTGCCGCTGCAGGACCCCAAGAACATCTTCCCCGCCCAGAACGTGACGCCGCTCCTCAACAAGGCGGCCGCCACCGACACGATCAAGACCACGCTGAACGAGGTCTCGGCGAAGCTCACCACGGAGTCCCTCCTGGGCATGATGCAGAAGATCTCCGTCAACAAGGACGAACCCGCCACCGTGGCCAAGGAATGGCTGACCGCCAACAGCCTCGGCTGACGCCGCTTTCCGGTGCGGGCCTCCGTCGTCCGGGGGCCCGCACCGCTAGGTTCGTGTCGTGAGCGAGTTCACGGAGGCGATGGCGCAGCTCGCGGCCGGGGTGGCCGTGGTGACCGTCCGCGATGGGCGCGACGACCTGGGCACCACGGTGTCGGCGCTGATGTCCGTCTCGCTGGAGCCCCCACTGGTCCTGGTGAGCCTGGCCGGCAGCGGTTACCTCAACGAGGTCCTGCTCCGGCAGGACCGCTGGGCGGCCTCGCTCCTCTCCTCCGGCCAGGCGGCCATCGCCAGCCGCTTCGCCACCGCCGGCCGGCCCAGCGCCCGGCTGCTGCTGGCGGGCACGCCGCATCACCGGGGAACGCACTCGGACGCGCTGGTGGTGGAGGGCGGGGTGGCCGCCCTGGAGGCCGAGACCACCAAAGTGGTCCCGGCCGGGGATCACACCCTCTTCATCGCCTCGGTCCTCGCGGTCCCCTACGTCGAGGTCTCCCTCCAGCCCCTGGTACGGCTCCGCTCCCGCTACCGCCCGGTCGGAACGTGACGCCGGTGGTCAGCGGATCACGTACCACGTCGGGAGGAGCAGCGGTCCGGCGGCGGGGAGGCCGAGCTCGGCGGACAGCCGGGCGAGGGGGCCCCACGCGTCCAGGCGCATGCGGGCCAGGGCGGCGGACTTGTCCTCGCTCGACTCCGGCCCGCGCAGCCGCTCCAGCGGGTTGAGCCGGGGGTAGGCGCGAACGGGGGCGTCGCCGGAGAGGCCGGCCCGCTTCCTGGCCAGGGCCAGTGCGTCCTCCAGGCCGCCCAGCTCGTCCACGAGGCCGCTGGCGTGCGCGTCGGCGCCGGTCCATACGCGACCGCGGGCCAGCTCGTGCGCGCGCTCGCGGGTCAGGTCGCGGCTCGCGGCTACCTTGCCCACGAAGTCATCGTAAATACGGTCGAGCCAGGCGTTCACCCGCTCCCATTGCTCGGGTGAGAAGCCGCGGGAAGTGGAGAACATTCCGGCGTTGGGCCCGGACGCCACCATCTCCGAATTTATGCCGAATTTTTCGAGCATTTCCGAGATGACCGGCTTGCCGCCGTACACGCCGATCGAGCCCGTCAGCGTGCCGGGCTGGGCCACGATCACGTCGGCGGCCATCGCGACGAAGTAGCCGCCGGACGCGGCCAGGTCGCCCATCGAGACGATCACCGGCTTGACCTTGCGCGTGAGGGTCACCTCGCGCCACACCGTGTCGGAGGCCACGTACGAGCCGCCGGGGCTGTCCACCCGGAACACGACGGCCTTGACGTGCTCGTCCCGCCGGGCCGCGCGGAAGGCGGCGCTGATCGTGTCGGAGCCCATCGCCCCACCCCCGCCGAGCGGGCTGCGCCCGCTGCGGCCGGTCCTGATCATGCCGGTGCCGTGGATGAGCGCGATCCCGTCCGCCGTCGGCTGCGGCAGCTTCTTCACGGCCGCGCTCCTGGCGTACCTGGACACGTACAGGAGGTGCGAGTCGTCGCCCGCCGCCTGCTTGACCTGGTCGTACACCTCGTCCCGGTACGCCAGCCCGTCGACCAGCCCGGCCTCGAGCGCCTCGGAGGCGGTGAACGGGCCGCGGTCGATCAGCTCCCGCACCTTGCCCGGGTCGAGCCGCCGCCCGTCGGCGATGCCCGCGCTGAGGCTCTCGGTGACCGAGTCGACGATGCGGCCCATGGACTCGCGGTGGGGGTCGGTCATGTGGTCCTGGGTGAAGATGTTCACGGCGGTCTTGTACTCGTGCCGCTGCCCGGCCTCGTAGCCGACGCCCAGCTTCGTCAGCGCCCCCTTGACGAAGCGCTGCTCCAGCGCCACCCCGGTCAGCCCGACGTCGCCGCTCGGCTGCAGGTAGACGCGCTCGAACGCGGTGGCCAGGTAGTACGGCACCGTGCCGCCGCCGAACTCCCCGAACGTCTCCGCGAACGCGACGGTCAGCTTGCCCGACGCCCTGAACTGGATCACCGCCTGGCGCAGCTCCTGCACCATGGCCAGGCCCAGCGGGTTACCCCCGATCTTCACGACCAGCGCTTTGACCCTGGCGTCCTGCCTGGCCCGCTTGAGCCCGGACAGGACGTCGGAAAGGCGCGGCTTGCGCATGGACAGCACCGCGGCGAGCGGGTCCGCCGGTGGGCCCTCGGTGAGACCCTCTGTGAGATCGAGCTCCAGCACCAGCGGGGCCGTGCGCCGCTGACGAAGCTTTTCGACGGTTTCGAAGATCGCCTTTCCTGCCTCCATGAAGACACCCTAAGCGACCGAATCCAAAATGCGTTTGGGGATCTGCAGCTTGAGTGTCCACCCCTTGGCCGCATAGTTCTTCTATGAGTTCGGTCACCAAACCCGCCCACGTCTTCGGCCGTGATCGTGAGTGGGCGGGCCTGGTCAGGTTCGCCACATCGCCCAGCCCCGACATACGGCTCGGCATCGTGAGCGGCAGACGGCGCCTGGGTAAGACCTACCTGCTCGACGCCCTGATCCGAGAGCTCGGCGGGTTCTTCTTCGCCGCCGCGGACGAGACCGAGACCGCGGCGCTGGCCCGGTTCGGCCGGGCCCTGGCGGCACACGCCGCTGGCGGGCAGTACGCGTTCGGTAACCGGAACGAGGCGCTGAAACGGCTGTTCTCCGTCATCCCGGAGGGGCTCATCGTGATCGACGAGTTCCCTTATCTCAGCAGGGACTCGCCTTCCCTTCCCGCGCTCATCCAACACGCCCTCGATCCCAGAGGACTCGCGAGACAGGGGAAGACGCGTCTGCTGCTGTGCGGTTCGGCGCTCGGGGTGATGGGTCGCATCCTGGCGGGCAACGCGCCTCTGTACGGCCGGGCGAGCCTTGACCTCGTGCTGCGGCCACTGGACTACCAGGCATCTGCCAGGTTCTGGGGTATCGACGATCCACGCCTCGCGGTCTTGGTCCACTCCATCGTGGGGGGCACCCCGGCGTATCGTCGGGAGTTCGTGGCCGGGGACGTACCCGAGTCGGTGGCGGACTTCGACGCCTGGGTGGCGCGCACTGTGCTCAATCCGGAGATCCCGCTGTACCGCGAGGCCCGCTACCTGCTGACCGAGGAGACGGACATCCGCGACACGGCCATCTACCACGCGGTGCTGGGGGCCATCGCGTCAGGGAACGCCACGCGTGGCGGCATCGCGAACCACATTGGCCGCAAATCCACTGACATCGGGCACCCGCTTTCGGTCTTGGAGGACTCGCAGCTGATCGCCCGTGAAGAGGACGCGTTCAGGAAAGGGAGGTCCCTTTACCGGATCTGCGAGCCGCTGATCGTTTTCTACGAGGCGGTGATGCGTCGCGAGTGGACCCGGCTGGAGCGCGGACGGCCCGAGGCCGCCTGGAGCAATTCGCGTGCCACTTTCCTGTCGCAGGTGGTCGGGCCGCACTTCGAAGCCCTCTGCAGGGAGTGGGCGATGTTCGCCGAAGAGGAGGTGTTCGGCGAACTGCCCGGCAGGGTGGCCGCGGGGGTGGTGGCCGATCCGCGCAACCGGACGCAGATCCAGGTTGACGTGGCGGTTCTCGCTCAGGAGGAGCCCGGGCGTCCACAGCGGATCCTGTCCTTGGGCGAGGCCAAATGGGACAAGGTGCTGACCGCTGGACACGTGGACCGGCTGCGGCGGGCTCGGGACCTGCTGTCGGTGAAGGGGTACGACACCAGGGACACGGTGCTGACCTGCTACAGCGGGGCCGGGTTCCATGAGGACATCCCCGAGGGCGTCCGTCTGGTCGGCCTCAAGGAGCTCTACTCATAGCTGAGTGCGGTGTGCCTACCCGGGGTCCGGTGTGTTCGGGGTGACCAGGCCGGTTTCGTAGGCGAGTACGACCGCCTGGACCCGGTCGCGGAGCTCCAGCTTGGACAGGATGCGCGCGACGTGCGTCTTGACCGTCGTCGGGCTCAGCACCAGGCGGTCGGCGAGCTCGGCGTTGCTCATGCCGGTCGCGAGCAGGCGCAGGACCTCCAGCTCGCGCGGGGTCAGTTGCGACAGGTCGCCGTGGACGCCCTGGACGCCGCCGTGCGCGGTCTCGTCGCGGCGGGCGAAGCGTTCGATCAGCCGGCGGGTGATCGTCGGCGCGAGCAGCGCGTCCCCTGTGCGCACCAGGCGCACCGCGGCCACCAGGTGCTCGGGGGAGACGTCCTTGAGCAGGAAGCCGCTCGCCCCGGCGGAGAGCGCCGCGTAGACGTAGTGGTCGAGATCGTACGTGGTCAGGATGAGGACGCGGGTCACGCCCGTGCCGCCGGACAGGATCTGCCGGGTGGCCTCGATGCCGTCCAGCCGCGGCATCCGTACGTCCATGAGCACGAGATCGGGCCGGGTCCGCCGGACGACCGCGACCGCCTCGACGCCGTCGGCGGCCTCGGCGACCACCTCGATCCCGTCGGCGGCCAGGATCATCCCGAACCCGCTGCGCACCAGCGCCTGATCGTCGGCGATGACCACGCGCGGCGCCTCGTTCACGCCGTCCATCGTAGGCGCGCTCTCGTCAGGAAGCCTCCGCCGCTGCGCGGCCCCGCCTCCAGGGTCCCGTCGTAGAGCGCCAGCCGTTCGCGCAACCCGATCAGCCCCCGGCCCTGGCCGGCCCCCGCACGCGGCGCGGGGGCGCCCCCGCTGTCGGCGACCTGGATGTCCAGCCAGTCGCCGGTGTGGCTGATCGCCACCGACACGGCGGCGCCGCCCGCGTGCTTGATCGTGTTGGTGAGTGCTTCCTGAACGACGCGGTAGACCGCCAGGCCCGCTCCGGGCGGCACCGGACCCTCCGGCGTGCTGATCTCGGCGCTGACCGGGACCCCGGCCGCGCGCACGCGCTCGATGAGCGAGTCGAGCTGGTCGAGCCCCGGCTGCGGTTCGAGAACGTCGGAGCCGGTGCCCGAGGCGGCCAGCAGCCCCATGACGTGGCGGAGCTCGGCCATGGCGGCCCTGCCGCTGGTCTCCACCGCGAGCATGGCCTGCTTGGCCCGGTCCGGCGCCGTGTCCATCACCTTGCGCGCCGCTCCCGCCTGGATCACCATCACGTTCACGTTGTGGGTGACGACGTCGTGCAGCTCGCCGGCGATGCGCGAGCGCTCCACCTGTATGGCCTGGCGGAGCTTTTCGTCGCGTTCGGCGAGCTGTTGCCGCCAGAACCGGACGAAGCTCGCCATGACCCCCGCGCTGAGCAGCACCACGAAAGGCCCGAGCCAGCTCGGCAACCCCGCGACGGCGTCCTTGAAGGCCGCACCTGCCAGAACGCTGGCCAGAACCAGGCCGCCCAGCGCCACCAGCCGGTTGCGGCTGTAGGCGACCGCTCCATAGGCGGCGATGGCGCAGCTCGCCACGGTGACCCAGGTCGCCTCGTCGTCGGTGGCCAGGGCGGCGAGCAGCACGACCCAGAAGGCGGTCAGCGGATACATCCGCCGTACGGCCAGCGGCAGCGTCGTCAGCGCCACCACGAAGAGCAGACCGGGATCGACCGTGCCACCGTCGGCGGGCAGGTTGCGGGGCAGGACGGGCGGCTGCGGGGGAGTGGGCAGGTCGGGCAGAGGTGGGGGAACGGGCAGGTCGGGCAAGGACGGGGGAGCGGGCACGACAGGCCGGGGGGAGGGCGGCAGCCGCAGGAGGTCGACGCTGTGGACGGTGTCCATGGAGGCCGCCGCCACCACCGCCAGCGCGGTCAGGACGGCCGCGAGGAGGAGGTCGGCCAGGAGCGCGTGACGTGAGGGCCTGCGCTCCGCGAGGAGCATGTCCTGCCATCGCCTTTTGATCAGTGACACCTGCATATTGTCCTGTTCGTGGCGTATTGGCGGCATCGGCGGAGCGGAGTACATCTCAAGGATGACGCCGCCGCCGATGTCGTCGTCGCGGCCGACGCGCGCGGAGATCGCCGGACCCTAGCGTCAAAGCCCATGACTCACCGAATAGGGCGCCTTGCCCTCGCCGCACTTCTCGCCCTGCCGGTCGCCGCCGCGTGCGCCGCGTCCGCCTCGGCCGCCGCCCCGGGCCAGGGGAACCCCGCGCGTGGCTCCACTCCCCAGACCGTCGCCGCGCGGGAGGCCGCTCTCCACATCCCCGAGCCGACGGGCAAGCTGCCGGTCGGCGTGACCTCCCTCCACCTCAAGGACACCTCTCGCCCCGATCCCTGGGTGCCCAGCGTGAAGGCGCGGGAGCTCATGGTCTCGCTCTGGTATCCGGCGGCGAAGGCCGGTGGGGCGCGGGCGGCGTACATGACGGTCAAGGAGTCCGAGCTCACGTTGAAGGAGGCGGGCGTCTCCGGCGTACCGGGCGACCTGCTCAGCAAGACGCGGATCGACGCCGTCAAGGACGCCAAGCCGGCGGCCAAGGGCCGGCTGCCCCTGGTGATCCTCTCCCCGGGCTTCACCAAGCCCCGCTACTCGCTCACCGGCCTGGCCGAGGACCTGGTCAGCCGGGGCTACGCGGTGGCCGTCATCGGGCACACGTACGAGAACGTCGCCACGAGCTTCCCCGATGGGAGGGTCGCCGAGTGCGCCGCGTGCGAGGTGCCGCATGACGCGGCGTTCTGGACCAAGGTCGGGCAGGTCCGGGCGGTCGACGTCACCTTCGTCCTCGACTCGCTGCTGGCCAGATATCCCAAGTTGATCGACCGATCCAAGATCGCCATGGGCGGCCACTCCGTGGGCGGCGCGGCCTCCGCACCCGCCCTGCTGAAGGACTCCCGGCTGCGCGCCGGGATGAACATCGACGGCACCATGGACGTCTCGGTCCCCAGCGGCGGGCTGGCCAAGCCGTTCCTGCTGCTCGGCACCGAGGTGAGGCACAGCCCGGGCAAGGACTCCTCCTGGGACCAGACCTGGACGAACCTCACCGGCTGGAAGCGGTGGTTCGTCGTGACGGGCACCGAGCACGCCTCCTTTACCGACATCTCCGTGCTTTCCGAGCAACTCGGCATCGACGACGGCGCAGACCTGCCCGCCACCCGATCCCTGGAGATCACGCGCGCGATCGTCGCGGCCTTCTACGACCAGCACCTGCGGGGGAAGGCGCAGCCTCTCCTGAACGACCCGGGGTCGCGCTTCACGGAGGTCAAGCGGGTGGGCGGCACGAGCTAGAGCTGTCCCTGTCGCGGTCGCATCAGATGGAGGTCCTCGCCCCACGCGTCCAGCACCGCACCGTGCCCGGCGCTGCGGGCCGCCGCCTCGACCTGGGCGAAGAGACGCCGTTGGAGAGGTACGTCGCCCGTTCCCGAGATGCGGTTCACGGCGTCGGCGGCGTCGAGGCGGGCGGCGAGCAAGTGTCCGTCCCGGTCGTTCTTGGCGGAGCGGTAGAGGGAGTTGGCATAGGCGTCGAGCCACTGACCGCAGTCCCGGGACGCCTCATCGGCGTCGAGCCGCGCCTTGGCTGCCAGGATCCGGGCGATGCCTCCGTCGAGCCGGTCGAGCACGACTCTGGCGCGGGCGAGGGCGTAACGCTCGAAGCCGGGCATTCCCGCGGCCCGGAACTCGGCGAGGGTGATGATGGCGAGGTCGAGTTCGGGGGTGCGGTGGCCGGTGAACCGCGTGAGGTCCGTTGCCGTGTCGTCGGCGAGGATGACGTACAGATCGTGGTCGGAATGCTCGGTGAGCATCTCGTCGTGGGCGTGGGAGCCCTTGAGGACGAGCCCGGCGACGGCGGTCGGGGTCGACGCTTCGGCCGGGCAAGGAGCCAGGCGATCACGCTGATCGCCTGGCCCCGATGATGATCGTAGAGCTCGTCCTCAGTGCCTGGCCTGCCGGAGGTCGTTCTGGCCGGCGGCGCTGAGCCGGGTGGCCGGGTGGCTCACAGGCCGTGGCCGCAGGTCCCGTAGAAGCCGCCGTCCCAGCTGAAGCAGTGCTCCCAGACGATCGGGACGCCCTCCTCGGTGTAGGCGACCCACCGCGACGCGGCGTCGGCCGGGGCGGCGGTGACGGTGCTGATCGCGGCGGCACTCAGGACCCCGGCCATGGCGATCGCAACCCGCCTGGCAATTCCGGAAAATCGTGACATATCTATCTCCCCTCGTTCGGTCAGGACAAGATCGAGTCCAGCAGGGGCGTCCTGTGACTGGCTTGGATCGTCTTGCAGGCGAGTTGGAACGCCTCGGGGGCGATTCGCGTGGCGTCGGCCCCGGGGGCTCACTCCGGATCCGGCAGGTCCATCGACGCGAGCCTGGCCGGGTCGGTCACGACCGAGAGGCCGGTGATCCGGCCGTCGACGACGGTGAACGCGATGACCGAGAACGGGCTGCCGTCCGGGCGCCACGACACGAACCCCGGAAGGCCGTTGACGTACACCGCCTGCCCCCGTGTGGCGGCGGAGGCGGACCACCGCGCGCCGGCGGCGATCTTGGTGGCGCCGAGGATGACGATCTCGCCCTGCGGGGTGTCGACGGTCAGCCGCACCTCGGGGTCGAGCACGCGCAGCAACCCCTCGAAGTCGCCGCTGCGGGCCGCCGTCAGGAAGGCCTGGACCACCTCTCGCTGCCCCCGCCCCACGGCCGCCGGCCGGTCGGTCGCCTGCACCTTCCTGCGGGCGCGGCTGGCGAGCATCTTGGTGGCGTCGGCGGACTTGCCGAGGATCCGGCCGATCTCCTCGAACGGCACCGCGAACAGGTCGTGCAGCACGAACGCCAGCCGTTCGCTCGGCCCGAGCGACTCCAGGACGACGAGGAGCGCGAGCCCGACCGAGTCGGCGAGCGCCACGTCGTCCTCCGGCGCGGGGCCGTCGTCGACCGTCACGACGAACTCGGGCAGCTGTGCGTCGTAGGACGCCTCGGGGTGGGTCTGGCGGGATCGCAGGACGTCGAGGCTGATCCGGCCGACCACCGTGGTCAGCCAGCCGGAGAGGTTGTGGATGGTCGCGGTGTCCTGACGGGACAGCCGCAGCCAGGCCTCCTGGACCGCGTCCTCGGCATCGGCATGCGATCCGAGCATGCGGTAGGCGACCGCGCGCAGCCGGTCGCGCTGGGCCTCGAACGCCTCGGCCACCGGGTCCCTCGGGCTGGTCTCGGACATGTTGTTACCTTCCTCGGAGCTGCTCCGTCATGGGGATGACGGGCCCGGACGGGCTCAGGTAACCGATGAAGGAGCAAGACTGATGGAAGCACGTATGCAGAGCCCGGCGAACCCCGACGTGTTCACCGCGATCCAGCACCTCTACAAGGCCATGCAGGCCGGTGGCGTCGACCCGGCCGTGCTGGAGCTCGTCCACCTGCGCGCCAGCCAGATCAACGGCTGCAGCCCGTGCGTCTTCGCCGGGGTCGCGTCGGCCAAGAAGCGCGGAGAGACCGACGAACGGCTGCACAACGTGGTCACGTGGCGCGAGACGCCCTTCTTCAGCGAGCAGGAGCGGGCGGCGCTCGCGCTGGCCGAGGCCGCCACGCGGATCCAGGACGGCGCGCCGGGGGTCACCGACGAGATCTGGGACGCCGCCGCGGCCCAGTTCGACGAGAAGCAACTGTCCTCGATCATCCTGAACATCGCGCTGACGAACTTCTTCAACCGGATCAACCGTACGATCCGGGAGCAGGCCGGCAAGACCTGGTGAGCCCGCCTGGCGTGCAAGTTACGGCCGGTTCGAGATCTGGCCGGTCGTGACCTGGGCCATGAAGCGTCTCAGCGCGCGCGGACTCCGGATCACGTGCAGTTCCGCGTCACCGGCGTAGTGGGCGATCGCCGTGAGGAGCAGCGGCCGGCTCCGGCGGCGGTAGGCCCACACCCACAACCAGAAGTCGGCGCGTTCCCGGGAGCGGCGGATCGCGCGCCAGGCGCAGCGCCAGAACGAGAAGTCCAGCAGGATGACGGTGTCCGCCGCTCGGAGCCGGACGTCCAGGACGTCGTACGGGCCGAGGTCGCCGTCCATGATCCAGGCCTCGGCCCGGACGAGGTCACCCTGGACGGCCGCCCACCGATCGGGAGGCGTCGCTTCGAGGTCTGGCCCCCAGAAGTGCTTGTCCAGCTCGATGACGGGGGATCCGGTGATCGCGCCCAGCCGGGCCGCCAGGGTCGATTTTCCCGAACCGCCACGCCCCAGGATCACGACTCGTCTCATGGCTGTCATGGTTCCAGACCGGTTTTCGGGACGTGGGGGCGTCATGCCACGGGGGCCGTGCCGTCGGGACCGGTCCCGGCGGCACGATGGAAGATTGCGTGAACATGACGCGAGACCACGGGCCCACGCCGTCCGGCCAGGATCACGAACCGCCTCCGCCTGACGCCCCACCGCCAGACCAACAGTCCGGTACGGCAGAACAGGACACCGCCGCGACCTGGACACCTCCATCGGCTCGACCGCGAACCGTGACGATCGCCTCGACGTTGTGGATCTGCTTCGGGTCGGTGCTGGGCATCGTCATGGTCTACTCCGCCCTGGGTCCGCGACAGCCCATGGAGAGCGTGGACCTGTTCCCCGTGGCCGTGTGGATCGGGGTCGCGGTGGCCTTCATCGTCCTCGCGAAGTTCATGCGGGAAGGGAGTGATGGCGCCCGAGTCGCGCTGACCGTACTGGGGTCCATGTTTCTGCTGACCTTGTGGCCCGTCCTGTTCGTCATCCCGGCGATCGTGCTGCAGTTCCGGCCGACCAGCAGCGCGTGGTTCCAGGCCGTCAAGATGACCGCGCCCGGGTTGGACCGTCGGATGCCGTAGGCGTCGACCGCGCCGCTACGGTGCTCCCGTGGCTGACATTCACGAACTCATGGTCGCGATGGACCTGCGTGGCGACCTGTCCGAGACCGAACTCGCCGAGTTGCGCTGGCACGTGGGCCTCGGCTCGCGGCCCGAGCACATCACCGAGAAGACGATCGTCGTCAACGAGGTCCTCGACCTGCTGGACGACGAGCAGCAGCCGGTGCGGAACGAGAACGGCGACTGGGTGATCAAGGAGTTCCCGCAACCGGCGTGGGACGACGGCGCGCCGTACGCGGCCTCGAAGCTGCCCGGCGCCGGCGGCTCGATCCTGGTGCGCGCGGATGACCACCACGACGAACGCTGGGCGCTGACCTGCCGCTGGGAGATCCACCCCGACGGGCATGCCGAGGTGGCCAGGCTGATGGACTGGCTGGCCGCCCGGCTCCACAAGGACGAGTCCTTTTTCGGTTACCAGCGCTGGTACGAGGACGATGGGCCGGAGTTGCTGGGCGTCCGGGACGGGACGGTGGTGGCGCGTCGCGACGGCGGGTTCGTGCCGCCGTTCTGGGCCGAAGCCGACGAGGACTGACCGATCGATCGCCAATGGACGGCCCGAGAGGCGTCCCGGTCAGGGGCGAAGGCGTGGGCAGACGGGGGCGCGTCAATCCATGAAGGTAACGCGAACGATCAGCACAAGGCGCAGATGCTCCGCGACAATGAAGTTGAGGAATCCACGGCCGCCGAACAGATCAAGCGTTCGAAGACCTCCCCATGCAGTGGGCCTCTGCCGGCGCGGGTCGCGTCCCTTCCGAGGACTGCGAGTTGGTCGGCAAGCCGCTCAACCTCAAGGATGACGGTCGGCGGGAGCCCAGCAATGACATGTTCAGTGTCGGGGTTGTACTCCCACGTCCAGGCGTCACTCACCGACGGCCTCTCGGCGCGCGGATGCCGTGATCTCGCTGATTTCGGCCAAGGCCGACTCCAGCTTGGCTCTGTCGGTAGCAGCGGCGACTTCTGCTCCAATGCCTGCAGCCGGGCCGCCCAGGCAGGGTGGCGCTGGATCGCCACGAACTCGCCCCACTGCTGCAGGAAATTCTGCAGAGGTGCCACGGTGCTCTGCCGCGCCGCCTGCTCTGTCGCCTGGTCGAGGTGGTCAACAAACTGGCCGAGGTAGGCCGGAGCAATCTGAGCAACTGCCGCCCGAAGGGCGGCGGTGGTCAATGGCGGGCGGGGGATCAGTGCCTCGCCGTCTTGATGCGGGGTGGACATAGTTGACCTCCAAGCTGTACGCGTCCACGCTACCTATACCTCTGAAGCCATACCACCCTAGAAGCGCAGGTCGAAGGCTCTGGTGTAGGTGGCTGGCGTTCTTCACGTTGTCGGCGGCGAGATGTCGGGATCGCGTAATCGTCAGGGTAGATCTCTGCCGGATGATGAGCCCGGCCTTCCAGTTCGACTCAGGCGTCAAGACGTGCCGCTGGACGATTGGCACACCGAGTCATGAATACCGTTCCTTCAGGCCCAGAGGGCCTTCGCCTCCCACCTAAAAGTGGGAGCACTGGCCCGCATCGCCGTAGATGCGGCTCCTCCCAACCAGTTGTTGCGCCCGAAGCCAATGGACGGCCCGAAAGGCATCCCGGTCCGGGGTGGGCTCCAGCGGGATATCCACCCAGTGGGGCAACGGGTGGGGGAGCCTGGCCCACCTGCCCGTTGCCCGGATGGGTTTCTAGTAGCGGGTGTTCAGGGCCGCGTACACGTTGATGCGGGGCGTCGTGACCTCGGCTTCCGCGCTCGTGTACGTGATCGGCTTGCCCGTGCGCTTCAGGGCGTCCACCATGCTGTCCACCCCGGCCCGCGGCCGCTTCTGGTGGAGGAGGGCCAGGGCGCCGGCCACGTGCGGTGATGCCATGGAGGTGCCGTTCAGCGTCGCGTACGTGTTGCCCGCGATCGCCGCCTTGATGGACACGCCGGGCGCGAACACGTCCACGAGCGTGCCCCGGTTCGAGAAGGCGGCCACCGCGTCCTGCTTGTCCGTGGCGCCGACCGAGACCGTGTTCGAGACGCACGCGGGCCACGACACCGCCGAGTCGAAGCCGTTGTTGCCGGAGGCGACCACCGTGGCGGTGCCTTTGGCGAGGAGCTTGTCGACCTCGGCCTTGAAGTCGGCCCCGTCGCCCGTGTCGCAGGACTCGGTGTACTGGCCGCCGCCCAGGCTCAGGTTGACGGAGGCGATGTTGTACTGGTCCGCCAGCAGGTCCGCGTACGCCATGCCGGTCAGGATCGACGAGTCGTACGCGAGGATGCAGACGGGACGGCCCGCGCAGTACGGGGAGTCGTCGAAGCGGCTGAACACCTGCACCGGCACGATCCTGGCCCTGGGGGCGACGCCGTCGGCCGGGAAGTCGGCGGTGGCCTGGCCGGCGGCGATGCCGGCGACGTGCGTGCCGTGGTAGCACAGGCCGTACTGCGGCTGCGGAGCCCCCGTCATGCAGGCGGCCGTCTCCGCGTCGGCGGCGCCGTCGCCGATCTGGAACGGGCTGCCGTTCGGGCACAGCGGCGTGGAGTTGTCGGCCGGGTCGGCGGCCGAGAAGCAGGCCTGGGCGACGATGCGGTCGCCGAAGGCGGGATGGTCGTCGTCGATGCCGCTGTCGATGATCGCGACGGCCGTGCCCTTGCCCGTGACGCCTCGGCGGTGCGCCCGGTCCGCGCCGATCAGCGGGATGCTCTCGACGAGCGAGGGCTCGTTGAGCCTGTCCTTGCGGATCGAGACGACGTCGGACTGCTCGGCGATCTTCTCCAGCTCCGCCCGGGTGCCCCGGTAGACGAAGAAGTCCAGCTTGCCGGCCACCTCGGAGGGCGGCTCCGCGGCGACGTTCCGTCTGTCCCGCTCGACCTCCTCCGCGTTGGACTGCACGGACCTCATCTGTGCGGGCTGCCGTACGCGGACGATGGTGCGGTACTCGCCGGTCGCGGCGATCGCGGGGTCGATCTTGGACTCGGGGTCGGCCAGGGCGGGTGTGGCGACCAGCGTGGCCGAGGTGGCGGCTAACACGATGGTGCCGGCCAGCAGAGACAGGAGTCTCAACTGTTCCTCCGGGGGGTTGAGGGGTCGAGGGGAGTTGAGGGGTGTTTGTTGTTAAGAGTAACGATTGTTGTAAGAAAGCAGAGAAAAGGGCCGGATCCCGCCGATCCGGCCCTTGTGGCCGGCACCCCGCCGTCCGGCCCTCGCGGCCGGACCCCGCCGGTCCGGCCCTCCCCACGCCGATCAGGCGCGGGCGCCCGCGGTTGCGCGCTCGGCGTCGATCCGCATCGTGGTCACAGAGGTTCCCGCCGCGTCGTACCGGATGGCCTTGCCCGTCTCCTGCAGCCGCTGCAGGCTCTGCGCGACCGTGAAGGCCGGGTACGCCTGCTTCATCAGCGCGAACATCCCCGCCACGTGCGGCGCGGCCATCGAGGTCCCGCTCTTCTCCCCGTACGTGTTGTCCGGCACGGAGGACTTGATGTTCACCCCCGGCGCGAACAGGTCGAGCAACGCCCCCCGGTTGGTGAAGGCGGCCACCGCGTCGGAGTCGTCGGTGGCGCCCACCGCGACGGCGGTGGAGATGCAGGCGGGGGAGGCTACGCCGTTCGCGAAGCCGTTGTTGCCCGCCGCCACCACGGGGGCCACGCCCAGGCCCACCAGCGTGTCGAACTCGGGCTTGACCGCGGCGACGGACGCGTCCGTGTCGCAGGCCTGGGCGTACGGGCCGCCCCCGCCGAGGCTCATGTTCACCGACGCGATGTTGTGCGTCTTCGCCACCCGCGCGACGTATTCGAGCGCCAGCTTCTGGTCGGAGGTGTAGCTGAGGAAGCACGGCGGGGAGGTGCCGCCGACCAGGCAGGTCATCGGGCTGTCCACGCGGCTGAAGACCTGGATCGGCAGGATGCCGGCCTCGGGGGCGACGCCGTTGGACGGCGCCCCCGTGGCCAGCCGGCCGGCTGCGATGCCGGCCACGTGCGTGCCGTGGGTGCAGACGTTCGCACCCCTGATGACGCACTGGGCGGTCTCGGCGTCGGCGGCGCCGGGACCGGTCTGGCTGGGCTGGTTGTTCGGGCAGAGCGAGACGGTGCCGTCGCCGGCGTCGGAGGAGGAGAAGCACGCCTCGTCCACGATCCGGCCGGCGAAGAACGGGTGGTCCCGGTCGATGCCGGTGTCCAGGACGGCGACCGTGGTGCCCCTGCCGGTCCAGCCTGCCTGGTTCGCCCGGTTCGAGCGGATGAGGGCAGTGCTGACGTCAAGGGCGGGCATGCGCAGCTCGTCCTTGTAAACGGACTGGACGCGGTTGTCCTTCTTGAGCTTGGCCAGCGTGGGGCGGTCCACCTCGGCCACGAAGAAGTGCGGCGACTGCGCGGACTCCAGGACCCGGCTGCCCTCGGACGCCTGCTCGAGATCGCGTGCGACGGCCTCGACGCTCTGCCCGGGTTTGAGCTGGATGATGGAGCGGACCCTGGACTTCGCCTCGACCTCCGCGGCCAACGACGGGCTGATGACCGGATCGCCCGAGTCGGCGCGGAGTGCCGGGGCCGTACAGAGCCCGGCGACGGTTGCGGCCAGCGCCGTGGCGCCGGCCAGCAAAGTTCGTAGCCTCACTTGTTCCTCCGAAGGCTCCCGGCTGGCTTACAGCCGCATACATCCCCACCTGCGACAACTGTGATGTCGGTGGCATATGGAGCCCAGAGCAACGTTGGAGGCTTTTTTGCCTTCCTGTGGACGTTGCAGCCTAACGCTGGCTATTTCACGGTCTTCGCCGCCTTCCGTAGTGCCGCCGCGGTCGACTTGGCGTTCAGCCGCACCTTCTCGCCGGTGGTCAGCTTCTTGGTGCCGTTCGTGCCGTGCGCCCAGTTCAGCCAGGACGTGAGCAGCGCGCTGTCCAGCTTGGCCTTGCTGGCCTTGGTGTTCTTCAGCACCCGGTACGCCTTGCCGAGCGACGAAGCCTTCGTGACCTCGGGGAAGACCTTGCTCGACTTGCCGATCAGCTTGAGGTAGCAGGTGAGCGTGGCGTCCGGGATCGTGCCGCTGCTGCGGTGGATCTCCACAGCCCACTGCTTGGCCGACAGCTTGGTGGCGTTCGTGCCCCGCGTGCAGACCTGCGCGGTGGTCTTCGGGGTCGGCGTGATCGTCACCGTGACGGTGACCGTCGGCAGCGGGACCGGCGTGGTCGAGGGCGTGGGATCGGCCGGGTCGTCGGGCTCGGGGCTGGGGCCGCTGCTGTCCGACGGGTCGGGATCGGGGGCGGGGTCCTCGGTCGGCACGACCGGGGTCTGCGTGATGGGCGGCTGCGGCGAGGCGCCGGCCAGGGCCGCCGCCAGGTCCAGGCGCGGCGTGCTGACCTGCTGCCCGTTGGCCTGGTACGAGTACGGCCGGCCGGTCGTCTTCAGCGTGTTGATCAGATCGGCCATCGGCGTCTGAGGCGAGGACTGCTTCATCAGCGCCAGCGCGCCGGCCACGTGCGGGGTCGCCATCGAGGTGCCGCTGTGGACGGCCGTCTGGTTGTCCGGCACGGACGACTCGATGTCCACGCCCGGCGCGAACAGGTCCACGATGGCCCCGCGGTTGGAGAAGTCCGCGATGAGGTCGCTGTTGTCGTTCGCCCCGACGGCCACCGCCGAGGAGATGCAGGCCGGGTACGACGCCCCCTCGAACGACTCGTTGCCCGCGGCCACCACGGTCGCGATGCCCTTGGCCAGCAGGGCGTCGATCTTCGGCTTGAAGATCGCACCTTCCTCGCCGGCGTCGCAGTCGGTCTCGGACAGCTCGCCGCCCAGGCTGAGGTTCACGGCGGCGACCGGCTCGCTCAGACCGGCCACGTAGTCCATGGCCTGCCGCAGCGACGACTCGAACGCCAGCAGGCACGAGGGCTCGCCGCAGACGTCCTCGTCGTTGACCCGGCTGAAGACCTGCACGGCCACGATGTTCGCGCCCGGCGCGACGCCGCCGGTGCCGGCCGCGATGCCCGCGACGTGGGTGCCGTGCTCGCACAGGTTCGTGCCGTCGGCCAGGCACTTGGCCGTCATGGCGTCCGCCGCGCCCGCTCCGGTCTGCGAGGTGTCCCCGTTGGGGCAGAGCGACTCGACGCCGGCCTCCACGGCGGAGAAGCAGGCCTCGGCCACGATCCGGTTCCCGAACCACGGGTGGTCGCGGTCGATGCCGGTGTCCAGCACGGCCACCGCCTGCCCGGCCCCGGTGAAGTTCTTGGCGTGCGCCTGGTCGGCCCCGATCAGCTTGAGATTGGGGCTCACGTCCACCGGCGCGTACGTCCTGTCCCGGTGGATGGACGTGACCCGCGGATCCTCGGCCAGCTTGGCCAGCTCCTCCGCGGTGCCCTCCACGACCATGAACGGCTGGCTCTGCGGCTGCAGCACCACGTCCACGCTTTCGGCCACCGCCAGGCTCGCGACGGGCGCGTGCTGCGCCGGGTCGGCGAGCTCGACGATGGCCCGCACGGAGTCGCCGTCGACGCCTAACCCCTCCTCCACCTTGGCAGGGGGCTCACTGGCGTCGGGCGTCGGCTCTTCCGCGGTCTGGGAGACGCTCGGGCTTGGGGTCGGATCCTCCGCGTACGCCGGCGCCGACAAAGGCAGCAGGGCTAACGCGATCGAACTCACGATCAGGGGGCGAAGTCGCACGCGTCCTCCGAGAGGGGGATGATCTCGGAGTTTAGGGTGATTTTTCGGATAGAGACAGGCCCCGGGGCCGGTTTCTCACCGAACTCTCAGCCAGCGCACCTCAGACGTTCAGCGTGTCCCCCTCGTGCGTGAGCCACACCGTGCCGAGCGGCGGCACCCGCAACGTGGTCGAGTGCGGCAGCCCGTGCCACGGCTCGTCGTCGGCCTCGACCACGCCCATGTTGCCCACGCCGCTGCCCCAGTAGTCGTAGGCGTCGGTGTTGACGATCTCCGACCACTGGCCCGCGTAGGGGAGGCCGAGCCGGTAGCTCTCGTGCGGCCCGCCGCTGAAGTTGACCACGCACGCCAGCGCCGACCCGTCGCCGGCATAGCGGACGAACGAGAACGTGTTACCGGAGGCGTCGTCGGCGTCGATCCACCGGAACCCCTCGGGTTTGGAGTCCTGATCCCACAGCGCGGGGGTCTCCTTGTAGATCCGGTTGAGGTCGCGGACCAGCCGCTGCACGCCCTGGTGCCCGTCGAACTCCAGCACCCACCAGTCGAGCCCGCGCTCCTCCGACCACTCCGAGCCCTGGCCGAACTCGCCGCCCATGAACAGCAGCTGCTTGCCCGGATGCGCCCACATGAACGCCAGCAGCGCCCGCAGCTGCGCGAACCGCTGCCACTCGTCCCCGGGCATCTTGCCGAGCAGCGACCCCTTGCCGTGCACGACCTCGTCGTGGGACAGCGGCAGCACGTAGTGCTCGGAGTACGCGTACAGCAGCGAGAACGTCAGCTGATGGTGGTGGTACTGGCGGAAGATCGGCTCGTGGCGCAGGTATTCGAGCGTGTCGTGCATCCACCCCATGTTCCACTTGAATCCGAACCCGAGCCCGCCCAGGTGCACCGGACGCGAGACCCCCGGCCAGGCCGTCGACTCCTCGGCGACGGTCGAGATGCCCGGAGCCTCCCGGTAGGCGACGGAGTTCAGCTCCTTGAGGAACTCGACCGCGTCGAGGTTCTCCCGGCCGCCGTAGACGTTCGGCGTCCACTCGCCCTCGCGCCGCGAGTAGTCGAGGTAGAGCATCGACGCCACCGCGTCCACCCGCAGCCCGTCGATGTGGAACTCCTTGAGCCAGAAGAGCGCGTTGGCCACCAGGAAGTTGCGCACCTCCCTGCGGCCGAAGTCGAACACGTACGTGCCCCAGTCGGGGTGCTCGCCCCTGGCCGGGTCGGCGTGCTCGTAGAGGGGGGTGCCGTCGAAGCGCGCCAGCGCCCACTCGTCCATGGGGAAGTGCGCCGGCACCCAGTCGAGCAGCACGCCGATGCCGCGCCGGTGCATCAGGTCCACGAAGTGGCGGAACTCGTCGGGCGTGCCGAACCTGGCCGTCGGCGCGTAGTAGGACGTCACCTGGTAGCCCCACGACCCGCCGAACGGGTGCTCGGCCACCGGCAGCAGCTCCACGTGGGTGAACCCCATGTCGACCACGTACGCCGACAGTTGCTCGGCCAGCTCCACGTACGACAGGCCCGGCCGCCACGACCCCAGGTGCACCTCGTAGACGCTCATCGGGCCGTCCTGCGGATGGTCCTCGTCCCGGTCCGCCATCCACTGGTCGTCGGCCCAGGCGTAGGCGGACCGGTCGACCACGGAGGCGGTCAGCGGCGGCACCTCGGTGCGCCGGGCCATCGGGTCGGCCTTGTCGCGCCACACGCCGTCGGCGCCCAGGATCTGGAACTTGTACCGCTCGCCCGCGTCGATGCCGGGGACGAACAGCTCCCACACGCCGGAGCGGCCCAGCGACCGCATCGGGTAGGCGGTGCCGTCCCAGTGGTTGAAGTCGCCGACGACCCGGATGCCGCGCGCGTTGGGCGCCCAGACGGCGAACGCCGTGCCCTCGACGTCCTCGTGCTTCATCACGCGGGCGCCGAGCGCCTCCCACAATCGTTCGTGCCGCCCCTCGCCGATGAGGTGCAGGTCCACTTCGCCGAGCGTGGGCCAGTGCCGGTACGGGTCGCGGATCTCGTACGCCTCGTGGTCGGCGTACTTGACGCTCAGCGTGTAACCGGGCACCTTGTCCAGGCCGGGCACCGTGACCTCGAACACCCCGTGGGCCTGGTGTTTCATGTCGTGGGCCGTACCGTCCTCCAGCACCACCCGCACCCGCTCGGCCAGCGGGCGCAGGGTGCGGAAGACCACCCCGCCGGACGCGGGGTGCGCTCCCAGCACGGAGTGCGGATCGTGGTGTGCTCCACCCGCGAGGCGGTCGAGCTCTGTCCTCATCGGCATGCTCCCAACCTTGCCCTATGATGACCGTCCATCCCAGGCACTGCCCGCTTTCACCGAGACAATCACCGAAAGTGGGAAATCGTGGGTTTAACCTGCCTCACACCAGGCTTGGATCCAGCCTCTCCGGCTCCGACGCCGCGCCGCGCGTCAGAGCGGCCTCAAGCGCCTCCCGCCCCAGCGCCGCCCGTACCACGGCCGTGATCCGGTCGACGTCGCCCCGCTCTCCGGCGGGGAGCGGCGCGCCCGCGCCCGCCCGCAGCGCCGTCGCCCGGCCCAGCAGCAGCGCCGCCTCCTCGTGCCGCCCGGCCAGGGCGCGAGCGCCCGCCAGCCCTTCCAGCGCGAGCGCCGTGGCCCGCGGATCGCCGACCTTGCGGGCCGCCCTGAGCCCTTCGAGCTGCAGCTCCAGGGCGGCGGCCGCGTCGCCCCGCTGCTCGGCCGCGAACCCCAGCTCGGCCAGGATCAGCGCCGCCCCCGGCTCGCCGGCCACGTCCCTGACCCATTCCAGCCAGGCCCGCAGCCGCCGCTCGGCGTCGTCGAGGCGCCCCTGCCGCCGCGCCGCGAGCGCCAGGCCCAGCTCTGCGAACTCCTCGGCCGGACGGTTCGACTGCTCCACGGCCAGCCGCCTGGCCCGCTCGTGATAGTCGTCGGCCCGCTCGTGGTCGCCCGTCAGCAGGGCGATCCGCCCCAACCGGGACAGCGCGTCGGACACCGAGCTCCACAGCCCGAGCTGCTCCGCCATCCGCAGGCCCTCGGCGCGCAGCGCGGCGGCCCCTTCGTAGTCGCCGGTGATCTCGGCGAGCGTGCCGAGGTTCTCGGCGGCCCGCAGCTCGCCCCACCGGTCGCCGAGCTCCCTGAACAGCGCCAGCCCCTGTTCGCCGTCCCGCCGCAGCGCCGCCAGGTCGCCGCGCATGGCGGCGTAGCGGGCCAGCACGTTCAGCGCCGCGCCGGTGCCCCACGTGTCGCCCAGCTCCTGGAACGTCTCCAGCGCCTGCTCGATCAGGGTCCGGCTGGCCGACAGATCGTCGTACCCGAACATCGCGTACCCGACGAACCACCGCGCCCTGGCCCGCGCCGACCGCTCCTCGATGGCCTCGAACACCTCGTCGTCCGGCGCCTGCGGCCACCCCGACAACATCCGGAGCCCGGCCAGCCACGCCGTCGCCTGCGCGGCGCCGGACCCTCCCGCGCCCGGGACGGACAGCGCGGCCTCCAGCGCCCGCCTCCCCTCGCCGAGCCTGCCGCGCAGCACCCAGTACCAGGCCATGGCGTTCACCAGCCGCAGCGCCTCGCCGGGCCGGCCCAGCCGCGCCGCCGTCTCCAGCGCCGCCCGCAGGTTGGCGCTCTCGGCGTCGAGGAGTGCGAGCGCGTCCCGCTGCCCGTGCCCCCGCAGGTACGGCTCCGCCCGCTCGGCGAGCGCCGTGTAGTACGCGGCATGCCTGAGCCGCACCTCGTCCAGCTCGCCGGCCTCGTCCAGCCGCTCCAGGCAGTACGCCGAGACCGACTCCAGCAGCCGGTAGCGCGGCTCGTCCCCATGCCCCCGCACCCGTACGACCAGCGAGCGGTCCACCAGCCTGGCCAGCACGTCGAGGACGTCCACACCGGGGTCGGCGGACACCTCCTCGGCGGCCTCCAGCGTGCTGCCGTCGGCGTGCGCGGCCAGCCGCCGCAGCACCACGCGCTCGGGGCCGGTCAGCAGCTCCCAGCTCCAGTCGATCATCGCCCGCAGCGTCCGCTGCCTGGCCGGAACGCCGCGCAGCCCCGACGCGAGCAGCCTGAACCGGTCGTCCAGCCGCTCGGCGAGCTGGCGCGGGGTCAGCGCCCGCATCCTGGACGCCGCCAGCTCCAGCGCCAGCGGCAGGCCGTCCAGGCGGGTGCAGATCTCCTCCACGTCCGCGTCGGGCTCCACGCCGGCCCGCGCCGTGAACAGCTCCACGGCCGCCTCGCGCGCCAACGGCGGCACGCTCCACAGGGCCTCGCCCTGGATCCGCAGCGGCTCCTGGCCGGTGGCGAGGATCCGCAGCCCGGGCGCGGCCTGGAGCAACCGCCCGGCCAGCGCGGCGACCTCCTCGACGACGTGCTCGCAGTTGTCCAGCACGAGCAGCGTCTCCTTGCCCGCCAGCGCGCCCGCGATCCGCTCGACCGCGCTCTCCCCGATGCTCTCCCCGACGCCGCCTTGAACCCCCGGCCGGCGGCGGGCGGCCGTGTCGTCGCGCAGGCCGAGCACGGCCGCGATCGCCTCGGCCACCTCGACGGCCGCCGCCCCCGGCCGGAGCGCGGCCAGCTCGACCAGCCACACGTGCCCGCCGCCCGTGTCCGAGGCGGCGGCCAGGGCCAGGCGGGTCTTGCCGACGCCGCCGGGGCCGGTGAGCGTCACCAGGCGGCCGTTCCGCAGGAGCGAGCGGATCTCGGCCACCGCCCCGTCCCGGCCCACCAGGCTCGTCAGGGGCGTGGGCAGGTTCGTGCGGGGGCGCCCGGCCGGGCCCAGGGACGGGTCCTGCCGCAGGATCGCCTGGTGCAGGGCGGCCAGCTCCGGTCCTGGGTCCAGGCCCAGCTCCTCGGAAAGGCGCCGCCGCAGCTCCCCGTAGCCGGCCAGCGCCTCGCCCTGCCGCCCGGCCAGGTAGAGAGCCCGTACGTGCGCGGCGCGCAGCCGTTCGCGCAGCGGGTGCTCGGCCACCAGGGACGCCAGCTCGGCTGCGAGCAGGACGTGCTCGCCGAGCCCGAGCCGGGCCTCGGCCAGCTCCTCCAGGGCCACCAGCCGCTGCTCGCCCAGCCGGGCCACGGCGGCCAGCGCGAACGGCTCGTCGGCGAACTCGGCGTAGGCGTCCCCGCGCCACAGCCCGAGCGCCTCGCGCAGCAGCGCGGCCCGCTCCTGCGGGCCGGAGGCCCGCTGCGCGCGCCCGATCAGCGTCTCGAACAGGCCCGCGTCCACGGAGGCCGGCTCGACCTGCAGCACATACCCGGGCGCCCGGTACGCGACGAGCCCGCCGACCGCCCGGCGTAGCTGCGACACCTTCACCCGCAGGGCGCCGGGCGCGTTCGCGGGGGGACGGTCGCCCCAGAGGTCCTCGATCAGCCGGTCCGCGGAGACAGGGCGGCCCGCGTGGATCAGCAGGTCGGCGAGGAGCGCCCGGACCTTGACCTCCGGCACCTTGATCGGCTCCCCGTCCGCGGTCCACACCGCGAGCGGGCCCAGCACCCCGAACCGCATCCGCCCCCCATAACCGAGCCCGAATCAGACCATAACCGCCCCCGTGCAGGCTGACGGCATAACGCTCGTACTTGGAGGAACAACGAAATGTCGGAAAATATCTCCGTGTTGGGCCTCGGCCTCATGGGCTCCGCGCTCGCGGAAAGCCTGATCCGGGCCGGCCACCACGTCACGGTGTGGAACCGTACGCCGGCCAAGGCCGACCCCCTCGTCGCCGCGGGCGCGACCCGCGCGGCCACCCCGGCGCAGGCCGTCGAGGCGAGCCCGCTGGTGATCGTCTGCCTGCTCGACTACCCCTCCGTCCTGGAGACGCTCAAGGACGTCCCGCTGGAGGGCCACGTCATCGCCAACCTGACCACCGGCCGCCCCGCGGAGGCCCGCGAGACGGCGGCCTGGGTGGCCGAGCGCGGCGGCGAGTACCTGGACGGCGGCATCATGGCCGTGCCCCAGATGATCGCCGGGCCGGGCGCGCTCATCCTCTACAGCGGCTCCCGGCCGGCGTTCGAACGCCACGAGCAGGCGTTCGGGGCCATGGCCGCGCCCCGCTACACCGGCGACGACCCCGGCCTGGCGCCGCTGCTCGACCTGGCCATGCTGACCGGCATGTACGGCCAGATCATGGGCTTCCTGGAGGCCGCCGCCCTCGTCCGGTCGGCGAAATACCCGTTGACGGAGTTCACCACGGAACTGCTCGTCCCGTGGCTCAACGCGATGGCCGCGCAACAGCCCCGCTGGGCGGAGAAGATCGAGTCGGGCGACCACCGGACCGAAGTGTCCAACCTGGAGGTCAACCGGGCGGGCATGGAGAACCTGGTGCGCGCCTTCCACGAGCAGGGCGTCAATCCGGACCTCCTGCTGCCGATCAAGACCGTCCTCGACCGTCGCGTGGCGCGCGGTCTCGGTCACGAGGGGCTTTCCGGGCTGGTGGAGGAGCTCTAACGGGGGCGGAACGCGGCCAGGGGGATCGAGATCCACGACGGCCGGTTGCGGGCCTCGTACACGACCTCGTACACGGCCTTGGACAGCTCGAACGCCCGCAGCAGCGCCGCGTCGCCCCGCGTGATCACGCCGCCGCCCTCGGCGTACCCCTCAAGGAACGCCTCCCGGTTCCGGTCCGCCCATTCCTGGGCCCGCGGCTCCAGCTGCCCGGCCTGGGAGTGGCCGGCCAGCAGGTGCCTGGCCGCGTAGTCGAACGAGCGCAGCATCCCCGCCACGTCCCGCAGCGGCGAGTACAGCGCCCTGCGCTCGGCCAGCGGCTGCCCTGGCTCGCCCTCGAAGTCCAGCACCACCCAGTCCGTGGGCGTGCGCATGACCTGCCCCAGGTGGTAGTCGCCGTGAACCCGCTGCACGGGCACCTCGTGGGTGAGCAGCTCCACCTGGTGGTAGGCGTGCTCGACGGCGGGCACGTGCTGGCGCAGCTCGGGCACCTCCGCGGCGGCCCGGCCCAGTTTCCGCCTGAACGCCTCGGCCATGCGCTTGACCTCGTGCGACTCGACGACCTCCGTGGGGAAGGCCGCGGCCAGCTCGTGGTGCACCCGCGCGGTGGCGCCGCCGAGCCGCAGCGACTCGGCCGCGAAGTCCCCGCCCGCCTCGGCCGCCGGCACCTCGGGCAGCGACGCGTACAGGTCGCGGACGCTGGTCAGGGCCAGGTCCCAGCCGTCGTTCGCGGTGGACAGGAACTCCTGCATGAACCCGAGCGTGGTGTCGGTCCCGTCGAGGTCCGACTCGATCCACCCGTACGGCTGCGCGATGTGCGGCGCGCCCCTGGCCGCCAGCGCGGTGACGATCTCCATCTCGGGGTTGACACCGGGGATGAGGCGGCGGAAGAGCTTGCAGATGTAGGCGTCCCCGTACACGAGCGAGGTGTTGGACTGCTCCGCCCCCAGCACCAGGCTGCGCTGGGAGGTGTCGAGGGCGGCGCCCGGCACGTGGCGCAGGCGCAGGCCGTTGCTGGTCGCGTCGTGGGCCATGCCTTCGAGGAGCCAGCTCGTCCGCTCGGGGTCGTGGACGGCGTCGTACAGGTAGGTGTCGCCCACCGTGCCGATGAGGGCGTGCGTCAGGCGGTCGGGGAGCTCCGCCCGCTCGCCGAGCAGGATCTGGTAGCGGTCCCGCGAGCCCTCCTGCCACACGGCGACGATCAGATGTCTGAGCCCGGACGTCAGCTCGACGTCCGATTCGATCGACAACTCGTCGATCACTCGCCCCTTGCCGCCGAACCAACGCTGACGACCGATCCATGCGGCAAGGGGCTCGCTCAGCACGTCCTACTCCTCCTGGATGATGGCCGGCGGGAGTGTGAACCAGTAGAACCCATGCCCAGGAAGCGTCAAAAGATACGGAAGTTCGCCAATTGCCGGGAATGGGACCCCACCCATGGTCTCCACGGGAGAAACCCCGACGAACCTCCGCAGGTCCAGCTCGACCGGCTGCGGGAAGCGTGACAGGTTGTTCACGCAGAGCATCCGGTCGTCTCCCAGTTCGCGGACGAACGCGAGCACGCTGGGGTTGGAGGAGTTGAGCTCCGCGTAACCGCCCAGCCCGAAGACCGGGTGCCGCTTGCGGATCTCGATCATGCGCTTGGTCCAGTGCAGCAGCGAGCCGGCGTTCTTCTGCTGGGCCTCGACGTTGAGCCCCTGGTAGCCGTAGATCGGGTCCATGATGACCGGCAGGTAGAGCCGGCCGGGGTCGCAGTCGGAGAAGCCGGCGTTGCGGTCGGGGTCCCACTGCATGGGCGTGCGCACGCCGTCGCGGTCGCCGAGCCAGATGTTGTCGCCCATGCCGATCTCGTCGCCGTAGTAGAGCACGGGGGAGCCGGGCAGTGACAGGAGCAGGGCGGTGAACAGCTCGATCTGGTTGCGGTCGTTCTCCAGCAGGGGCGCCAGGCGGCGGCGGATGCCGACGTTCGCCCGCATGCGCGGGTCCTTGGCGTACTCGGCGTACATGTAGTCGCGCTCCTCGTCCGTGACCATCTCGAGCGTCAGCTCGTCGTGGTTACGGAGGAAGATCCCCCACTGGCAGTGCTCCGGAATTTTCGGCGTTTGCGCCAAGATTTCGGAAATGGGGTAGCGGGACTCCCGGCGTACGGCCATGAAGATGCGCGGCATCAGCGGGAAGTGGAAGGCCATGTGGCACTCGTCGCCGCCGCCCACCGGGTCGCCGAAGTACTCCACCACGTCCGACGGCCACTGGTTGGCCTCGGCGAGCAGCACCCGGTCGGGGTAGAGCCGGTCGATCTCGGCCCTGATCCGCTTGAGGTACTCGTGGGTCCGCGGCAGGTTCTCGCAGTTGGTGCCCTCCTCCTCGAAGAGGTACGGCACCGCGTCCAGCCGGAACCCGTCGATGCCCAGGTCCAGCCAGAAGCGCAGGACCTCCAGCATGGCCTCCTGGACGTCCGGGTTCTCGTAGTTGAGGTCCGGCTGGTGGTGGAAGAAGCGGTGCCAGTAGTACTGGCCGCGCACCGGGTCGTAGGTCCAGTTGGACGTCTCGGTGTCGATGAAGATGATCCGGGCGTCCTGGTACTTCTCGTCGCTGTCGGACCACACGTAGAAGTCGCCGAACGGCCCCTCGGGGTCGTGGCGCGACGCCTGGAACCATGGGTGGGCGTCGCTGGTGTGGTTCATGACGAGGTCGGCGATGACGCGCATGCCACGTTTGTGTGCCTCGTCCACGAGCTTGACGAAGTCTCCCAGGTCCCCGAACTCGGGCAGGATCTTCATGAAGTCCGCGATGTCGTAGCCGCCGTCACGCAGCGGCGACTCGAAGAGGGGCAGCAGCCAGAGGCAGTCGACGCCGAGCCATTGGAGGTAGTCGAGCTTGTCGATGAGCCCTCTGATGTCGCCGGTCCCGTCGCCGTTGGAGTCGGCGAAACCTCGGATCAGGACCTCGTAGAAAACTGCGCGTTTGTACCAGTACGGATCGCGCGGCTTTTCCTCGTCAAAGGTGTTCGGAATGGGTGTGGTTGAGCTCATGAGCCGCTCCAGGAGTGGCTCATGACGGAGGCGCTTTCACACACGTTGAAGACTCCCCGCTGAATTCAGTTCTTACCGTGGCGCGGCTCGTACGGCGAGAATGTGGGCAGGCTGGATGTGGGGATCGAGGCGAACGTAGTTGCTCTGCCGCCAGCGGTACGACTCGCCCGAGAGCTCGTCGTCCACGACGAACTCGGCGTTCCAGTCGAGTCCGATGGCAGGAAGGTCAAGGTCAACGGTCGCCTCGTGGGTATGGTGCGGATCCAGGTTGACGACCGCCAGCACCACGTCGCCCGGACCGTGCCTGCGAGTGGCCGGGTCATAGGCGCCGGGAAGCCGCTTCGAGAAGCAGACGATGTCCGGCTGGTCGACTCTGTGGATCCGTAGATTACGCAATTCCTGCAGTGCCGGATGCGCTCTTCGGAACAAATTCAGGTGAGTGATGAAAGGCGCCAGGCTCCACCCCTCACGTTCGGCGGTAACCCAATCGCGAGGTTTGTACTGATATTTCTCGCTATCTAGGTATTCCTCGCTGCCGGGGCGCACCGGAATGTTCTCTATAAGCTCATATCCGGAGTAAACCCCCCAACTCGGCGAGCCGAGCGCGGCCAGCACCGCCCTGATCTTGAAGGCCGGCACGCCGCCCTGCTGCAGGTATTCGTGCAGGATGTCCGGCGTGTTCACGAAGAGGTTCGGGCGCAGGTAGACGGAGGTCTCGTGGGAGAGCTCCATGAGGTACGACTCCACCTCGGGCTTGGTGTTGCGCCAGGTGAAGTACGTGTACGACTGGTGGAATCCGACCTTGGCCAGCGCGCGCATCATCGGGGGCCTGGTGAACGCCTCCGACAGGAAGATCACGTCGGGGTCGGTGGTGTGCACGTCGGCCAGCAGCCGCTCCCAGAACCCGACCGGCTTCGTGTGCGGGTTGTCCACCCGGAAGATCCGCACGCCGTGGTCCATCCAGTGCAGCATCACCCGCTTGACCTCGGTGTAGATGCCCTCGGGATCCTTGTCGAAGTTGACCGGGTAGATGTCCTGGTACTTCTTGGGCGGGTTCTCGGCGTACGCGATGGAGCCGTCGGCCCTGATCGTGAACCACTCGGGGTGCTCCTTGACCCACGGGTGGTCGGGCGCGCACTGGAGCGCGAAGTCGAGCGCGATCTCCATGCCCAGCTCCCTGGCGCGGCCCACGAAGACGTCGAAGTCCGCGAGCGTGCCCAGGTCGGGGTGGATGGCGTCGTGGCCGCCGTCCTCGGAGCCGATGGCCCAGGGGGAGCCGGGCTCGTCGGGCTCGGGGCTGAGCGTGTTGTTGCGGCCCTTGCGGAACGTCGTGCCGATGGGGTGGATCGGCGGCAGGTAGACGACGTCGAAGCCCATCTTGGCGATGGCGGGCAGGCGCTTGGCAGCAGTCTGGAAATTTCCGGACTTGGAGATGCCGAGCTCGTTGACCACCGCGCCTTCCGACCTGGGGAAGAACTCGTACCACGAGCCGTAGAGCGCCCGGCGCCGGTCCACCCTGACCTTCTGGGACTTGGACCTGGTCACCAGCTCCCGGAACGGATGCGCTTCCAGCAGCGCGGCCGTGTCCGGCAGCTGCGCGATCGACAGCCGGGCCCTGGGGTCCAGCTCCTCGTCGCGGAGCGTGGCGGAGACCGACAGCAGGGCGGCCCGGTGGCCGCAGGCGCTGTCGCCGTTGCCGTTCGCCTTGGAGCCGCTGGAACCGTTGGCGCCGTTGCCGGGCCGTCCGTTGGGCTTGCCGTTGGGGCAGTCGGCCGTGCGCACGGCCTTCGCCGCCCGCTCGAACAGCCGCGCGCCCTCCTCGCACATCAGGTCGACGTCCATGCCGCGAGGGATCTTGATCTCGGCGTCGTGCAGCCACGTGGCGATCGGGTCGCTCCACGCCTCGACCCGGAACAGCCAGTCGCCCTCGTCCGGCAGGGAGACGTCGACGCCCCAGCGGTCGGTGCCGGGGGAGAGCTCGCGCATCCGTCTCAGGCGGCCACGCCGCCCATCGGGCGAGGTGAGCACCACGCCCGCGGCCACGGCGTCGTGGCCCTCTCTGAACACGGTCGCCGAGACCTCGAAGGTCTCGCCGGCGACCGCCTTGGCGGGCCACTGCCCGCAGTCGACGACGGGGGAGATGTCCGTGATGGGAATTCGTCCGATCATCGCATTCAAGGGTTTGCGGCGGCGCGCTCGGTGCCGCCGGAGGCTTTCCGTGGGTGCAGACTCCGCGTCCCGGCGGTGGGCCGCTGGTCGCGAACCACCGTGGTCGGAACGATCCTTGCATGTAAATTGTGGACAGCAGCGGATAGACCTCCCGAGTGTGTCCGCGGGAGTGCCAACAATCAGGAAAGTTGCCCCAATCGTCCGTCTTCATGCTTGTTCCCGGAAGGGGTTTGAACGGTCTTCGTGGGGGTGAAGGACTGAGAGGTCCCTCCTAGCCCGTAGGGTGCAGAAACGTGAGAGCAATCCGCCGGTTTACCGTCCGCACCGTCCTGCCTGCGGAGCTGGCCGCCCTCGGCGAGCTCGTGCACAATCTCCGCTGGTCCTGGCACCCGGAGACGATGGACCTCTTCGCGGAGGTCGACGCCGACCTCTGGGAGCAGGTCGGGCACGACCCCGTGGCCCTGCTCGGCGCGGTCTCCCCCGCCCGCCTCACCGAGCTGGCCGCAGATCGCCGCTTCCTGCGCCGTCTCGCCGACGCGGCCGACGACCTGCGCGAATACATGACCTCCCCGCGCTGGTACCAGACGCTGCCCGACGGGGCGCGGGCCATCGCGTACTTCTCCCCGGAATACGGCATCGCCACCGCCCTTCCCCAATACTCGGGCGGCCTCGGCATCCTGGCCGGAGACCACCTCAAGACCGCCAGCGACCTGGGCGTGCCGATCCTCGCGGTCGGCCTGCTCTACCGCCACGGCTACTTCACGCAGTCGCTGTCGCCGGAGGGCTGGCAGCTGGAGCACTACCCGTCGCTCGACGCCGGCGGCCTGCCGCTCAGCCTGCTGAAGGACGCCGGCGGCGAGAGCGTCAAGATCCGCCTCGCCCTGCCCGGCGAGCGCGAGCTGCACGCGCAGATCTGGGTGGCGCAGGTCGGGCGGGTGCCGCTGCTGCTGCTCGACTCCGACGTGGCCGAGAACGACACGGCCGCCCGCGACGTCACCGACCGCCTCTACGGCGGCGGCACCGACCACCGGCTCATGCAGGAGCTGCTGCTGGGCGTGGGCGGCGTACGGGCCATCAGGGCGTACTGCCGGATCACCGGGCACCCCGATCCCGAGGTGTTCCACACGAACGAGGGGCACGCCGGCTTCCTCGGCCTGGAGCGCATCCGCGAGCTCACCGAAGCGCGGCTCTCGTTCGACGAGGCGCTGGAGGCCGTGCGGGCGGGCACGGTGTTCACCACGCACACGCCCGTCCCCGCGGGCATCGACAGGTTCCCCGTGGACATGATCGAGCGCCATTTCGGCGGCTCGAACGCCTGGCCGACCGTGCCCGTCGAGCGGATCCTGGCGCTGGGCGCCGAGTCCGATCCCACCCGGTTCAACATGGCCGTCATGGGCATGCGGCTGGCCCAGCGGGTCAACGGCGTCTCCAAGCTGCACGGCGAGGTCAGCCGGGAGATGTTCAAGGATCTGTGGCCCGGGTTCGACGTGGACGAGGTGCCGATCGGGTCGATCACGAACGGCGTGCACGCGCCCACCTGGGTCGGCAGGGAGCTCATGGAGCTGGCCGGGCGGGAGCTGCCCTCGCTGCTGGAGCGGGCCCGCGGCTGGGAGGGCATCCAGAAGATCTCCGACGCCGACATCTGGCAGATCAGGGGCACGCTGCGGCAGCGCCTGGTCGAGGGCGCCCGGGTGCGCCTGCGCAGGTCGTGGCGGGAGCGGGGCGCCTCGGACGCCGAGCTCGGCTGGATCGACGACGCGCTCGACCCCGACGTGCTGACCATCGGCTTCGCCCGGCGGGTGCCGTCGTACAAGCGGCTCACGCTGATGCTGCGCGACGCCCGGCGGCTCACCGAGCTGCTGCTCGACCCGGACAAGCCGGTCCAGATCGTGATCGCCGGCAAGGCGCACCCCGCCGACGAGGGCGGGAAGAAGCTGATCCAGCAGATCGTCAAGTTCGCCGACCGGGCGGACGTCCGCCACCGCATCGTGTTCCTGCCCGACTACGACATGGCGCTCGGCCGGCTCATGGTCCAGGGCTGCGACGTCTGGCTGAACAACCCGCTGCGCCCGCTGGAGGCGTCCGGCACCTCGGGGATGAAGTCCGCGCTCAACGGCGGGCTCAACCTGTCGATCCGCGACGGCTGGTGGGACGAGTGGTACGACGGCACCAACGGCTGGGCGATCCCGACCGCCGACGGCGTGACGGACCCCGACCGCCGTGACGAGCTGGAGGCCGCCGCCCTCTACGACCTGATCGAGCACGAGGTGTCCGACCGGTTCTACGACCGGCCCGTGGACGGGCTGCCGCGGCGCTGGCTGGAGATGGTCAAGCACACGCTCACCTCGCTGGGCCCGAAGGTGCTGGCCGGGCGCATGCTGCGGGACTACGTGGTCGACCTGTACAACCCGGCCGCCGCCGCGGCCAACGCGCTGTCGGCCGACGCGTACGCGCCCGCCAAGGCGTTCGCGGCCTGGCGGGTCCGGGTCACCAGGGCCTGGCCCGGGGTTCGCGTCGAGCACGTCGAGGCCTCGGGCGTGGGGGACACGCCGGAGGTGGGCGCCACCATCGAGCTGCACGCCACGATCGCGCTCGGCGACCTGGAGCCCGACGACGTGCTGGTCGAGGCCGCCTACGGCAAGGTCGGGCCGCACGACGAGCTGGCACATCCGGTGTACGCGAAGCTCGCCGTCGCCTCGACGGGCGACGACGGGCGGGCCCACTACACCGGCACGGTGCCGCTCGACCGCACGGGAGCGTTCGGTTACACCGTGCGAGTCGTCCCTCACCACCCGCTCGCCGCCACTCCGGCCGAACTGGGCCTGATAGCCGTGCCGGAGGAGCCCGTCGGGATGACAAATGGCACATTGCGTTAAACGGGGGCACCCGCGACCGGCATATCGCGTTTAAACGGACGGCATAATCAGGACGTGGACGACAGCGGCAACGGCTTGCGGGCCGACACTCTGGTGGCCACGGTTCGCGGGGTGCTGCCGTCCTTGACGCCGGCCGCGCAGACCGTCGCCCGGCTCATCCTGGAGGACCCCGCGACGGTGGCCAGGAGCACCATCACGGAGCTCTCCGCCGCCTCGGGCACCAGCGAGGCCACGATCGTGCGCACGGCGCGGCTGCTCGGGTTCGCGGGATACCCGCAGCTCCGGCTGGCCTTAGCGGCGGCCGCCGCGCAGCCCGACCGGCTCGTGCCCGGCGACCTGGCGCCCGACGACCCGTTGTCCGAGGTGATCCAGAAGGTCGCGCGGGCCGAGTCGGAGGCGATCAACGACACCGTGGCCCAGCTGACCTCCGAGCGGCTGGGCCTGGTCGTGGACGCCATCGTGGGGGCGCGGCGGATCGACGCGTACGGCGTGGGCGCCTCCGGGCTGGTGGCCGAGGACGTGGCGCAGAAGCTGCTGCGCATCGGGCTGTCCAGCCACGCCTTCCAGGACGCGCACCTGGCGCTGACCAGCGCGGTGCTGCTCAGGGAGGGCGACGTGGCGATCGGCATCAGCACGTCGGGGGAGACGCCCGACGTGATCGAGCCGCTGACCCGGGCCAAGGAGGCCGGGGCCACCACGGTCGCCATCACGAACAACCCGCGCTCGTCCATCGCGGAGCTGGCCGAACACGTGCTGATCTCCGCCGGGCGCGAGACGGAGTTCCGTCCCGGCGCCCTGGCCAGCCGGATCAGCCAGCTCCTCGTCGTCGACTGCGTCTTCGTCGGCGTCGCCCAGCGCACGTACGACTCCTCTCAGGAGGCGCTCGCGAGCACCAGGCGCGCCGTCAAGGAGTTCACCCGGAGAACGTCACCTGCACGTCGTCAGCCTTGACGAACATCACGCGGTGGCCGAACTGGATCTGCAGGTACTTCGTCTTGCCCCGCACCACCTTGTGGTCCTGGTCCATGGTGAACGTGACCGCCCGGTAGTACTCGGCGGGCGCCGGCCCGGCGAGCGTGTACTTCTCGCCTGCCGAGAACGTGTACTGCAGCGGGGTCACCGCCTGGTACGGGATGTCCGCCGGGTAGGCCTCCTGCTCGGGGTAGGCCCTGCCGTACACGGGGACGGTGGCCTTGCCCGGCTTCGGGGTGACCACGAGGCCGGCTGACGGGACGGCGGTCGGGGCGCCGGCCGGGTTGAGGAACCACGCCTTCTGGCCGAGGTACCAGATGGCCGTCCAGTCGCCCTGGCGGTCGGCCACGGCGAAGCGCTGGCCGGTGGTGGCGCGGGCGCTGTGGTCGTACACGCTGTAGAGGGACTCGCCCGTGGGGTGCTTGCCGATGTCCTTGACCAGCGGCGCGTCCGCCCTCGGCTCGGTACGGAGCCAGACCGTGCTCGCGGGGAGCGGCGGGCAGGCGTTCTCCGGGTTCTTGCGGTCGCACCCGTAGAAGTACGGCTTGTTCGTCGCGAAGTCCGGCTTGATCATGATCGACCCGGACCTGGGCCCGCCGAACCGGTGCAACGGGGCGCCCATCAGCTGGAAGTAGTGCGCCCAGTCCCAGAACGGCCCCGGGTCCTCGTGCATCTGCTTCACGGTCGTGGGCAGGGTGCCGGGCACGTTGTCGTGGCCCAGGATGTGGGCGCGGTCGAGCGGGATGCCGTACCTGAAGGCCAGGTAGCGGACCAGTCGGGCGCTCGACCGGTACATCGCCTCGGTGTACCAGGTGCTGCCCTCGGCCAGGAAGCCCTCGTGCTCGATGCCGATGGACTTGGCGTTGATGTACCAGTTGCCGGCCTGCCAGGCGACGTCCTTGCCCTTGATGTGCTGGGCGATGTGGCCGTCGCTGGAGCGCACGGAGTACTGCCAGCTCGCGCCGTACTTCGGGTCCTGGTTCAGGCGGATGGAGGAGTCGAAGTATCCCTCCATGTCATGAATGATGATGTACTCGATCTTCTGGCTGACCGGCCGGTTCGCCAGGTCGTAGTGCCCGTAGTTGTTCGGGGGCAGCTCCTGGTACCCGGACGGGATCCACTCGCACGAGACCGAGGCCGGGCACTCCACGCCGTCCGTCCTGGACGGGCGGAGACCGAGCTTCTCCAGCCACTTCTCGATCTTCTCCAGGCCCGGGACCGCCGGGAGGGCGACCTGCTGGCCGTCGTCCGTGGTGCGCGCGGCGCCGTCCTTGATCGTCGTGAACACCTCGTCGGCGAAGAACTTCGCCGCCCCGGCCTCCTGGGCGCCTGAGTACTTGGCGACGGCGCCGTACCACTCGGCGGGGTTGGCGCTCAGCGGCGCGCCGAGCGCCTTCTGGTAGTCGGCGAGCAGCGCGGCGCCGCCCCGGATGTTGGCGACGTCGTCCGTACGCAGCCGCTCGTGGGTCTCGCCGGTGAGCTGCGCGGCCTTCTCCATGGTGCGGAGGGAGGCGGGGATCTCGGCGGGGGACGCCTGGGGTTCGGGGGCGGGCAGGGGCCGGGTCTCGTCGCCCCGGGCATCCTCCTCGCCCTCGCTGTGGTGGTTGGAGGCGGTGTACGCGGCGGCGTCGGTGAGATGCATGGGCCCGAACCCGGCGTCGTTGGACGGCTGCCCGGCATGGGCATCCCACCGCGACTCCAGGAAGGACACGCCGAGCAGGATGCTCTCGGGCACCTCGAACTCCTGCGCGGCGGCCGCGAAGGCCTGCTGCCGGTCGCCGGGATCCTGGGCTTGAGCTGGGGTGACGCCGGATGTTAAGGGCAGCGCGGCGACCGCGGAGATCGCCAGTAGGCGGCGCATGAACCACTCCTCGGGACTGGGGGGCACCTGGTGCAGATCAGCGTCTCAACATTTTCCTTCGTAAGCGAGATCTTTGCGAAGAGATTCTTCATCGCTTAACACGGATTACCTCACGGCGGCCTGCACGGTCAGGGTGCCCGCGGCCGTGTCGATCGTGGCCTCCGTGCCGATGGGGATGGTGGGCGGGTTGTGGCCGTGTCCGGCGGGCAGGCCGCCGAGGATCGGCACGCCGAGCCGGTCGAGGTGGTCGCGCAGCACGTCCACGACGCCCCAGCCGCCCAGCGCCGGGTCCCCGTCGTCCTTCTCGAACCCCAGGAACTGCCCCAGCGCGATGCCCCGTACGCCGTCGAGCGCTCCCGAGCGGGACAGCTGCGTCAGCGTGCGGTCGACCTCGCCCAGGCCGGTGCCGCGGTTGTCCTCAAGGAAGAGGATCGCTCCCTCCAGGCTGGGCAGGCCCGCGCCGACCTGCGTGCGGACCGCGCTCATGTTGCCGCCGATCAGGGTGCCCGTGGCGGTGCCCGCCACGCCGACCTGCGCGGTGACCTCGGCCGGGTCGCGGCGGACGGTGACGGGGCCGGTGGTCGTCAGGGCGCGGCGCAGCGCCTCGGCCGATCCCGGTCCCACGACGGACGCGTTCCAGTTGACAAAGGGGCCGTGCAGTCCGGCCAGGCGGCAGTGCCGCCACACGGCCAGGTGGAGGTGGGTGATGTCACTGAAGCCGATCACGGGTTTGGGGTCCCGTACGAGCGCGTCGAAGTCGAGATCGTCCACGACCCGGTACGCGCCCTTGCCGCCCCTCGTCGCGAACACGGCCCGGACACCCGGATCCCGGAAGGCGTCGTTCAGGTCGGAGACGCGGTCCTCGTCGCGGCCGGCCATGTAGCCCCACTGGTCGAAGACGTGCTCGCCCAGCTCGACCCGAAGACCCCATGAAGTGAGGAGCTCGACCCCCACGGCGACCAGCTCAGGGGCGGGCGGGGAGGCGGGGGAGAGGACCCGGACGCGATCGCCGGGCTTCAGGCGGGGAGATCGTAAGGTGTCCATCGCCCGTCACCCTATTCGCTGGACCGGGTCTGATGATCGTGCGAGGCTCGTCGTGTGTCGGACTACTACCGCGACCTGGCCGTCGACTACCACTGGATCTTCGCGGACGAGATCGTGAATCCTCCGGGCGTGATCGGCGGCACGTCCGTCTCCAGCCTGGAGTTCATCCAATCCGTGGTCGGCGCCCTTCCGCCCGGCGCCCCGGTGCTCGACTGCGCCTGCGGCATCGGGGCGGACGCCATGGCGCTGGCGCACGCCGGGTTCCAGGTGACCGCCACCGACGGCAGCCCCGCGATGGTGGCGGAGGCGCGGCGGCGACTGCCCGCCGACGTGGAGGTGCTCACCTCCCGGTGGGAGGACCTGCCCGCCGCCGTGAGCGGGCCGTACGAGCTGGTGCTGTGCCTGGGCAACTCCCTCGTCCACACGGGGTCGCGCGAGGCCATGGTGGCGGCGCTGTCGGGGATGCGGCAGGTGCTGTCCCCGACCGGCACGCTGATCGTCGACTCCCGCAACTGGGAGCTGCTCTATCGCGAGCGCCGGCGGATCGTGGTCGGCGACCGGGTGCGCGAGCGGGACGGCGTACGGTCCACCTGCGTGTACGTCTGGACCTTCCCCGACAGCTTCGACGAGCCCTGCCTGGCCGAGATCCTCTTCGTCCAGGAGCACCCGGACGGCACGCTCAGCCACCAGCGGCACACCATCGACTTCCAGCCGTTCACCCCCGCCGACCTCGAAGCGCGGCTGGCCGAGGCCGGGTTCACCGTCGTCGGCTCGTCCTACCGCCCGGAAAACCCGCAGTACGCCGTCGCGGCTAAGGGATGAGCACGACCTTGCCCGACGTCCGCCTGCTTTCGAGCGCGGCGTGCGCGGCCGCCGCCTCCGAGAGCGGGAACGTCTGCACGGCAGGGGTCAGCGTGCCGTCGGCCGCCGCCGCCAGGGCCCTGACCTCGTACGCCGGGCGCGTGCTCGGGTCGCCGAGCAGCAGCAGCAGGGCGTTGGTCACCGTGAGGCCGCGCTCCTTCACCGTCTGAGGGTCCGGCTGGAAGTCCTGCCGGGAGGCGTTGCCGATGGTGACGTACCGGCCGCCGTCGGCCAGCAGCCCGAACGCGGCCCGCGCCCTGTCGCCGCCGACCCCGTCGAGCAGGGCCGTGACCGGGTGGTCGCCCAGCTCCTTGGCGACGCTCTCCTCCCAGCCGGGCTGCTCGTAGTCGACCGCGAGGTCCGCCCCGAGGTCGCGTACGGCCGCCACCTTCGCGGGCCCGCCCGCCGCGCCGACGACCGTGGCGCCGAGGCCGCGCGCGTACTGGACGATCAGGCGGCCGATGCCGCCGGCCGCCGAGGTCACCAGCACCACGTCGTCCGGGGTCAGCCCGGCCACGTCCAGGAACTGCAGCGCGGTCACCCCGGTGACGATCATGGCCACGGCCGTCTCGTAACCGGAGGCGATCGGGTGCACGGACGTCACGTCCGCGACCGCCAGCTCCGCGTAGCCGCCGGGCCGGCCCTGCGCGGTCACCACATCGCGCCCGATCCAGGACGGATCCACCCCGGGGCCCACCTGGTCCACGCGTCCGGCCACCTCGCCACCGAAGATCGCCGGTAGCTCGGGCAGCGGCGGCGTCATGCCGCCGGTCAGCCCCGAACGCATGGTCGTCTCGATCAGGTGCACCCCGGCCGCCCTGACCGCGATGCGCACCTGGCCGGGCCCCGGTTCGGGGTCGGGGACGCTCTCGTAGCGGAGGTTCTCGGCGGGGCCGAAGGTGTGCAGGACGACGGCATGCATGGCGAACTCCCCGGAGGCGGCGGTCACTTCGTCCTCCGAGCCTGCAACCTCAACCTTGCTTGATGTCAATGTCTCACAGGAAGCCGCGGCCGGCGGCGGCGCGGGCGTACCCCTCGACCCCCATGATGCGCTGCACCCGCGCCCCGGCCGCGGGCCACACGCTCGCCAGCCCGGCCGCGACGCGGACGGGCAGCGGCGCGACGTCGATCTCCGCGGCGTCGGTCAGGATGGCCCGGCACACCGCCCGCGCCACGTGCAACGGGCTGCGCGTCATCCACGGGGGCACGGTCAGCGAGGTACGCGTGAGCATCCCGGCGTCGCGCACCAGCCCCGGGCAGATGACGGACACGCCGACGCCATAGGGCGCCAGGTCCATCCTGGCCGCGTGCCCGAACCCCCGCAGGCCGTGCTTGGTCGCGTTGTAGACGGCGAGGTGCGGATGCGCCATCTTCCCGCCGATCGAGCTCATGAACACCAGGTGGCCGCGGCCGTTCGCCACCATCCGCTCGGCGGCCAGGCGGGCCATCACGAGGGGCACGCGCAGGTTGAGCTGCAGGTAGTGGTCGATGTCGTCGAGATCGTGATCGGTCAACCGGGCGGGCGCGATGACCCCGGCGTTGGCCACCAGGATGTCGACCGGTCCGGCCTGTTTCATCATCTTCGCGACGGCGTTGCGGCCGGTCAGGTCGGCGGGGACGGCACGTCCGCCCACCTCCGCGGCCAGCGCCCGCAACACGCGGGCGTCGCGGCCGGTCAGGACCAGGCGCACGCCCTGCCGGGCGAGCGCGCGGGCCGTGGCCTGGCCGATGCCGCCGCTGGCGCCCGTGACCAGGGCGGTCGTGCCGGCGAGCTTCATCGGTCCTCCAGGAGCGGGGTGAAGACGAGGGTCGCGTTGTGCCCGCCGAAGGCGAACGAGTTCGACAGCACCGGCCCGGGAGCGATGGGGCGCGGCGCGGTCACGACGTCGACGGGACAGGCCGGGTCCTGGCGGTCGAGGTTCGCGGTGGGGTGGACGGTGAGCTCGCGCAGCGTCAGCACGCTGACCACGGCCTCGATGGCGCCCGAGGCCCCCAGGGCGTGGCCGACCACGCCCTTGCTCCCCGTGACGGGCACCGCGTACGCGCCGAACAGCCGTGCGATCGCCCGCGCCTCGGTCTTGTCGTTGAGGCGGGTGGAGGTGGCGTGCGCGTTCACGTGTACGACGTCGGCCGCCGCGACCCCGGCGTCGGCCAGCGCGGCCCGCATGCACCGGTACGCGCCGCCGCCCTCGGGGTCCGGTGCCGTGAGGTGATGTCCGTCGGACGTCCGGCCGTACCCGCTCAGCTCGGCGTACACGTGGGCGCCCCGGCGCAGCGCGTCCTCCAGCCGTTCCAGCACCAGGAACGCGGCGCCCTCACCCAGCACGAACCCGTCGCGGTCGGCGTCGAAGGGCCGGCTGGCGCGTTCGGGCTCCGACGCGCGGCGCGACAGCGCCCCCGCCTGCCCGAACCCCACCAGCGCGCCGGCCAGCACGCACGCCTCCATGCCGCCCGCCAGCACCACGTCGGCCGTCCCGTCGCGCACCAGCCGCGCGCCCTCGCCGATGGCGTGGGCGCCGGAAGCGCACGCGGTGGCCACCGACATGCTCGGGCCGAGGAACGCGTGCCGGATGCTGATCTCCGCGGCGGCGGCGTTGTGCATGCTCATGGGGATGTGCAGGGGGCCCGGCCAGGCACGCCCGCGCTCGTCCAGGGTGCCGAAGGCGACCTCCTGGGTGGCGGTGCCGCCGTACCCGGTCCCAGTCACGACCGCCCGGCGCTCAGGCGCGGCCGGCGGAGGCCCGGCATCGGCCAGGGCGTCGGTGGCCGCGCAGAACGCCAGTCGTGTGACCCGGTCCATCCGGCGGGCGTCCCTGGGCTTCACGTAGCCGTCCAGGTCGAGGTCGGGCACCTGGCAGGCGAAGTCCACCGGCAGGCCCTCGGCGTCGAACGAGGTGATCGTACGCGCCGTCGACCGGCCGGCGAGCAGGGCGCCCCACAGCTCCTTGGGCTGCGCGCCGGCCGAGGTACGGACACCCATACCGGTCACGGCCACGCGGGAGCGCGGTGGAGCTCCGTTGGATCGCATGTCCCACATGAAAACCGATCATCGCACGCGTTATCACGGAAAGTAGTGCGACAACCCCGTAGTGTCGCGGACGTTTAACCCACCCTCAAACCGACCACCCCTCCACCCCCTCCCCAACCCCACCCTCAGCACCGACCCCCGCCCCAACCCGACCCTCAGCACCGACCCCCGCCCCAACCCTTCGGCACCAACGCCCAGCCCCGCCGCCTCTGGCCCGGGTCACCGTCTCCGCACTCCAGCGCCGTCCCCCTCAGGGCCGGCCACCGTCCCCGCGCCCCCAGCACTGGCAACCGGTCCCGCACCCCAGCACTGGCCACTCTCCCTGCACTCCCAGCGTCATCCACCCTCAGAGTCGGTCGCCGCCCCTGCACCCCCAGCGACGGCTGCCATCGGGGTCGGTCACCATCCCCAAAGCGCCTTCCGGTCGCCGTGACGCAGAAAAGCCGGCCTTGGCGACCGTCACCAGCGCAGGAGCACAGTCCCAGCGCTGACCCCGCTGGCCACCCCCACCAACGCGACCAGATCCCCCCGCTGGACCCGGCCCGACCGGACCGCCTGGTGCAACTGCACCGGGATCGTCGAGGCGACGAGATTGCCGTGCTCGGCGATGGTCACCACCACCTTGCCCAGCGGAATCCCGACCGCCTCGCAGAAGGTGTGCAAGGACGACAGCGACGCCTGGTGTATGCAGATCGCCGCCATGTCGTCCCAGTCGAGCCCGCGCTCGTCCAGCGGTGCCCGCAGCACGGACCGGTCGAGCTTGTGCACTCCGACGGCCAGCCCCACGGGATCCACGGTGAACGCGCCGAACTGATAACCGGCCGAGGCGGACCGCGTGACCGGCAGGATGGCCGCCTCCCAGTACGCCGAGCTGGCGCAGAACCGGTGCCCCAGCACGCCGGGCACCGCACTGGCCTCCAGCAACATGGCCGTCCCCGAGTCGGAGACGGTGTACGAGGGGCCGGCGGCGGTGAAATCCGCGGCCGACTCGACCCGCCAGCGGATGGCCGGAGTGGCGACCTCCCCGCACACGATGAGGACCGTGCGGTAGCGGCCGGCCGCTATGAGCGTGTCGGCCAGCTCGACCGCGTTCAGAACACTGTTGCATGCATTGCGTACATCGAATACCGGGCAGCTCGCCCCCAGCTCGGCGGCCACCATGTGCGCGGTGGCGGGCTCGACGGCGTCGACGCTCACCCCCGCGTAGATGATCAGGTCGATGACGGGCGGGACGTGCCCGGTCTGTTCGAGCAAGGTACGGGCGGCGGCCGCGGCCAGCCCGGCGGCCGTCTGGCCGGGAGCGGCGACGTGGCGCCGCTGCACGCCGCTGGCCTGCTCGATGACGCCGCGGGGAATGTGCGTGCCGGGATTGCGCGCGGCCAGCAGGTCTTCCAGCTCGGGAGTGGTCAGGCTCTCCTCGGGCAGGTGCACCGCCACTCCGGCGACGTGGGCGTACCGCCTCGGGTTCGTCTCGGAGTGCGCGGCCACGCCCATCCCCCCTCAAGATCAGGTGCTGCTCAGGATAGGTACGCGCTACCGCAGGGGCCCGTCGCGACCCTCGAAACTTGATCAACTCCTTAACGGCGGGTTCCGCGTCACCAGTGACCAGTTATCGGGCGATCGGCAACGCTAGGTGACAAGACCGCTACAAGGAAGGGGCCCGGTGTGAGCGACGAGGAGATCCTGGCGGCGGTACGCGATCGCTGCGTCAGCATTCTGAAGGTCGACCCGAACCAGGTCACGCTGGACGCACGACTCCGCGAGGACCTGGAGGCCGACAGCCTGGACCTCGCCGAACTCCACATCGCCATGGAGGACACGTGGGGCCCGATGCCACGCGAGACCCTGGCCGGGGTGCACACGATCGCCGACGTGCTCACACGGGCCCGCCTCCTGGTCGGGACGAGTATCTGAACAACACGCACGCCGCCCCGCCCTCTGACCGGGGCATGCACGTGGCCACACCACACCAATGTCGCCCACCGACACCAGCCAGTCCCTCTTTCGACCGCGACCGCGACCGCAACGGCGACAACGCAACTCGGATCTTCTCGCCAGCCACGAAGGAGGCAGCATGTACAAGCACGCCCTGACCGCGACCGCCATCAGCGCCACCCTGCTCTCAGGCCCGGCCGCCACCGCCGACACCCCACCGAACGCCGGCCAGGAGGGGAAAGTCTGCATGAAAGTCCCGATAACGGCAATAACCAAGTCTTTTATGGACTTCGCCACGATGGGTGATCTAAGCATTCCCGTGAATAAGATCGTCAAGGGAGATCAGTTTTCCCTTTCTGACTTCTTCGGCGGCGGGGCGCCAAAGGACGTGACCATCCTGGAAAGCACGCCATGTTAGCGCCACCACCACCGTATTGCTTATTTCTGGCCGCCTACCGAGCCATCCACCCGGTAGCCGCTGGGCCGCCTACCGGGGGAACTGCACAAGCGGCCGCCGTACGGGGCGAGCGCCGCACCGGGCGAGCGCCGCGCTGGGTAAACGCTGTTGCGTTGGCCGCTGCCCTCTACGCGACGAACCCGCCACCGGCCGTGCAATCCAGGCCCGTCCTCACGGCAGCTCGTGAGGAGGGCGTTCGCGCCGCCTGCAGGGCCGTCCGCCGGGGGAGTTGCACGAGCGAGTGCTGCATCGGGTGCACGTCGTTGCGCTGGCCGCCGCCCCGAGCCCTAGCCGCCGAGCCCAAGTACTCCAGTGACACTTCGGGATCTTGAGGGGTCGGGGTCACATGGCTCGGGGTCATGGCCCTCCCGCCCGCGATGGACCCGGCGGCTCACCTGCTCAATGCCCTGAACGGCGTCATGCTCCGCCAGCAGCCGCCGCCACGGCCCCGGGTCGTCCAGCAGGAGGGAGTGCGCCGGAGTCACCGGGGCGCCGGGCGGCGACTCGTACGGGACGCCGTCCGCCGTCCTGACGCTCACCCGCCCGTCCTCGGACACCTCCTCCAGCCCCGGCCCGCCCCTCCACGCGGAACCACCAGGTGCCGCAGGCAGGCCCGCCACCAGGGGTCGGGCCACACCCCGGCGAGGAGCCCCGGCGAGGAGCCCCGGCAGGCACCGGCAGCCCGTTCAGCATCCATGACTCCACGGTGGCGCGGCACTCCTTCTCGTGCCCGTCCAGGTGCTCAAGCAGCGCCGCGAACTGCTCACCGACCCGGCTGGACCGCACGGCCCTGGGCACGGACGCCAGCAGCTGGCCGCCGGTCTTCCTGCAGCGCAGGGTCATCCCGTCCAGCGCCGGCTCGTGGCCGCGGACGGCGCGGACCCACGTGAGGGGAATCGTCATGGCGACGACTATGTCGGCGAGCACCGACAATCGTCCCGGTCTCGAACCCCGGAGGGTGCTTGATCACGGTTAGGTGTCGCGCGACCGAATGATCTTGACGTGGGAGCACCCATGAGACGTTATTAGAACACATGTTCCCGTCCTGGCAGGAGGCTCTCGTGTCCCCATCCCTGGTTCGCCGATTAGCCGCTTACTGCGGCGCCGCCGCCCTGATCACCGGCCTGCTCGCCGTCACGGCCCCCGCCGCCTCGGCGGCCGGCACCACCACCGACCTCGGGGTCACCGACTCCTACACCGCTGACCTGGCCGTCGGTGGCGGCCGAGTGTTCGTTCCCGCCGGCGACCGCATCATCGTGGCCGGCACTGACGGAAACCTCACCGGCGGCGTCGTCACCGGCCTGCCCGGCGTCCAAGAGCTGGCCGTGAACGCGGACGGCACCCGCCTGTACGCGGCTCTCACCGGCTCGAACGAGGTCGCCGAGATCGACACCGCGAGCCTCGCCGTCACCCGCCGGATCGACCTGTCGGCCCACCCCTGCCCGTCCACCCTGGCGTTGCTGGGCGAGCGGTTGTGGGTGGGGCACGGATGCGACAACGGCCCCGGCGGCGTCGTCGGCCTGGATCTCAGCGCGAGCGCCCCGGCGCCCGTGGCGGTCGGGGGCGAGCACCTGCGGCCTCCCGTGCTCGCGGCCGCCGGCGACACGCTCGTGGTCGGCCAGACCGCCCTGCACCACGCCGACATACTGGTCTACGACCTCGGCGACGGCGCCCCCGCGCTGCGCGGCACGATCGACGGCGAGGAGTGGCGCATCGACTCCCTGCGCGACCTCACCCTGAGCTCCGACGGCGGCACCCTGTTCAGCGCGGCCGACACCCCCGGTCACTTCACCAGGTACGACACCAGAACCCTGGCGGCGACCGGCACCTACGGCGACGGCTGGGACGGGTACCCGTCCGCCGTGGCGCTCGGCTCGGACGGCGCGTACGTCGCGGCCGGACGCCAGTGGGGCAGCACCGACCTCACCCTCTACGACGCCGCGACGGGCGCGGAGCTGTTCGCGGCCGACCAGCCGGACGCCGAACTGCTCCCGGACGGCGTCGCGTTCTCCGGCACGGACGTCTTCGCACTGCTGCGCAGCTCCACGGACCGGCTGCTGCTGTGGAGGGTGACGGGCGTCGCGCTACCGGCCACCAAGCTCACGGTGACGGCCCCCGCGGACGCGTACGCCGGCTCGCCGATCACCGTCGAGGGGCGGCTCACCCGCGCCGACGGCGAGGCGCTCGGGCTCAAGCCGCTCACGGTGATCCAGTACCTGCCCGGCTGGACGAAACTGCCGATCACCGGCGTGACGACGCGGCAGGACGGCACGTTCACCTTCCAGGACACGCCCGTCTTCGAGCTGCCGCCGTACATCGGCGAGGTGATCTACTGGGTGTTCTGGGACGGCGACGACGGCCACCGCCGCAGCAGCGCCTCCGTCACCGTGACGGTCAAGCGCGAAGCCACGCTCACCCTGACAGGGCCGCAGTCCGGCGTCGCCGGCACGGCCGTGGAGCTGAGCGGCGTCCTGACGGCGGGCGACAGGCCGCCCTCTCCGGGGTCCACGCTCACCGTGCAGCGCACCCTGTACGTCAAGGGCACCAGCGGTAAGACCGTCAAGCTCCCGCCGGTGAGGGTGAACGCCGACGGCACGTACACGTTCACCGACACGCCCGCCAACGCCGGCAGGTACAGCTACCTCGCGAGCTATGCGGGGGACGGCGGGACCGGACCGGCCCAGGCCACCCATCAGATCATCGTCAAGTGACCCGACGACCGGTGCCCGGCCGCCGAGCCGGGCACCTCGGCCGGGATCCGGTGGTGACTCACCAGGCCCTGACGGTTCCGGTAGCCCATGACTAGTACTCCAGTGACAGTTTCGCGATCTTGTGGGATCGGGTCACATGGCAACGGCCACCGCGTGATCATTCGGAGTTTGTGAAGACAACCAAAGATCATGCAATGGCCGCGCGCCACAGCGTAGACCCTGACGGCTGGATGGTCATCTTCAACGAACTGATGACCCGAATCGCCGGCCACTTCGGCCGCGTCGAACCACGCCGCACCGCCACCGCCTACGTACGCGCCCTGCTGGCCGACATCGACCGCAAGAACTGCTGGAACCTGGCCGAACACGCCGGACTGACCGGCCCGCAGACCCTGCAACGGCTGCTACGCACCGCCCGCTGGGACGCCGACGCGGTCCGCGATGACATCCGGGACTTCGTCGTCGACCGTCTCGGCCCCGACGGCGTGCTGATCGCCCGAGCACACCTGGCTGGCCGTCCCCGACCGCTGCCAGGCCACCGGCATCCCGGACCAGACCGCCTTTGCCACCAAGCCCGCCCTGGCCACCGCCATGATGCTGGCCGCGCTCAAGGCCGGCGTACCCGCCCGCTGGATGACCGGCGATGAGGTCTACGGCCAAGACCCGCGCCTGCGCGCCGCCCTGGAGGAGCACCAGATGCGCTACGTGCTGGCCATCGCGGGCAACCGCCGGGTCACTCTCGACGGCGTCCCGGTCAGCGCGGCCGAGGTCGCCACGCGGGTGGCCGACCGGCACTGGCACCGCTACCGCGCCGGGGCGGGCGCCAAGGGACCGCGCTGGTATGCCTGGGCCTGGGCGCGAATTGACGACAGCCAGGCACAAGGCCATCGGTGGCTGCTGATCAGGCGTAACCTGACCACCGGCGAGGTGGCGTTCTACCGCTGCTACGCCCCCACCCCACAGCCGCTCATGGCCTTGGTCAAGATCGCCGGTATCCGCTGGGCGGTCGAGGAGTCCTTCCAAGCCGCCAAGGGCCAGGTCGGGCTGGACCACTACCAGGTCCGCGGCTGGACGGCCTGGCAGCGGCACATCACCCTGGCCATGCTCGCCCTGGCCCTCCTGACAGCCATCGCCGCCGCCCAGCCGCCCAGCGTCACCGACGACTGCATCCCTTTGACCTTGCCCGAGATCCGCTGGCTGCTGACGGCACTCGTACTGACCACGCACCGCTCCATCACGGACATTCTGCGCTGGTCGGATTGGCGCCGCCGACACCAGGCCACTGCCCCGACGCTGCCACTACCAGCGCAGATCCGAGCAATGATCGCGAAGTGCCACTGGAGCCCTAGCCGCCGAGCCCCAGCCGCCGAGCCCCAGCCACCGCGGGCCAGAGTCGCACCCTTCGCCTCGACCCTTCGGTGGTTCGGTCGTCAGTAGGCCCGCTCTGTGACGGCACCGTCGCGTTCGGGGTGCCTCAGCCGGTGCCGAGTTCGTGTGGGTGAGTGAATGGCGTGGCCGTGTTCACCTGGTGCGATCGGAAGGTGACGGTGTCGTTGCCTTGACCTATCGCGTTAAATTACCTTTCGTTACTCACGGTTATCGCGTACTTGTGGAATCAAAAGGTGACGCCAGCGTTCGGCCGTCTGGAGCATGTCCTCGCCGGTACGTCGAAGGAATTCGCTCACGAATTCACAGCGTGCGCCGGCGGGTGTCGTGGCGCCCAATATGCGGGCCCCGTTGCGAGCGGTCTCGGCCAGCATGAAGTTTCGCTGGGCGCTCGCCAGGAACGACCGGTACCAAACGGCGTTGTCGACGCTGTACAACTCGCGACGCCACCGTGGGTCGCGGTCGCGCTTGATCAACTCCTGCTCCTCCAGGTACGCGATGGCGGTGGAGATCGAGGCGGGGCTGACCTGAAGGCGGTGGGTGAGGTCTTTTGCCGTGAGTGCGCCGGTGTCAGTGGTGTAGAGGCAGGCCAGGACCCTCGACGACATCCGGGGTAGGCCCGTCAGCACCAGGATGTCGACGAGGTGCTCCGTGAATTCGCGCAGCTCCTCGGGGTCGCGGCCGTACGCCGTGTCGGTGATCGGCGACGCGGATCGTGGGGGCTGCTTGCGGCGGCGGGCTCGTCCTTCGGTCGCCTGGTGCGCTCGGTTGGCCCGGTACGCTTGCGGGCCGCCGTTGCGGCTGACCTCCCGGCTGACGGTGGAGGTCGGCCTGGCCAGGCGCCGCGCGATTTCGGCGTAGCCGAGTCCTGCCGCCAGGCCTGCGGCGATCTCCTGGCGGTCCTGTTGAGTCAGCCTGCCTCCCGGCATCGGCACTCGCCTCCTAGCGCTCCTGTCATTGCGATCTGGTGGACCAGTATTGCGTTCAACTGCATCCCATTGCAATAGAGGCAAGCTTGGGCGTTGCGTTCAACTTCAGATTCATTGCAATCTTTGGTTCATTTAACCTGCACATATGCGAGATCTTCGATCGGAGCTGATTGACAGCTAGTTGAATGCAACGTAGCTTTTGGTCTCGACTGAACGCGTACTATCGCGAATGAAGGGGTGTGCGAGCTTATGTTCATGCGGGCGCCCGGCAGGCGCTGGACGAGGTTGGGGCGGGGAGTCCTTCGGGGCCCCTCGCCGACGCTCGGAACGAAAGCGGCGTGTGGGCCTGGAACGGGAGTGGCGCGCGGGCCCGGAACGGGATCGGCGTTCGGGTCTGGAGCGGGAGTGGCGCGCGGGCCCGGAACGGAAGCGGTGTTCGGGTCTGGAGCGGGAATGGTGTGCGGGTCCGGAACGGGATCGGCTTACAGATCTGGAAGGAAATCGATATGACCCTGACGGCGTCCACCGGCGTGACCGCGCGAGCGCTGGCGCCGGATCTGGCGCGTGGCTTCATGCTGCTGCTGATCGCTCTGTCCCATGCGCCCGCGTTCGTCGGCGACTGGGATGCGGGCCCTGCCGTGCTCAACGCCATGGCGAAGTTCGTCAAGTCCCTGTTCGCCGACAACCAGGCCCGCGACATGTTCGTGTTCCTGTTCGGCTACGGGCTCGGGCAGTTAGCCCACAGTCAGCAGGCCAGGGGCAGCGACTGGATCTCGATCCGGAGCCTGATGCGACGCAGGGCGCTGTGGTTGATCGTCATCGGGTTCGTGAACACCGCCGTGCTCGTGCCCATCGACATCATCGCGGTGTACGGGCTGACCCTGTTGATGCTCGCCCCCCTCGTACGAGCGCGGGACGCGGTGCTGTGGCGGACGGGGCTGCTGGCGCTCGTCCCGGCGACCCTCCTGCTGGCCTGGCAGAGTGTGGTGGCCCAGGCGAAGCCGGTGACGATGGCCGAGTTCATGGAGCCCACCTTTGGCGCCCACCTCGTGGCGAGTCTCCCGTCCTGGCCGGTGGAGACCGCGATCTCCACCCTCACCGTGGTGCCGGGCATGATGCTGGGCATCTGGGCCGCCCGGCGCCGGGTTCTCGACGAGCCCGAGCGGCACCTGCCGCTGCTGCGCCGCGTCACCGCGGTCCTCATCGGCGTGGCAGTGGCGGGCAGGCTGCCCGCGGCGCTACTCGCGGCCGGTGTGTGGGCGCCTTCCTCGACCCCCGTCAGCTGGGCGGTCGCCGTCGCGCACGACCTGACCGGATACGCGGGCGGCATCGGCATGGCCGCCGCCGTCGGGCTCGTCGCGGTCAAGGTCCGGCGTGGCCGGTTCACCACGGCCCTGGCGGCGCTGGGGCAGCGGTCGTTGACGTTCTACCTGTTCCAGGCCGTGATCTGGGTGGTGCTCTTCTACCCGTTCACGCTGAGCCTGCATGACGACGTGAGCTTCGCGGGCACCTTCGCGATCGCCATCGGGGTCTGGCTGCTGTCGATCGCGCTGGCTGAGTGGATGCGCGCCGTCGGCTACCGGGGCCCGGCGGAGGTGCTCCTCCGGCGGATGTCGTACGGCCGCCGCCGTCAGGCTGAGGTCAGCCCGAAGTCGTGAGGTTGGGGTTGGCCCGGAGCTGTGGGGTTGGGGTCAGCTCAAAGTCGTGAGGCTGGAGTCGGCTCGGAGGCGTGAGGGTGGAGTCAGCCTGAAGCTGTGAGGCTGCCCAGCAGGCCCAGGAGTTCGGCGCTGCGGCTGCCCGGCTCGGCGTGGAAGACGGCCAGGATGAAGCCGTCGGTGCCGTTGATGGTGAGCTTGTCCGACTGGAGGTCGATGTCGCCGACCAGTGGATGCCGCAGCCGGATGAGGTGCGCCTTGTGGGGCTGTACGTCGTGGCGGGCCCACAGCCGCCGGAACCGGTCGCTGCGCAGCGACAGGTCGCCGACGAGCTCCACCAGCCGCGGATCGTCGACGTCCGGCCCGACGCGGGCGCGCAGGCTCGCGACCGCGTCCTCGGTCGCCCGCTCCCAGTCGCGCCGCAGCTCCCGTTCTGCCGGGTCGAGGAAGACGGCGCGGAGCAGGTTCACGCCGGGCGCGTGGTTCGGCGACAGTGCCGCGCCCAGGGTGTTGACGGCGAGGATGTCGGTGAGCTTGTTGTGCACGAACGCCGGATTGGTGGTCCAGCCGTCGATGAGCCGGCGGATGCTCGGTGGCACCTGCTCCTGCTTCGGGGTCCGCCGTCTGCGCGGAGTCCCGCGCCGCTCCTCGTGCAGGCGCGCCAGGCCGATCAGGTGGGCGGTGGCGTCGGCGTCCAGCCGCAGGACCGAGGCGAGCGCGTCGAGGACCTGGACCGAGGGGTTGCGGTCGCGGCCCTGCTCCAGCCGCAGGTAGTAGTCGGAGCTGATGCCGGCGAGCGTGGCGACCTCCTCCCGGCGCAGGCCGGGCACGCGCCGCAGGCCGCCGGCGCTGATCCCGACATCCTCGGGGCGCACCAGCTCCCGCCTGGCGCGCAGGAACTCGCCGAGCGCGTTCGTACCGTCCACGAATTCCAAGGTAGTCGCGCCGCATCGCTGCTGCCTGGCCCTGTCACCCCCAGGAACGACGGGGTACTCCCATCTGGAGCAGGCACGTTGCAGAGTGTCCGTGGAATGAGAGGAAAGCGGGAAATGTCGAATAACGCTCTGACACTTGCGGACGACCTCACCCTCAACCGCATGGGGTACGGCGCCATGCAACTGGCCGGACCCGGCGTCTTCGGACCGCCCAAGGACCGCGACCAGGCCGTCGCCGTGCTGCGCGAAGCCGTCGATCTGGGCATCAACCACATCGACACCAGCGACTTCTACGGTCCTGTCGTCGTCAACGAGCTCATCAAGGAGGCATTGCACCCGTACCCGGAAGACCTGCGCATCGTCACCAAGGTCGGCGCGCGCCGCGGCCCCAACGGCGAGTGGAACCCCGCTCAGGACCCCGCGGACCTCAAGGCCGCGGTGCACGAGAACCTCCAGCACCTCGGCCTGGACGTCCTCGACGTCGTCAACCTGCGCCTGGTCACGCACGAGGGTGGGAGCGAGGAGTCGCTCGCGGAGCAGTTCGGGGCGCTGGCGGAGCTGCGGGACGAGGGCCTGATCCGCCACCTCGGTCTCAGCGACGTCTCCGCGGCCCAGCTCGCCGAGGCGCAGTCCATCGCGCCCGTCGTCACCGTGCAGAACCTCTACAACGTGGCGAACCGCCAGGACGACGCCCTCGTCGAGCGGTGCGCGGCCGAGAACATCGCCTTCGCGCCGTTCTTCCCGCTGGGCGGCTTCACCCCGCTCCAGTCGGGGACGCTGGAGAGCGTGGCCGCCCGCCTGGGCGCCTCGCCGCAGCAGGTCGCCCTGGCCTGGCTGCTGCAGCACTCGCCCACCATCGTCCTCATCCCGGGCACCTCGTCGGTGGCCCATCTCCGCGAGAACGTCGCCGCGGCCGACCTGGCCCTGCCCGCGGACGCGGTCGCGGAGCTGGACACCATCGGCGAGGGCTAGAGGCAACGCCGTTCAGTTAGGGCTGGGGTAGCGCGTCAAGGGCTGGCCGGGATCATGTTGATGCTGATGGTGGCTTTGTAGGTGGTCCGGT
>NZ_JBEXCR010000066.1:0-61997 GCF_040605375.1 Nonomuraea sp. NPDC005650
CGTCGGGGCGAGGAACATCAAGAGCAAAGGACAGGCGGCCGGGCTGGTCGTCTCAGGGCGTGGAGACCCACCCGGGTCCGTGAAACGTCAAGCACCCCGTTCCACAGCACGGGCCGCGCAAGCGGCACGAGCTGCCGCATAGCGGCACGGGAATCCCCGTCCCCTTTAGGGCGGGGAGCAGGTCAAGTGAGTGCTTGCCGTGATGATCCGGCAGGGCCCGGACGAGGACCTCTATCCGACGCTGGGCGCGTAGGGCTCGATGTCGATGGGCGGCTCCTCGCCGAGGGCGAGCGCGGCGGCGATCTCGCCGGTGAACGGGCCCGCCGTCAGGCCGTACGCGCTCAGGCCCGTCGCCACCACCACGCGCCCCGTCACCGGCCCGATGAGAGGGGAGCCGGGCGCGTACACGGGGCGAAGGCCCACCCTGGCCTCCGCGACGGTCGCGTTGAACAGCCCGGGCGCCACCCGCAGCCCCGCCGCGATCACCTCGTCCAGCCCGCCCATCGTGACCCGCGGCGCGAACCCCACGTCCTCCACGGTCGCCCCGATCACGACGCGCGAGTCGGGGAAGCCCAGCAGGTACGGGCCGACCCGCGGCAGCACGATCGGCCACCACGCGGTGTCGACGCCCTCCAGGGTCACGTGCATGATCTGCCCCCGCCGGGGGAACACCGGCAGCTCCACGCCCAAGGGCCGGCACACCTCGCCCGTCCAGGCCCCGGCGGCCACGATCACCATGTCGGCGTCGAGCGGCTCGCCCTCACCGGCGAACCGGCGCGCCCCCACGGGCGCGGGCGCCGCGGCCGAAGAAGCGAGCGGCGCGCCCTGCCGCCAGGACCCGCCCTGATCGGCGGGCTCGGCGGGCTCGGCGGGCGCGCCGGGAGCGGCCTGGGCCGGGCTCCACGGCTCGCCCTCGGCGGGCGCCTCGCCGGCCACGGCGTGCACGAACACCTCGCCGCCCGCGGTGAGCCGCGCGGCGCCCGCGCGTACCTGCGCCCCCTGGGCCACGGCGGCGCGCAGGAGCGCGTCGCGGACCGAGCAGCCGTCCACGCGCGCCGCGCCCGGCACCAGGAGGGCGCTCAGGTCGTCGGACAGCGGCGGGAACAGCTCGGACGGGGTCGCCACGTCGGTGACGTCGCCCATCTCGGGCGCGCCGGCGTGCCTGCGGCGCAGCAGAGCGCGCACCGGCTCCAGGTCGGCCGGGTCCTCGGCGACCAGCAGCGCGCCCACCTTGGCGTAGCCGATGTCCTCGCCCAGCGCCTCCACCAGCCCCGGGTAGCGGCGGGTGCCCTCACTGGTCAGCCGGTACCAGTCGTCGTCCTCCGGGTGGTCCACCCACGGGCACACGATGCCCGCCCCCGCCTGGGTGGCCTCGCCCGGATAGCCGCCGTCGACCACGGTCACCGCCGCGCCACGCCCGCTCAGGTAGTAGGCCGCGCCCGCTCCGACGATGCCGCTCCCGATCACCACAACACGCATGCGTCCCATGATCCCAGCCCGCCCGACCTCGGCTGATACGGGGATCGCCCCCTTACCTACGGCATACCCCGGCGAAACCGTCTCAGTGCCCGCCCAGTGCTCAGCGGGAGGGACTGGCGCGCGGGGTCCAGACGGTTATGGTCAGCGCATGGACGTCGCCGTCACGAGGATCGACCTGCCGTGGCCCGCCCGGGTCGCCGCGTCCGACGGGACCACGGTCTGGTGCGCGGCGTCCGGCCGGTTGCGGGTCTACACCGCCTCCGGCGAACCGCTGGACGGCGGCGAGGCCGTGCGGGTGCCGGAGCTGCGCTCCCTGGCGGCGGTGCCGGGGACCGTGCCGGGCACGGCGGGCGTGCCGGGCACGCTGGCCGAGACCGTGGTCGTGCCCAGGACGTTCGCGGGGCCGCCGCACCTCGGCTCGTTGTCCGAGAGCCCGCTGCGGGGCACGCTGGCGGGGACCGCGGAGGGCCGGGTGCACTGGCTCGACCCCGCCGGCGCCCCGCTGGCCAGCGCGCCCTTCGACGGCCGCGTGCTCGCGGGCGGCGGCGAGATCTGGGCCGTCGGGCCGGAGCGGGCCCGCCGGCTGACCGGGCCCGGCGACTTCGGCGAGCCGGTGGAGTTACCCGGCCTCGACCGGTGCGCGGTCGAGGGCGAACGTTTGTGGTGGACGTCGAAGCGGGACACCTGGCTGCGCGGCGGCCCGAGGGAGGTGGACCTCGGCACCCGTGAGCGCGGCGGCATGACCGTGTGCGCGGGCTCCCTGTGGATCAGCGTGGCGGGCGGGCTGGAGCGGGTGTCGGCCTGGTCGGGGGAGCCGCGCCGGTTCTTACGGGCGCCGGAGGGGCCGGTGCCGTTCCTGGTCTGCGCGAACGGGGTGCTGGCGGGCGGCGGGCGCGACCTGTTCACGCTCGCCCCGGCCGCCGGGGCCGCCGTCCGCGTGACCCGGCTGGGCCTGAGGGCCCGGCTCGGGCTGGTGGTCGCGGCCGGCAAGCACATCTGGGCCTTCCCCGCCGACCGCCCCCAGGCTCTGATCGTCCCGCTGTGAGAGCGCCGACGAAATCGGCCCGCGCGGTGCCAGACTCGTCGACATGTGCGTCGACGGGCCGCTCAACTCCGTGTACGAGGTCGAGGCCGTCCGCGTCCCGCCGGGGCCCGACAACCCGTACGGGAACGCCTTCACCGCCTCCGAGACGCTGCTGAAGACCGAGGCGCAGGCGCAGCGGACGGCCGATCCCGGGAGGGGCCGTCACTGGAAGGTCGTCAACCACGCCTCGCTGAACGCCGTGGGGGAGCCGGTCGGGTACAAGCTGGTGCCCACGCACGTCGGGCCCGTGCTGCTCGCCGGCGAGGGGGCGGCGATCAGCGGGCGGGCGGCGTTCGCGACCAGGCATCTGTGGGTGACGCCGTTCGCGGCCGGGGAGCGCAGGGCGGCGGGCGACTTCCCCAACCAGCACCCCGGCGGCGCGGGGCTGCCTGAGTGGACCGCCGCCGACCGGCCGGTCATGGACGCCGACATCGTGCTCTGGTACACCGTCGGCACCACCCATTTCTGCCGTCCCGAGGACTTCCTGGTGATGCCCGTCGAGTACACCGGTTTCACGCTGAGGCCCGCCGGCTTCTTCGACCGCAACCCCGCGACCGACCTGGCGCCGGCCTCGGACGGAGGTTGCCACACGTAGTGTCGAACCCCTGGTCGAAGGCGTTATGATCATAGCGACGACACGTCTGCGACGAGGAACGATGTCGAGCATCAAAGAGGTCGCCCAGCTCGCCGGGGTCTCCGTCGGCACGGTGAGCAATGTGCTCAACCGGCCCGACACGGTGGCCCCCGATACCCGGCTGCGGGTGCGGGCCGCGATCGCGCGCCTCGGCTACGTCCGCAACGGCCCGGCCCGGCAGCTGCGGGCCGGACGCAGCCGCACCATCGGCGTGGTCGCGCTCGATCTGTCCAACCCGTTCTTCATCGACGTGCTGCGCGGCGTCGAGACCGCCGCGCAGCGGGCCGAGCTCACCGTGATGGTCTTCAACAGCAACAAGGACGCCGGCCGCGAGGCCGGGCTGCTGGAGACGTTCGAGGAGCAGCGCCCGCTGGGCGTCCTGATCACGCCGGTCAACGACAGCGCCGAGGAGGAGCGGCTGGGCCGGCTCATCGCGCGCGGCATCCCGGTGGTGCGCTTCGACAGCTCTGCCCCGCACAGCCACGGCTGCGCGGTCGCGGTCGACGACGTGCTCGGCGGGCGGATGGCGGGGCGTCACCTGCGCGAGCGGGGCCATCGCCACATCGCCTTCGCCGGCGGGCCGTTCACCGTCCGCCAGGTGCGGGAGCGGCACGAGGGCCTGGCCGCCGTGCTCGCGCCGGACGACCGGCTGACCGTCATCCCCCTGCCCGACCTCACCATCGCCACCGGGCGGCTGGCGGGCGAGGAGATCGCCGGCCTGCCGCCGGCCGAGCGGCCCACCGCGGTCTTCTGCGCCAACGACCTGGTGGCCATCGGGGTGCTGCAGGAGATGACGCAGCGCGGGCTGCGGGTCCCGGGCGACCTGGCCATCCTCGGGTACGACGACATCGACTTCGCGGCGGCGGCGGCCGTGCCGCTGTCGTCCATCCGGCAGCCGCGCGAGCAGCTGGGGCACACGGCGGCCCTGATGCTGCTGGAGGAGGCCAACCGGCCCGCCGGCCACGAGCACCGCCAGGTGATCTTCCAGCCCGACCTGGTCGAACGCGCCTCTACCCGATAGCCCCCGACATGCCGGGGGCCTCCGGTGCGCGCAGGTTCCAGGCGCGAGGCCGGGCTGGGCTACCGGTCGGCGTCCCAGCCGTAGGTCTTCATGAGCCGGGCCGCCACCCGGGCGAAGCGGTCGCCGTCGAGCACCGCGCCCTCGCGCCGGATGTCGTCCTCGTCCAGCACGAAGACCCGGTCCAGCCGCACGTACGACACCCGATCGTCCCGCCCCCAGGCGCCCAGCTCCAGCCAGTCGGGCCCGTCCTCGCCCTTGCTGGACAGCATCACGCCGATGAGCCTGCGCCCGGTCCGGCCCACGATCAGCAGGGGGCGGTCCTTGCCGCGGGACGGGTCCTCCTCGTAGGGGACCCAGGCCCAGACGATCTCCCCAGGGTCGGCCAGGCCGTCGAGGTCTGGGGAGTAGGCCAGGGTGGCGGAGTCGCCGAGGGAATGGGTCTCGCGTACCGCGCCCCGGGCCGGCCGGGGGTCCTCACCTAGATCGCGCATTGGGGGAGCCTACGGCGGCGCGCCGCCGAAATCCAGTCGGGCTGTCCGTCCGAGGGGAGACCGGTTCGCCTGCCACGACGCCCTGATAGTGGCCGACGAGGTCCTCGCACACCGACGCCCAGTCGCGCCCGCGTACCGACTGCCTGGCCTGCCGGGCCATGCGGGCGCGGCGGCCGGGGTCGGCGGCGAGGGAGGCCACGGCCGCGCGCAGCGCCGACGGGTCGCCGCCGGTGTAGAGCAGGCCGTTGTCGCCGGGCCGGACGAGGTCGAGCGGGCCGCCCGCGGCCGGGGCGACGACGGGCACGCCGGAGGCGAGGGCCTCCTGGACGGCCTGGCAGAAGGTCTCGTTGCTGCCGGTGTGGACGAACACGTCCAGGGAGGCGAGGACGCGGGCCAGATCGGGGCCGGTGCGCAGGCCGAAGAACTCCGCCCGGGGCAGCAGCCCGCGCAGCCGCCGCTCCATCGGGCCCGTCCCCACGACGGCCAGCCGCACCCCGGGAACGTCGGCGAGGGCCGCGAGCAGGTGGGGCTGCTTCTCGGCGGCCAGCCGACCGGCGTACCCCACGATGATCTCGCCCCGCGGGGCGAGCCGGCGGCGCAGCTCCTCGCTGCGGCGCCGGGGGTGGAACAGGTCGAGGTCGACGCCGCGTCCCCACAGGGCCAGGCGGGCGATGCCGTGACCGGCCAGCTCGCGCAGGGTCGGCGTGGAGGGGGCGAGGGTACGGGTGGCGTGGCGGTGCACGCGCCGCAGCCACGACCAGATGACCGGGTCGCCGCCGCGGATGCCGTACTGGCGGGCGAAACCCGCCAGATCGGTCTGGAACACGGCCACGGTCGGCAGGCCGAGCCGCCGGGCGGCGGCGATCGCGGAGGCGCCCAGCAGGGCGGGGGAGGCGAGATGGACGACGTCGGGCTTGAATCCGGCGAGCGTGCGCGACAGGCGCATGCCGGGCAGGCCGACCGTGACGGAGCGGTAGAACGGCAGGGCGAGGCTGCGGACCGGGTGGACCGGGAAGCCCGCGTAGGCCGGGGGAGCGGGGGCCGGGGCGACCACCATGGCGTCGTGCCCGGTGGCTGCCAGGTGGTCAAGAATGCGGCAGACCGAGTTCGTGACCCCGTTGACCTGGGGCAGGAACGACTCGGCCACAATGGCGACCCTCATGTGGTGTTTCATCCCGTTTGGGGGCGACGTCCAGTTCACCGGGAGTCGCCCGTACGGCGAATTTCTCGTGCCAGATCTCCTGGGCGACGAGCTTCGCGAAGGCAGGCAGGAAATCGCGGGAGCGCCTGATCAGCCAGGCGGTGCCCGCGGTGGCCAGCCAGAACGCGCTGGCCCACGCGGTCGGTTCGGCGTTCGCGGGCTCCGGGTCCGGCAGCCGCGCGGGGACGCCGCGTTCGAGCAGTTCGGCGGCGAACAGCCGGGCGAGGTGGCGGTGCCCGCGTTCGCTGGGGTGCAGGCGGTCGGCGCCCCACATGCGCCGCTCGTACAGGGCGGGCTGGCGGGCGAGGTCGAGGTGGATGGTTTCGTGGCGGTGCGCGAGGTCGGTCACGATCGCGTTGATCACGTGGACGCGCCGGGCGAGCGGGCGGCGCATCAGCTCCGGGATCCCCAGCATCAGGCCCGGGTCGGGCAGCGTGGCGGTGAGCACGGTGATCCGGTCCGCGCGCAGCCGGGTGATCAGGCGTTCCAGGTCTGACTGGATCTGCCCGAGGGCGAAGTCGCCGCGCAGGGTGTCGTTCACGCCGACGAGCACGGTGGCGAGGGACGGGCGCAGGTCCAGCGCCCGCGGGAGCTGGACGCGTACGACGTCGGCGATCCGGGCGCCGTTGACGGCGAGGTTGCTCAGCTCGGCGGGCGCCAGCGCCTCGGCCAGGAGCCCGGCCCAGCCGCGTCCCGGTACGGAGTCGCCGAGCCCGACCGTGACAGAGTCGCCCAGGGAGACCATCCGCGTCATCGCGGCCTCGCGGGCGTGTCGATCAGGCCGTGCGCGTCCAGGAATCCCCGGACCGCGGCGGGCCAGCCGTACCGCTCGGCCCTGGTCCTGGCCCGCTCCCCGCGCCCGGGGTCGGACAGGAGCTCCTCGATCGCGTCGGCCCAGGCCGACGGGTCGTCGGCCACCGCCGCCCCCGCCTGGCCGATGACCTCCGGCAGGGCGCTGTCGCGCGTGGCCACGACCGGGGTGCCGCTGGCCAGCGCCTCCAGCGCGGCCAGGCCGAACGTCTCCACCGGGCCGGGGGCCAGGGCCACGTCCGCGGTGGCGAGCAGCGCGGCCAGCGCCTCCCGGTCGGCGAGGTGGCCGAGGAAGCGGACCGGAAGGCCGTCCGCCAGGCGGGTGAGCCTGGGCCGCAGCGGGCCGTCGCCGGCCACCGCGAGCACGGCCGGCACGCCCCGGCGGCGCAGCTCGGCGAGGGCGCGGACGGAGCGGTCGGGCCGCTTCTCGGGGGACAGGCGGCCGCAGTGCACCAGCAGCGCCTTGCCCGGCGCGGCCAGCCGGGCGCGCAGCCCGGGGTCGAAGCGCCCGGGGGAGAACGTGGCCAGGTCCACCCCGAGCGGCACCCGGACCAGGTTCGGCACGCCGATCCTGGTGAACTCGGCCGCGGCCCAGGCGGTCGTGCACACCACGGTGTCGAACCGGGCCGCGGTGGCGCGGTTGACGGGGTCGGCCAGCCGGCCGAGGGGCCCGTACAGGCGCAGCAGCGCGGACAGGCTCTCGTGCGAGACCATGATCGAGCGGACGTTCGCGGCCCTGGCCCAGGGGCCGAGCCAGCGCAGGGTGCTGCGGTCCGACACCTCGATCCGGTCGGGGGCCAGCTCGTCCAGGAGGCGCCGCAGCGTGCCGCGGGCGGTGATGACCCGGTAGCCGCCGAGGCCGGGGACCACCGGGCCCGGCAGGGTGATGACCCGTCCGGCCGGGGTCGGCTCGTCGCGGGCCGTCGCGCCGGGGACGACCAGGACGGGCTCGTGTCCCGCCGCCGCGTATCCGGCGCCGAGCTCGTGAAGGGCGGTACGCAGCCCGCCTGACGTGGGAGTGACGAAGTTCGCTAACCGAACGATACGCACGTCTGGATGATGGCCGCAGATCTGTCCTAATCGGCTAATTCACCATGAACCATTCCATAACCCTCGTTGGCTGGCCTTTGGCGGTGTGGCGGGTATGGATGGTGGCTGCCAGGAGTTCACGGCCGGTTCATCGCTCTGGTCTACCGTCCTGGTGACGTCGAGACGATGGGAACTCCCGCATGGAGCACGTGACGTTCCTGGTGATCGTGGTGATCATCACTGCGCTGGTGTTCGACTTCACGAACGGCTTCCACGACACGGCCAACGCGATGGCCACCTCGATCGCGACCGGCGCGCTCCGGCCGAAAGTGGCGGTGGCGATCGCGGGCGTGCTGAACGTGGTGGGGGCGTTCCTTTCGGTCGAGGTGGCCAAGACGATCTCGGGCGGGATCGTGGACGACACCCTGGTGACCCCGCCGATGATCTTCGCCGGCCTGATCGGCGCGATCCTGTGGAACCTGCTCACCTGGCTCCTGGGGCTGCCGTCCAGCTCCTCGCACGCGCTGTTCGGGGGGCTCATCGGCGCGGTGTGGGTGGGCGCGGGCATCCAGGGCGTGAACTTCGGCACGGTGGTGCAGAAGATCCTCATCCCGGCGGTGGTCTCGCCGCTGATCGCCGGGTTCGTCGCGATGACCGCGACCTATCTGGCGTACACGCTGACCGCCAGGGCCCGGCACGAGTCGGTGACGGGCACGTTCCGGTTCGGGCAGATCGTCTCGGCCTCGCTGGTGTCGCTGGCGCACGGCACCAACGACGCCCAGAAGACCATGGGCGTCATCACGCTCACGCTGATCTCGGCCGGGGCGCTGGCCTCCGGCTCGAACCCGCCGCTGTGGGTGATCGCCACCGCCGGGCTGGCCATCGGGCTGGGCACGTACCTCGGGGGCTGGCGGATCATCCGCACCATGGGCAAGGGCATCACCGAGATCGAGTCGCCGCAGGGCTTCGCCGCCGAGGCCAGTGCGACCACGGTCATCCTCGCCTCCTCCCACCTGGGGTTCGCGCTGTCGACCACGCAGGTGGTGTCGGGCGCGATCCTCGGCACCGGGCTGGGCCGCCGGCTGGCCAAGGTGCGCTGGAGCGTGGCGGGCCGGATGGCGCTGGCCTGGCTGCTGACCCTGCCGGCCGCCGCCGCGGTGGGCGCGGTCGTGGCGGCCGTGGCCACCACCGGCACGCTCGGCGTCGTCATCACCGCGCTGGTGGCGCTCGCGGCGGCGGGCGGCCTGTACGCGATCAGCCGCCGCGAACCCGTCCACGCGGGCAACGTCAACGACGTCCCCGCCCCGGTCTGAAAGGCAGCCGTCGATGGACATCAAATGGGACGCCCTCGGGCAGGTCTTCGTCGTCAGCCTGGCCGTCAGCGTGATCGTCGTGGTGGTCTTCTCCCTCGGCGCGCTGGCGCTGGCGGCCCGCCAGTCCGCCCAGGAGCAGGGGACCGGCACCGGCGCGGGTGGCCTGGCCGGGGCCGTCCTGTGCTTCACCGCCTGCGCCGCCGTGGTGCTGTACGGGATCTACCTGATCGTCCCGCAGTTCCACTGATCGCCCTGGACTTTAGAGTCCAGTGAAGAAGGCCATGATGTCGGCGGCCAGCAGCTCGGGGGCCTCCAGAGCGGCGTAGTGGCCGCCGGACGGGAACTCCGACCAGCGCACCACGTTGTGCGCCCGCTCGGCGTACCGCCGCACCGTGCTGTCCCCGGGGAAGACCGCCACGCCCGTCGGCGTCCTGCCCGGCGCGTCCGGCACCGCCCAGTCGCCGCCGCTCTCCCGGTAGATGCGGGTGGACGACCCGGCCGTGCCGGTGAGCCACAGGATCGTGACGTCGGTGAGGACGTCGTCGGCGGGCACCCCGCCCACGTCCCGCCCCCACGAGGCGAACGCGTCCAGGGTCCAGCCGAGCAGCCCGGCGGGCGAGTCCGACAGAGCGTAGGCGAGCGTCTGCGGCCTGGTGCTCTGGACGGCGGCGTACCCGGAGAACTCCCGCCGCCACCGCTCCACCCCGCGGGCCCGCTCCACCTCGGCCTCGGTCAGGCCCGCCATGTCGTCGGTGACGAACGCGGTGAGCGCGTTCACGTGCACGCCGGCCACGCGTTCCGGGGCCAGCCGCGCCACGGCGGGGGAGACCAGGGCGCCGAAGTCGCCGCCGTGGGCGCCGTACCGCTCGTAGCCGAGCCGCGACATCAGCTCCACCCAGGCGGCGGCCACCCGCCGCACGCCCCAGCCCGGCTCCGTCGCCGGGCCCGAGAACGCGAACCCCGGGATGGACGGGATGACCAGGTGGAAGTCCCGGCTGAGCGGCCCGGCGACGCGCGAGAAGTCCGCGAACGTGCTGGGCCAGCCGTGCGTCAGCAGCAGCGGCAGCGCGTCGCGCCGGGGCGAGCGCACGTGCGCGAAGTGCACGCGCTGCCCGTCGATCATGGTCGTGTACTGCGGGAACGCGTTGAGCCTGGCCTCGTGCGCGCGCCAGGAGTAGCCGTCGAGCCAGTGGCAGGCCAGCTCGCGGACCGCCTCGGGCGGCACTCCGTACGACCAGCCGACCCCGTCGAGGGCGTCGGGCCAGCGGGTGCGCTCCAGCCGCCCGCGCAGGTCGTCGAGCCGGTCCTGGGATATGTCGATGACGAATTCGTCCATGGCGGCGACGCTAGGAGGCAATGCGGTCAGATTCGGGCCACAATGGTGGGCGTGCTGGACACCTCGGCGAGACTGCTGCGCCTGCTGGCCCTCCTCCAGACCCGGCGCGAGTGGTCCGGGGCCGACCTGGCGGAGCGGCTCGGCATCGCCCCCCGGACCGTGCGCCGCGACGTCGACCGGCTGCGCAGCCTCGGCTACCCGGTCCGTTCGGCGCCCGGCGTCTCCGGCGGCTACCGCTTGGGCGCCGGCGCGGAGCTGCCGCCGCTGCTGCTCGACGACGAGGAGGCCGTGGCGGTCGCGGTCGGCCTGCGCACCGCCGCGAACGGCACCGTGACCGGCATCGAGGAGACCTCCCTGCGCGCCCTGGCCAAGCTCGAACAGGTCCTGCCCGCCCGCCTGCGCCACCGGGTCAACACGCTGCAGCGGCACACCGTACGCATCAACCGCGAGGGCCCCACCGTGGACGCGGACGTGCTCTCCCGCGTCGCCGCCGCCTGCCGCGACCACGAACAGCTCCGCTTCGACTACACCGGGCACCGGGGCGAGAGCGCGCTCAGGAGGGCCGAGCCGCACAGCCTCGTCACCAAGGGCAACCGCTGGTACCTGGTCGCCTGGGACGCCGACCGCGGCGACTGGCGCACGTACCGGGCCGACCGGATGCGCCTCAGGACCCCCAACGGCCCCCGCTTCGCGCCGCGCGAGCCGCCCGAGCCCGACGTGGCCGCCTGGGTGCAGCGCCGCCTGGCGCACGAGATGTGGCCGTACGAGAGCCGCTTCCTGCTGCGCGCCCCCGCCGGGCGGATCGAGGGCAGGACGGCGGGCACGGTCGAGCCGGTGGACGAGCACACGTGCCTGCTCACCCTGCGCGGCGACGACCTGCGGCTGATGGCCGTCGTGGTGGCCTTCCTGGACGTGGACTTCGAAGTGCTGGAGCCCCTGGAGCTGAAGGAGCACCTGAGGGCTCTCGGCGAACGGCTGCTCTCCTCTAGAATCTGATTCTGTGTCAGCGTTCTTCACCCAGAAGAAGGGCGAGCTGGTGCCCGCACCGCACGCCCGAGGTCCCTGGTCCCCCGACATGCTCCACGGCCGCCTGCTCGGCGGGCTCGCCGCCCGGGCCATCGAGCGGCGCTACGCCCAGCCGGGGCTGCACTTCGCCCGCCTGACGGTCGACCTGTTCCGCAACAGCCCGATGGTGCCGGTCACGGTGGAGACCTCGCTGGTCAGGGCCGGGCGCAGGATCCTCGTGGCCGACGCGGTGATCACCACCGAGCAGGGGGTGATCGGGCGGGCCGGCGCGGTGCTGCTGCGGCAGGGGGAGCAGCCGGACGGGGAGCAGACGTTCGTCACGCCTCCGTGGGACACGCCCGCGCCCGCCGGGCCGCCGGCGGACGCGCGGGCCTCGTGGACCCCGCCGTTCGACCTGTGGCGCGTGACGGAGTGGGCCGCGCCCGGGCCGGGGCGGGTGTGGCTGCGGGAGTCGTACCCGCTGGTGGACGAGGAGCCGCTGACGCCGTTCGTACGCACGGCGCTGGCCGCCGACTTCGCCAGCCCGCTGAGCAACTCGGGGGTGGAGGGGCTGCGCTTCATCAACGCCGACTACACGCTGACGCTCGCCCGGCTGCCGTCCGCGGAGCTGATCGGAGTCGAGGCCACCGGCCACCTCTCCGCCGACGGGGTCGCCACGGGGCAGGTCACCATGCACGACGCCGGCGGGCCGTTCGGGTTCTGCGTGGTCACGGCGATCGCCAACACGATCGGCATCGGCGGCCGCTAGGGGGTCGCGGGGGATTGTCGTACCCGCGGCGTAACGTGCCGCGGGTGCGTTCAGCTGTGCGTGTCGCCGCCGGGGACGGCTTCCACCTCGACACTGTGACCTGCGTCGATGACCATCGAGGGTGGTCGGTGGCGGAGGAGGGCTCCGGGCACCGCCTGGTGCTGGTGCGTCGCGGCCGGTTCCGGCGCATGGCCGACGGGCGGGCCGCGGTGATCGAGCCGACGATGGCGTACGTCGGGGTGCCCGGCGAGGAGGAGCACTTCGCCCACCCGGCGGGCGGCGACGTGTGCACCTCGCTGTCCCTGACCCCGGAGCTGTGGCGCACCCTCGTCGGGGAAGGCCCGCCGGCCCGGCCGACCCTGTACGTGGACGCCCGTCTCGACCTCGCCCATCGGCGCTTCCTCGCGGCGGCGCGGGGTGGGGACCCGGCTTTCGAGCTGGCCGAGTCCCTGCTCTCCCTCATGGGCACCGCCCTCGCCCGACTCACGTCCGCCCCCACACCCGCCACCGACGGGCCCGTCTCCGCGAGCGCCGCCGACGTGCCCGCTTTTGGGGCGGGCGGTACGGACGTGCCCGCCTTCGGGGTGGGCGGCGGCGGCGGAGGGCTTCGGCCGGGCAGCACGGGGGCGGACGCCGCCGGAGCATCCGCCCTTCGGCTGGGCGCCGGAGGTGCCGCCACTCGGAGGGGTGGTGCGGGGGCGAGGGCGTCCCGGGCGGGTGGTGCGGGAGGGCCCGGCTCCGGGGAGCGAGCCGCCGGAGGGGGTGTCGTCGCGGGGGCGCCGGCGGCCGAAGGGAGCCCGTCTCCGGCGGGCCGTTTCGGGGCCGCCGGAGGGAGCCCATCCTCGGAGGGTCGTTCCGGGGTCGCTGAAGGGGGCCCGTCTCCGGCGGGTCGTTCCGGGGCCGGTGGCGTTCCGAGGGCCGGTGCGGCGATCGCCGACGCCGCCCGGGAGGCCATCGCCGCCGATCACCCGGCCGCCGGTGGGCTGATGTCGCTGGCCGAGCTGCTGGCGGTCTCGCCGTACCGGCTCAGCCGGGCGTTCACCCGGGAGCTGGGCGTCTCCCTGACCCACTACCGTAACCGCGTGCGCGTCGGCCGGGCGCTCGACCGGCTGGAGGGCGGCGAGCCGAGCCTGGCCGGGCTGGCCGCCGACCTGGGGTTCGCCGACCAGGCCCACCTCACCCGTACGATCCGCCACCACGTCGGCCACACCCCGACCGCCCTGCGCCGCCTGCTCGCCCCGTAGACGAGTCCCCTCCGGCTTGCCAAGGGCTGAACGTGCGTTTAGCATCCTAAACATGTGTTCAGCATCGTCGGACCTGACCGCCCTGGCCAAGATCCGCAACGCGGCCATCGCGCACTTCGCCCGGGACGGTTTCCAGAAGACCAACCTGCGCGCCGTCGCGGCGACCGCCGGGGTGAGCGCCGCCCTGGTCATCCACCACTTCGGCAGCAAGGACAAGCTCCGGAGCGCCTGCGACGACCACGTCCTCGGCATCCTGGTCCGGCGGGCCGGCGACGCCAGCCCGAGCGGCATGCGGGACCTCTTCCGCGAATACCTGTCCAACCCGGAGGAGTACCGCCTCCAGGTGCGGTACATGCTGCGCGCGATCGAGGAGGACACGCCCGCCGCGGCCACCTTCGTCGACACGCTGGTGGCGGAGTCCGAGGAGATCCTGCGGGCCGGGATCGCCGACGGCTCGATGCACCCGTCCTCGGACGTACGGGCGCTGGCGGTGCTGAACGTGCTCAACAGCATGGCCACCCTGACCATGCCGCCCGCCCTGGCACGGGCGCTGGGCCACGAGCGGTTCGGCCCCGACGTGCTGCGCCGGCTCGCGCTGCCCGCGCTGGAGCTCTACACCCACGGGCTGTTCACCGACGACGCCGCGCTGAAGGCGGCCAGGGCCGCGCTGGACGACTCACCCCAGGAAGAGGACTGACACGATGGCCACCACCCTCCCCGACCTCACGCCGCTGGAGAACACGCTCTGGCTCACCCTGGCCGGCAAGGCGCTCGACTACCAGGCCAGGCACCCGATCCTGCGCGACAAGACGGCCTACGACCTCGTCAGGCGGCTCGACTACGACGCCGGGCAGTTCAAGCTCTCCGCCAGCCCCGTCGTGGGCATCGCGCACCGCTCGCTGATCATGGACGACATCGTGCGGCGGTTCGTGGCCGGACATCCCGGCGCGGTCGGGCTCGACCTGGGCGCCGGGCTCGACACCCGCGTCTACCGCGTCGACCCGCCCGCCACCGTCGAGTGGTACGACGTCGACCTGCCCGGTGTGACCGCGGCCAGGCGGCTGCTGCTCCCCGAGCGCCCCCACGCCCACACCGTCGGCGCGGACCTCAACGACCCCCGCTGGCTCGACGAGGTCCCCGGCGACCGCCCGGCCGTGATCGTCGCCGACGGCCTGATCGGGTTCCTGTCCCGGGAGGAGCTGGCCACCCTCCTCGACCGCCTCATCCGCCACTTCCCCACGGGGGAGATCTGCTTCAACGGCTACACCCGCTTCCACATGTGGGCGGCCAGGAAGTACCCCGGCACCCAGTCCGTCGCCCCCTACCTGAGGTCCCCCGGCTTCGACACCCCGAAGGACGTCGAGCGCCTGGAACCCCGGATGAAGCTGGTACGCGAGATCTTCCTGGGCCGCGAGCCCGAGGTCGCCGGCTATCCGTGGACGACCCGCCTGGCGAGCTTCCTGACCGCCTGGAGCACCGCCCTCTCGCGCAAGGGCACCACCGTCCAGCACTACCGCTTCTAGGGCCGCCGCCTCAGGGGCGGCGGCCCCGGCGAACTAGCCGCCCATGATGCAGAAGGGGTGGCCCTCGGGGTCGACGAGCACGGTCCAGTCGGCGCCGCCCGGCTGGAACCCGGGCACGGTGGCGCCGAGCTCGGCCAGTTCCTTCTTGGCGACCTCGACGTCGGGGACCGTGAAGTCGAGGTGCGCGTGCTTCCCGCCGTTCGGCCAGCCGGGGCCCTGGTAGCCGTCGACCCGCTGGAAGCCGACCGAGACCGGGCCGCCTTCGAGGCTGACGAAGTCGGCGTCGCCCGGGGCGATCCGCCAGCCGGTGGCCTGGGCGTAGAAGGAGGCCAGGGCGGCGGGGTCGGCGCAGTCGAAGACGATGGAGGTGAGTGTCGTTGTCATGCGCCCAGCCTGGCGGCGACGGGGCGGCGCGGTCTTGAACATCCTTGCACCACAGCCCGCCCAGCCGTCCGCCGCCCGTCCGGCGCCGCCGCCCGGCGGGACGGAGCGGGTGCTCCGTCAGCCGTACGGCGGCGGCCGGGACGCGGGTCAGGCCGGGTGCTCGGCGCGGTCGCCGGACCAGTCCGTGTGGAAGGAGCCCTCCTTGTCCACCCGGAGGTAGGTGTGCGCGCCGAAGTAGTCGCGCAGCCCCTGGATCAGCGCGGCAGGCAGGCGGTCGCGGCGCAGGCCGTCGTAGTAGGCCAGCGCCGAGGAGAAGCCGGGCGTGGGCACGCCGATCTGCACCGCCGTCGTCACCACGCGCCGCCACGCCTCCTGCGCCGCGTCCAGGGCGGCCGCGAACGTCGGGTCGGCCAGCAGCGTCGGCAGCGCCGGGTTGGCGTCGTACGCGGCCCGGATCCGGTCCAGGAACTTGGCCCGGATGATGCACCCGCCGCGCCAGATCGTGGCCATGGCCCCCAGTTCGAGGTCCCAGCCGTACTCACGCGAGGCGGCGGCCATCTGGTCGAAGCCCTGCGCGTACGCGACGATCTTGGACGCGTACAGGGCCTGTCGCACGTCCTCCACGAGCTCGCGCCCCCCGACCCCGGACAGGCTGGGCCCCTGCAGGGACGCGGCGGCGGCGCGCTGCTCCGGGTGGCCGGACAGGGCGCGGGCGAAGGTCGCCTCGGCGATGCCCGTGACCGGCACGCCCAGGTCGAGCGCGCTCTGCACGGTCCACCGGCCGGTGCCCTTCTGCTCGGCCTGGTCCACCACGACGTCCACGAACGGCTTGCCCGTCTCGGCGTCCACCTGGTCGAGCACCTCGGCGGTGATCTCGATCAGGTACGAGTCCAGCTCACCCTTGTTCCACTCGCGGAACACCGAGGCCAGCTCGGCCGGGGTCGCGCCCAGGGCCTGGCGCAGCAGGTCGTACGACTCGGCGATGAGCTGCATGTCCGAGTACTCGATGCCGTTGTGAACCATTTTCACGAAATGTCCGGCACCGTCGGGGCCGACGTGGACGCAGCACGGCACCCCGTTCACCTTGGCCGAGATGTCCTGCAGGATCGGACCGAGCGCCTCCCACGACTCCTTCGAGCCGCCGGGCATGATGCTGGGCCCGAGCAGCGCGCCTTCCTCGCCGCCCGAGATGCCGGTGCCGACGAAGTGCAGGCCGCGCTCGCGCAGCGCCGCCTCGCGCCGCCGGGTGTCGTCGAAGTGGGCGTTGCCGCCGTCGACGATCATGTCGCCCGGCTCCATCAGGTCGGCGAGCTGGTCGATCACCGCGTCGGTGCCCGCCCCCGCCTTCACCATGATGATCGCCCGCCGTGGCCGCTTCAGCGAGGCCACGAAGGCGGCCAGGTCCTCGGACGGGACGAACGTGCCCTCCCCGCCGAACTCCTTGACCAACTGCTGGGTACGCCCATATGTGCGGTTGTGCACCGCTACCGCGTATCCGTGCCTGGCCAGGTTCCGGGCCAGGTTGCGCCCCATGGTGGCCAGGCCGGTGACGCCGATGTCTGCCAAGTCCATCTCAAGCTCCTTTGTGGGGGATACGCATGATCCAGCTCGGTGGTTCCGAGGGATATTCCAACATCAGTCGGACTGCCGTACGCCGAGCTCGTCGAGCCTGTCCAGCATCTCAGCCGGATCGGTGTAGACCCTGAAGGCGCCGGCGCGTTCGAGCTCGTCCCTGCCGTACCCGCCGGACTGCAGCCCGATGCCCAGCGCGCCGGCCCGGCGGGCGGCGAGCAGGTCCCACACGCTGTCGCCCACCACCATGGCATGCGCCGGATCCACCCGGACCAGCGCCGCACCTGCCAGGAACAGGTCGGGGTCCGGCTTCGCCCTGCGCACCATGTCACGCGTGATCATCGGGGTGTCCTCCGGCAGGCCCAGCATGCCCAGCGCGAGCCGCGCCGTGCGGGCGTACCCGCTGGTGGCGATCGCCCACGGCACGCCGCGCGAGGACAGCTCCGACAGCAGCTCCGCCGCGCCCGGCAGCGGCCGCACGGAGTGGACCTGCTGCTCGTACGCCTCCATGTGCGTGGTCTGCAACCGGTCGATCTGCTCCGGCGTCAGCTTCAGCCCGGTCTCGCGCAGCAGCGCGCTGACGAAGAGCCCGCCGCTCATGCCGATGCGGCGGTGGATCCGCCACACCGACAGGTCGATCCCCATACTTGACAGTGCCTGCCGCCACGCGATCACGTGCTGGTAGACGCTGTCGATCAGGGTGCCGTCCAGGTCGAAGAGGAACGCGGGCGTCGGGGTCTCCGGAAACTCGCTCATGGGTCCATGACACCATGAGGGAATATGCCGATCATCATCGCGGGTGGCCTCGGGAAAGGCCGCCGGGGCCGAGATCGTGCTCCGCGACCCGATGCGCTCCGCCGGACCCCGGGACTCGTCTCCGGTGACACGCCCGTCAACCTCCTCGTTGGGACAGAGTGATTTCCGTGACTGAATATCGCGTACTTGGACGTACTGGACTCAAGGTCAGCCCGCTCTGCCTGGGGGCGATGATGTTCGGGGGATGGGGTGAGTCCGACCCCGGCGAGTCCGCCAAGATCATCGACCGGGCGCTCGACGCGGGGATCAACTTCATCGACACCGCCGACGTCTACTCGCAGGGCCAGTCGGAGGAGTTCGTCGGCCAGGCGCTCGCCAAGTCGGGCAAACGCGACGACGTGGTGCTGGCCACCAAGGTCCACGGCGTCATGGGCGAGGGCCCCAACCAGCGGGGCAACTCGCGCCGCTGGATCATCCAGGAGGTCGAGAACAGCCTGCGCCGCCTCGGCACCGACTGGATCGACCTCTACCAGATCCACCGTCCCGACCCCGCCACCGACGTCGAGGAGACCCTCGGCGCGCTCACGGACCTCGTACGGCAGGGCAAGGTCCGCTACATCGGCAGCTCCACCTTCCCCGCGCACCAGATCGTCGAGGCGCAGTGGGCGTCGGAGCGGCGCTCGCTCGAACGGTTCGTGTGCGAGCAGCCGCCGTACTCGCTGCTCGCCCGCGGCATCGAGGCCGACGTGCTGCCCGTGACCGAGAAGTACGGCATGGGCGTCATCGTGTGGAGCCCGCTGGCCGGCGGCTGGCTGAGCGGCCGCTACCGCAAGGGGCAGGGCCAGCCGCAGACGCGCAGGGCGGAGCGCCTGCCCGACCGGTACGACCTGACGAAGGAGGTCAACCAGCGCAAGCTGGACGCGGTCGAGCAGCTCGCCGTGCTGGCCGAGGAGGCGGGCGTCACGCTGATCGAGCTGGCGCTGGCCTTCACGATCAGGCACCCGGCGGTGACCTCGGCCATCATCGGCCCGCGCACCCTGGAACACCTGGAGGGCCAGCTCACGGCCACCGAGGTCCGCCTGACGGACGACGTGCTCGACCGGATCGACGAGATCGTCGCGCCCGGCGTCACGCTCAACCCCGCCGACCGGGGCTGGCAGCCGCCGGAGCTGGGCGACGCGAGCCTGCGCCGGCGCCCCTGAGCGGACCCCAGGCTTTGCCTGGCGCCGGGTGTGACTTTCAGTTTGGGCGGTAGGTGTTCCCCGAGTTGAGGGGGGACATGCGATGTCGTTTTTCGGCGGGGACCCGTTCAGAGGGTTCGAAGAGCTCACGGGCCGGGTATTCGGCGGCATGGAGTCGTGGCCGCCGACCCGGCCCAGCGTGCAGCGGGTGGACGTGGGCAGGCTGCTGTCCGCCTCGGCGCGGGAGGTCCTGGCGCGGGCCGTGGACGCCGCCGGTCAGCGCGGCGCCCCCGACCTGGACGTACTCGACATCCTCGACGCCCTGACGGACGACGACGGCATCCGCAACCTGCTGCGCACGGCCGGCGTGGACGTGGGCCGGATGCGCGACCGCATCGACGAGGTGGCCGGGCCGGGCGAGGCCGGCGAGCCGCCCACCACGCTCTCACCGGCCGCCAAGCGGACCATCCTCGACGCCCAGCGGATCTCGCACGCCCTGCGGTCGTCGTACATCGGGCCCGAGCACCTGCTGCTCGCGCTCGCCGCGCGCCCCGACTCCGGCGCCGCCCGCATCCTCCAGGACCAGGGGGTCTCCGCGAACGAGCTGCAGGAGGCCATGTCGGCCGTCCCGCGCCGGGGCGACGGCGAGATGAGCCGTCAGAGCGGCACGCCGACGCTCGACCAGTACGGCAGGGACATCACCGAGGAGGCCAGGCAGGGCAAGCTCGACCCGGTCGTCGGCCGCGAGGAGGAGATCGAGCAGGCCATCGAGGTGCTGTCGCGCCGCACCAAGAACAACCCGTGCCTGATCGGCGAGCCGGGCGTCGGCAAGACCGCGATCGTCGAGGGCATCGCCCAGCGCATCGTGAACAACAGCGTCCCGGACACGCTCAAGGACCGGCGCGTCGTCGGCCTCGACCTGACCGGCATGGTGGCCGGGACGAAGTACCGCGGCGAGTTCGAGGAGCGCATCAAGAAGGTCATCGACGAGGTGCGCGCGCACTCCGACGAGACCATCGTCTTCATCGACGAGGTGCACAACCTGGTCGGCGCGGGCGCCGCCGAGGGCGCCATGGACGCGGCCAACATCCTCAAGCCCGCCCTGTCCCGCGGCGAACTGCACGTCATCGCCGCCACCACCATCGACGAGTACCGCAAGAACATCGAGAAGGACGCCGCGCTCGAACGCCGCTTCCAGCCCATCCTGGTCTCCGAGCCGTCCGTGGAGGAGACGGTCGAGATCCTGGCCGGGCTGCGGGACGCGTACGAGGCCCACCACCAGGTCCGCATCACCGACGAGGCCCTGGACGCGGCCGCGAACCTGTCCGCGCGCTACATCTCCGACCGGTTCCTGCCCGACAAGGCCATCGACCTCATGGACCAGGCCTCCGCCCGGGTGCGGCTGCGCTCGCGCACGCCCGGCGCCGACGTACGGGAGCTGGAGGAGCGGCTCGACGCGCTGCGCCGCGACAAGGACCAGGCCGTCTCCGCCGAGGACTTCGACCGCGCCAAGGACCTCTCCACGCAGATCGACAAGATCAGGCCGGAGGTCGAACGCGCCCGGCACGGCACCGACAGCGTGCCCGTGGTCGTGGTCGAGGACATCGCCGAGATCGTCTCCCGCCGCACCGGCATCCCGGTCACGCAGCTCACCCAGCAGGAGCGCGAACGCCTCATGCGGCTGGAGGAGCACCTGCACGAGCGCGTGATCGGCCAGGACGAGGCCGTCACCGCCATCGCGGAGGCCGTACGCCGGGCGCGGGCGGGCCTGAAGGACCCGAACCGCCCGATCGGCAGCTTCCTGTTCCTCGGCCCGACGGGCGTCGGCAAGACGGAGCTGGCCAGGGCGCTGGCCGCGGCGCTGTTCGGCGGCGAGGACCACATGGTCCGCATCGACATGAGCGAGTTCCAGGAGCGCCACACGGTCTCGCGCCTCATCGGCGCGCCGCCCGGATACGTCGGGTACGAGGAGGCCGGCCAGCTCACCGAGGCCGTCCGCCGCCGCCCGCACGGCGTCATCCTGCTGGACGAGGTCGAGAAGGCCCACCCGGACGTCATGAACATCCTGCTGCAGATGCTCGACGACGGCCGCCTCACCGACGGCCAGGGCCGCACGGTGGACTTCACCAACACGATCGTCATCATGACCAGCAACATCGGCGCCCAGCTCATCCTGGACTCGCAAGGCGACGTCAAGGACCTCGAAGACCGGCTCATGGACCTGCTGCGGCACTCGCTCCGGCCGGAGCTGCTCAACCGCATCGACGAGACGATCATCTTCAAGCGGCTGGAGAAGGAGCAGCTGCGCCAGATCGTGGAGCTGATGCTGCAGCGCACCCGGCAGCGCCTGCGCGGGCAGGACGTCGCGATGGAGGTCACGGACGCGGCCAAGGACTGGCTGGCGGAGCGGGGCTACCAGCCCGAGTTCGGCGCCCGGCCGCTGCGCCGCACGGTGCAGCGGGAGGTGGACAACCGGCTGGCCACGATGCTGCTGACCGGCGAGGTGGAGGAGGGGGGCAAGGTGATGGTGGACGTCGAGGGCGACCACCTCACGTTCCGCGCCACCGCCCCCCAGCCCACCACCTGACCGCTGCGGGTGGTCGAGCCGGGGCCGGTCAGGCGAGGGCCGTCATGGCGCGTTCGCGGCATTCGGCCAGCGTGAGGGCCGCCAGAGCCTCGCGTACGGACGGCACGCACACCGGGGCCATGGACAGGCTCGTCACGCCGAGCCCCACCAGCAGCGGCGCGAGCACCGGGTCGCCGGCCGCCTCACCGCACACCCCGACCGGCTTGCCCGCCTCCTGCCCCGCCTCGGCGCACATGGCGATCAGCTCCAGCAGCGCGGGCTGGCGCGGGTCGAGCAGGTCTGCGAGGGCGGGGTGCTGGCGGTCGGCGGCGAAGGTGTACTGGGCCAGGTCGTTGGTGCCGATGCTGAGGAAGTCCACCTCCCGCAGCAGCCGCCCGGCCCGCAGCGCCGCCGCCGGGACCTCGATCATCGCGCCCACCCTGGCGACGCCCCTGGCGCGGGCGCGCCGCGCGAACTCCCCGGCCTCCGCCGCCGTGGTGACCATGGGCGCCATCACCCACGCCTCGGCGCCCGTCTTTCGGGCCGCCTCGGCGATGGCGTCGAGCTGGGTGTCCAGGACGTCCGGCAGCAGCCGGTCCACGCGCAGGCCGCGCACGCCGAGCGCCGGGTTCGGCTCGCCGGGCAGGCCGAGGAAGGGCAGCGGCTTGTCGGTGCCCGCGTCGAGCGTCCGCACGATCACGTTCTCCGCCTGGGCGAACACCTCGGCGTACGCGGCCACCTGCTCCTCGAACGACGGCGCCGTCGCGCGGTCCAGGAACAGGAACTCCGTCCTGAACAGCCCGACCCCCTCCGCGCCGGGGCGCAGGTCCGCGGCCGAGCCGATGTTGAGCAGCAGCTTCACCGGGTGGCCGTCCGCCGTGCGGCCCGGGCCCCTGCCGGCCGCCAGCCTGGCCCGCTCCGCGCGGTCGGCCTCCCTGACCTCCGCCGCCGCCTCCTCGGTGAGGCCGACGGCCAGCTCTCCGGTGGCGCCGTCGACGCCGACCACGGTGCCGTCCGGGACGTCCATGATCCCCGCGCAGGCCACCACGGCGGGCAGGCCCCTGCCGCGGGCCAGGATCGCGGTGTGGCTCGTCGGCCCGCCCCGCTCGGTCACCAGCGCCAGCACGTCCGGGCCCAGGCCCGCAGTGTCGGCGGGGGAGAGGTCCTCGGCCACCAGCACGTACGGGTGGCCGGGGGAGGGGAGCCCCGGCATGGGCAGGCCCAGCGCGAACGCCACGGCCCGGTGCTTGAGGTCGTCGAGGTCGGCGGCCCGCTCGGCCAGGTATCCGCCGAGCGCGGCCAGCGCGTCCCGGTGCTGCGCGAAGGCCGCGTCCAGGGCGTGGGCGGCGTCCATGCCCTCCCGGGCGCGGCCTTCGGCGTCCTCCAGCAACATCGGGTCGTCGGCGATCATGGCCAGCGCCTCGAGGATGTCCGCCGCCTCCCCGGAGGCGCCGGCTGCGCGCCGGGTGAGGTCGGCGGCGACCGCCGCCAGGGCCCCGGCCACGGCGGACGCCTCGGCGGCGGGGTCGGCGACCGGGCGCGGCGGGGGCAGCGTCGGAGGGGCGGCCATCCGCACCGTCGGCCCCGCCGCGCGCCCCTGGCTGACCCCGAGACCGGCCAGCCGGTCAGGCATCGAGGGCCTCTTCCGCGTCCAGGTCGCGCGAGAGCAGCGCCACCAGCGAGTCCAGCGCCTCCTCCGCCCCGGGCCCGTCCGCCTCCAGCGTCACCTCCGTGCCGTGCACGGCCCCCAGCGACAGCACGCCGAGCATGCTCTTCGCCGGCACCGCCTTCGCCCCGAGCCGCACCGTCACCGGCACCCCCAGCCGCGCCGCCGCCTGCACGAACAGCTTGGCGGGCCGGGCGTGCAGGCCGCTGGCAGAGGCCACGACGACCGTTCGCTGTGCCATGCCGAACCTCCTAGGGCTCAATTGTGACCTTGATGGCCGCGCCACGGCTGACGAGGTCGATCCCGTCGAGCACCCGGGGCAGCGGCAGCCGGTGGGTGATGAGGTCGGACACCACCACGTCCCCCGAGGCTACGAGGCGCAGAGCCTCCGCGTTGTGGGCGGGGCTGGAGCCGTTCGCGCCGACGATGGTCAGCTCGCGGTAGTGCACGAGGTTGGAGTCCAGGGTGACGAGCGGGTCGTCCTTGGGCAGGCCGCCGAAGAAGCTGATGCGCCCCTGCCGGGCCGCCATCCGCACCGCCTGCTCCTGCGCCGCCCCCGAGGCCGCCGCCGTGATCACCACGTCGGCGCCCCGCCCGCCGGTCAGCTTGAACACCTGCTCGACGGGGTCCGCGTCGATCGCCGCGTCCGGGCGTACCAGCTCGGCGGCCATCGCCAGGCGCTGCGGGTTGACGTCCACGAGGAAGACCCGGGCCGCGCCGCGCGCCCGCGCGAGGCGTACGTGCAGGCAGCCGATCGGGCCCGCGCCCATCACCACCACGTCGTCCCCGGCCCCCACGCGCGCCAGCGACTGGCCGTTGAGCACGCAGGCGAGCGGCTCGGCCACCGACGCCTCGGCGAAGCCGACGCCGGGCGGGATGGCGTTGACGCCGTTCACGGCCAGCACCTTGGCCGGGATCACCATGTACTCGGCGAAGCCGCCGTCGTAGTGGTAGCCCATCGACTCCTGGTTCGGGCAGACGGTCAGGCGGCCGCGCAGGCACTCCGGGCACGTGCCGCACGGGATCGCGGCGATCACCTGCACGCGTTCGCCCGTGTCCACGACCTCGCCGGCGATCTCGTGGCCCATCACCCGCGGCGGCCTGATGTGGTGGTGCCCGAACTTGAGGATCTTGGCGTCCGTTCCGCACGTCGAGCAGTTCCGTACGCGGATCTTCAGCTCGCCGGGCCCGGCGACGGGCTCGGGCGCGTCCTCGATCCTGATGTCGCCGGGAGCGTGGAATCTGGCGACTTTCACGCTGTGAGCTCCTTCATGACTTGTGAGATTTCGGTGGCCTCGCGCAGCGTCCTGGCGCGGTCGGGGTCGAGCAGGATCTCGGCCAGCGCCGCCAGCAGCGGCACGTGCCCGTCGTCCTTGGCCGCGATGCCGACGCAGAGCGTGACCTGCTCGCCGTCCCAGTCGATGCCGCCGGGGAAGCGCACCACGCAGATGGCGTCGCGCCGGACGTCCTCCTTGGAGGCGTTCGTCCCGTGGGGGATGGCCACGCCCTCGCCGACGTACGTGGAGATCGTCCGCTCCCGTTCGAGCATCGCCTCGATGTACGGCTCCGCGACCGCGCCCACGTCGACCAGCGCCTGCCCGCACCGGCGGATGGCCGCGGCGCGGTCGGGGGCGCTCTCGTGCAGCAGCACGGCCCGCGGGTCGAGCAGGCCGTCACGCATCGACCGTGCCGCCGTTCTTGATGGTGTTCACCAGCCTGGTCACCGCCGGGTCGCCGAGGAAGATCTGGAACGGCACCAGGACCTTCCCGGGGGCGGCGGCCCTGGCGCGGGCGGCCAGCCCGGCGTGGCACAGGACCACGTCGGCGTCGTCGGGGATCGAGTTGACCGGGGTGTGCTCGACGGTGACGCCGGTGTCCTTGAGCTGCTTGCGCAGCGTGGAGGCGAGCATCACGCTGCTGCCCATCCCCGCGTCGCAGGCCACGATGATCTTGTGGATGTCCTTGCTGTCGATGCCGGCCATGGCTCAGGCCTCCTTGTTGGCGGGTTCGGCGGCGGGTTCTGTGACGGTTTCCTGCGAGCCCTCGGGCTCGTCCTTCTTCTCGCCCCGGCCGAACCCGAGCAGGAGCGCGGCGACGGCGAACGACACGCCCGCGGCCACGAGGATCCCCAGGCTGGAGCCGAGCCAGCCGCCCTTCGGGGTGACCGCGATGTAGGCGAAGATGCTGCCGGGCGACGGCGTGGCGACCAGGCCCGCCCCGGTGACCATGAACGTGAACACGCCGGCCGCGCCGCCCGCGATGACCGCGAGGATGAGGCGGGGCTTCATGAGCACGTACGGGAAGTAGATCTCGTGGATGCCGCCGAAGAAGTGGATGATCATGGCGGCGGGCGTGCTCGGGCGCAGCTCGCGCGGGCCGAACAGCAGGTACGCCAGCAGCAGCCCGAGGCCGGGCCCCGGGTTCGACTCCAGCATGAACAGGATCGACTTGCCCGTCTCCGCAGCCTGGGCGACGCCGAGCGGGCCGAGCACGCCGTGGTTGATGGCGTTGTTCAGGAACAGGACCTTGGCCGGCTCGATCAGCACGGAGGCGACGGGGAGCAGGTTGTGGCCGATGAGCCAGCTGACGGCGTTGCCCGCGGCGGTGGTGACCGTCTGGACGATCGGGCCGATGCCGAACATCCCGACGACGGCCATCGCGCCGCCCACGATGCCGGCGGAGAAGTTGTCCACGAGCATCTCGAAGCCGGCCTTGGTCCGCTGCTCCGTGAACTTGTCCACATATTTCAGGATCAAGGCGGTGAGCGGGCCGATGATCATGGCGCCCAGGAACATCGGAGAGTCCGTGCCCACCACGACGCCCATCACCGCCACCGCGCCCACGACCGCGCCGCGCTGCCCGTGCACCATCCGGCCGCCGGTGTAGGCGATGAGGATGGGCAGCAGGGTCGAGATGATCGGGCCGACCATCTTCGCGAGCGTCTCGTTGGGCAGCCAGCCGGTCGGGATGAACAGCGCGGTGATCAGGCCCCAGGCGATGAACGCGCCGATGTTCGGCATGATCATGCCGGCCAGATGGCCGCCGATGCGCTGGATGGTGGCCTTGGCGCCGGTTCCGGTGACCGGGGGAGTGTAACTGTCGGCCATGGACTTGCTCCTTCGGGGGGATGAGCAGTTGATCAGCCGCTGTGCGGGACAAGGGGAGTGGTGAGGGGGCGGGACGGGTCGGGCGGGTGGACGGCGACGGTGATGAGGTCGATGTCGGCGGGGCCGGGCATGCGGCTGCCGGGCAGCCGGACCGCCGCGGCGCCCCAGGCCAGCGCCCGCGCCAGCGCGTCCGGGCCGTGCCCGCCGCCGGCGAGGAAACCGGCCAGCATGGCGTCGCCGGCGCCGACGGAGCTGCGCGGCTCGGTGACGGCGGCCTCGCCGTACCAGATGCCCTGCTCCTCGACGAGGAGCGCGCCGTCGGCGCCCAGGCTGGCCAGCACGCTGCGGGCGCCGGCGGCGCGCAGCTTGCCCGCGGCCTCGACCACGTCGCGCAGGCAGCGGATGGGCATGCCGGTGGCGGCCGACAGCTCCTCCAGGTTCGGCTTGACCAGGGCGGGGGCGGCGCCGAGCGCGCTGGCCAGCGCGGGGCCGCTGGTGTCGACCGCCATGTGGATGCCCGCCCCGGCGAACCTGCGGCACAGCCGGGCGTAGACGTCGGCCGGGACCTCGGGCGGCAGGCTGCCCGAGGCGACCACCCAGTCCGCCTCGTGGGCGGCGTCGAGCACGGCGTCGGCGATCGTATCGAGCTCCTCGGCCGACAGCGCCGTGCCCGGCTCGTTGATCTTGGTGATGGTGCCGTCGGGCTCGGCCAGCGTGACGTTCGACCTGGTCGGGCCGGCCACCGGGACGGTGACCATGTCGAGCCCCTCGGCCGCGAGGAGCCGTACGAGCTGCCTGCCCTCGTCGCCGCCGAACGGCACCACCGCCCGGCTCGCCACGGCGTTGGCCAGCAGGGCGCGCGAGACGTTCACGCCCTTGCCGCCCGGGTCGAGGTGGGCGGCGGCGGCGCGGATGACGGCGCCCCGGTCGAGCGCGGCGATCTCGATGGTGCGGTCGAGGCTGGGGTTCAGCGTCAGGGTGAGGATCATGCCCTGATCACCTCCGGGCCCGCCGCCGCCAGGTCGGCGGCGAGCGCGACGTCCAGCCCGGTGTCGGTGATCAGCACGTCGATCTCGTCGAGCCCGGCGAACCTGGCCAGGTACGTGTTCGTGAACTTCGTGTGATCGGCCAGCAGCACGCTGCGCTGCGCGGCCTTGACCATGGCCCGCTTGATCGCCGCCTCCGCCGGGTCGGGCGTGGTCAGGCCCCTGGCGGGCGAGCAGCCGTTGGCCGCCATGAAGGCCACGTCCACGTTGAGGTCGGCCAGCGGGCGCAGCGCCCAGTCGTCGACCGTGGCGAGCGTCTTGCCGCGCACCCGGCCGCCCAGCATGATCACGTGCAGGTTGGCGCGGGCGGCCAGGGCGGTGGCCAGCGGCGGCGAGTTCACCACGACGGTGAGCTCGCGGTCGGCGGGCAGCACCTGGACCAGCCGGCCCGTGGTGGTGCCCGCGTCGATGATCACGGAACCGTCCTCGGGCAGCTCGGCCAGCGCGGCCTTGGCGATGCGCTCCTTCTCGGCCGTCATCACCTCGTCGCGGGTGGCCAGCGCGGGCTCGAACCCCAGGCGCTCGACGGGGATCGCGCCCCCGTGCACCCGGCGCAGCACGCCCGCGCGCTCCAGCGACGTCAGGTCGCGGCGGATCGTCTCGGTGGTCACGTCGAGCTCGGCGGCCAGCGTCACCACGTCGACGCGGCCCGCGGCGCGGGCCCTGCGCAGGATCTCCTGCTGCCGCTCCTCGGCGTACATGATGTTGATTCACCGCCGTTTCGGGTTGGTTTCATCTTTGTTTATACCCGCTTTGTTGGCTGGGTCAAGGCTTGGTAGGTATAGGCGAATGCGAAGGAAGCCCTTGGCCGCCGTGGTGACGGCCGTACCCCTTGTCGTCGGGCTGGCCACGCCCGCTCAGGCCGCTCCGCGGGTGCCCGCGGGCACCACGGCGTCGTGGGTGGTGTTCGACCGGCAGGCGGGCAAGTTCGTGACCGCGCGCAACGCGCACCGCAAGTTCCGCTCGGCCTCGGTCGTCAAGATCCTCATCGCGATCGACTACCTGGAGCGGCGCAAGAGCGTGCCCGCCGCCGACGCCAGGCTGCTGAAGGTCATGCTGCGCTCCAGCGACGACGACGCGGCCTCGGCGTTCTGGGACCGCGACGGCAAGGGGCAGATCATCGTGCGGATGGCGCGCAAGCTCGGCCTGGCCGACACCGCGCCGCCGCCCGCCTCCAAGCCAGGCTTCTGGGGCTACACCTCGCTGAGCGCGTACGACATCGTGCGCACCTACCGCTACCTGCTCGACAGGGCCGAGCCCCGGGTCCGCGACACGATCCTGGGGCACCTGCGGCAGTCCACGCCGTGCGGGACCGACGGCTTCGACCAGACGTTCGGCATCCCCGACGCGGTGCCGCGGCCGTGGGCGGTCAAGCAGGGCTGGTCGGGGTTCGGCAACACGCCGCCCACGCGGTGCTCGGGCGCCAGGGCGGTCGGGGCGCCCATCTCGTGGATCGCCCAGCGCGCCACCGGCTCGGGCGTGCCCGACTACGGCCGCCCGGTGCTGCACACGACCGGGCTGGTGGGCAAGAAGGAGCGGTACGTCATGGCGCTGCTGACGGCGCACCCGGCGGGCGGCACGTGGGCCTCCTCGGTCGCCCGCGTCACCAAGCTGACGGGCGACCTCTACCGCAGCCTCCCCTGATGAAGGGCCTGCCGCACGCGACCGGAGGCCGGCGCATCGACTGGGCCGAGGTGCCCGCCGAGGTGCGGGCGGCGATCGAGAAGCTGCTCGGGAGCGAGGTGGTCGGCGCGGCCGGCCAGCCGGGCGGCTTCTCCGAGGGCGTGGCCGCCCGGCTGCGCCTGGCCGGCGGCGGACGCGTGTTCGTCAAGGCGGTGAGCTCACGCGTGGCGCCCGGGGTGGCGCGGTTCCACCGCCGGGAGATCGAGGTCTCCCGGCGGCTCCCCGGCGACGTCCCGGCGCCGCGGCTGCTCGACGCCTACGACGACGGCACGTGGGTGGCCCTGGTGTTCGAGGACGTCGAGGGCCGGCTGCCGGCCCAGCCGTGGCGGCGGGACGAGCTCGACCGGGTGCTCGCGGCCGCGACCGGGCTGGCGCGCGTGCTGACCCCGTCGCCGATCGACCCCGCCGGCCTGGCCCCGCCGCGGCTCGGCGGGTGGCTCGCGCTGGCGGACGAGGGCGGCGCCGGGCGGCTCGCCTCGGTGTCGCCGTGGGCGGGTGATCATCTCGACGAGCTGGTCGCGCTGGAGGAGGCGGCCGCCCCGTCTCTGGCGGGCGAGACGCTGCTGCACGGGGACCTCTACCCGTTCAACGTCATGCTCACCCCGGATCGCGTTCTCGTCGTCGACTGGCCCCACGCGTGGGTCGGGGCCGCGCACTGCGACGTGCTCACCCTGCTGTCGAGCGCCTCGCTGAGCGGGGTGGACCCGCAGCCGCTCGCCCAGGAGCATCCCCTGACCCGGGACCTCGGCCCGGAGCCGATCGACGCCTTCCTCGCCGCGCACTCCGGCTTCCTGCTGCGGCTGGCGGCGAACGCCGGGCCGGGCGACGATCGCCACCTGATCGACATGGCCACCGCGCTCGGCACGGCGTCGCTGAACTGGCTGCGGCAGCGGCTCTGAGAGCCTCAGTGTGGCGACACGAACGTGAACATGCGCGCGTCCGGTTCGAGCGCGACGGGCGGCCCGGTGTAACGGTGCTCGCCGACGCCGTACCCGTCGCTCTCCACCCGCACCCGCTCGAACCCGCTCTCCTCGAACCACTCGCAGATCCGCGGAAACAGGTCGGGCTCGTGCCGGTGCCTGGTCCAGATCACGGTGGCCTCGGGGGCGCACAGCTGCGGCAGCAGGCCGACCGTGCGCCGCACGTCGTCGTCGCTCACGTTCCCGAACACGCCGCAGGCCAGCACCAGGTCCGCGGGCACCGCGCCGGCGTACGCGCCGAGCAGCGCCGCGTCCCCGCGCACCACCTCGACCCCCGGCGGGGCGGCCCGCCTGGCGGCGGCCACATTGCGCTCGTCGAGCTCCACGAGCCGGGCCCGCACCCGGTCGCGCCCGGGGTGCGCGGCGAGCACCGGCAGCAGGTCGCGCCCCTGGCCTGAGCACAGGCTCACCACCCGCTCGGCCCCCGCGTCGAGCGCGGTCCCGATCCACTTCCGCACGACCTGAAGCCGCCGTTCCAGCGGCGAGCCCGGCACGTCGTACGCGTCATGCCAGCCCGCCCAGTCCATGTCAGTCATGATCGTCATGCTGGCGGGCGGGGGCGCGGCGGGCAAGTCCGAGGTCTCATACGCGCAAGAGCGCGGGGTGTACGGCCTCGGGGCGGCCCCTACCGGGCCTGGGCCTGCTGCTCCAGGCGCACCTTCTTCGGCACGCACATCCGCCACGCCTCCAGGACCAGCTCCCGCATCTCGTCCGGGTCGAGGGCGTCCACACGCGCCACCACCCAGTTGAAGCGCAGGTCGGACTCTCCCGGCATGAGGAACTTGTCCGGCTCGGCCGCCACCAGCGCCGCGCGCTCCTCCTTCGGGAACCCGAAGCCCATCAGCGTCTCGTCGCGCGAGAACGCCACGTAGACGATCTTGCCCACGCGGAACTTGACCCGGTCCCGGATGAGGTGCTCCGACGAGCGGGGGAGCGTGCGGGCGAACTGCCGTACATCGTCGACTGTGAACACCCGGCAAACGTTACTGGTTGCCCTCCGCGGCCGAAATGTCGGCGAGCGCCGAGTGCGGGTCGCGCTCCAGGGCCAGGTCGCCGAGGCTCACGATGCCGACCGCGCGGCCGTCCTCGAGCACCGGCAGGCGGCGGACGGCGTGCGTGCGCATGATCCGCACCGCCTGGTCGATGGTCGTGTCGGGGTCGATGGCCTCGACGTACGGGCTGCACGCCTCGCGTACCGGCGTCTGGGAGGACTTCTCGGCGGCGACGACGCGCACGGCGATGTCGCGGTCGGTGATGATGCCCTGGATCCGCCCGTTCTCGTTGACGATCACGGCGCCCGTGTCGCGGTCGCGCATCAGCGCGGCCGCGACGGACACCGGCTGGTCGGCCTCGACCGCAGCCGGGTGGGACGTCATGACCTCTGCCACGGTGTCCGCCATGGGAATCCTCCTGCCTGATCGCCTACCAGCCCGACCCCTACCCGGGCGGAAGCGCGGCTCACCGGCCTTTGCCGGGTCTCTGCGTCCGGCTGGAGCGTCTTGGCCGGGCAGGGGCTACAGCGCCTTGGCCGCCAGGCGGATCTCCTCCAGCAGCACGGCCAGATCCCGCTCGGTGGTGCCGGGATGCAGGAAGCAGGCGCGCAGCGCGTCGCGGCCGCCCAGCCGGGTGCCGGTGATGAACGCGTTCCCGCGCGCCTGCACCGCGCCCGGGATCGCCCGGTTGAGCGCGTCCAGGTCATCGGGGCCGGGCCGGTGACGGAAGGCGGTGATCGAGGTGGTGACGGGCGCCAGCAGCTCGAAGTCGCCGGCCTCCTCGACCATGGCGGCGAGCGTGCGGGCCAGCCCGGTCGTGTGGTTCACCAGGTCCTCGACGCCGGAGCGGCCCAGGTGCGACAGCGTGGCCCAGGTCTTCAGCGCGCGGAACGGGCGGGTCTGCTCGGGCCCGTACTCGGAGAACCACCCCAGATCGCCCGCGTTGTCGTCGATCAGGTACGACGGCACCAGGCTGAACGCCGCCCGCGCCGCCGCCGGGTCGCGCAGCAGGGCGCAGCCGCAGCCCACCGGGACGCCGAGCCACTTGTGCGGGTCGAGGGCCAGCGAGTCGGCCCGGTCCAGGCCCGCGAAGTGCGGCGCGGCGCCGTCGGCCAGGACGCCGAGCGCGCCGTACGCGCCGTCCACGTGGAACCAGAGCCCGTGCTCGGCGGCCACGTCGGCGATCTCGTCGAGCGGGTCGACCGCGCCGGAGTTGACGGTGCCCGCGCTGCCCGCCACGCAGAACGGCCGCAGGCCCCTGCGCAGGTCCTCCTCGATCATGGTGCGGAGCGCGCCCACGTCCATCCGGTACGCGCCGTCCATCGGGACCATGCGCACCTGGCGCGATCCGAGGCCGAGGAGCTGGGCGGCCTTGTGCAGGCAGCTGTGGCCCTCCTCGGTGACGTACATGACCATGGGCGGCCGCCCGTACAGGCCCTCCTCGCGGGCGTCCCAGCCGTCGGCGAGCGCGGCCCGCTGGCGGGCGGTGGCCAGGCAGATCACGGTGGCCATGGAGGCGCCGCTGGTCAGCAGCCCGCCGCCGGGCGGGTGCGGGAAGCCGACCAGCTCGGCCAGCCATCGCACCACCGCGCGTTCCAGGTGCGGGCCCGCGTGGTCGCCGCCGGCGCAGCTCGGGTTGAGCGCGGCGGCCAGCGGCTCGACGAGCACGCCCGCGGGGTTGGGCGGGGAGTTCACCCAGCCGAAGAAGCGGGGGTGGCCGTTGCCCATCGGGTACGGCAGCACGTGCGTACGGACGTCGTCGAGCAGCTCGTCGAGGGCCCGCCCGCGCTCGGGCAGCTCCTGACCGCTCAGCCAGGCCCGTTCGGCCTCCGGGACGGGCCGCCACACGGGCCGCTCGCCGAGGCCCGCCAGGTGCTCGGCCGCGATCGCCGCAGCAGCGGCCGCGTCGGTGGGGAGGAGATCAGCCATCGGACGGCTCCTTCCAGGGTTCGTGCTGTCCGGCGCCGCCCAGCTCCATGGCCAGGTAGTAGACACAGTCGGCGGCGCCGTCGTTGGTGAAGGCGTGGCGGCAGTCGCCGGGGTAGTAGGCCGAGTCGCCGGTCGCCAGCTCGTACGGCCTGCCGTTGATCGTCAGCCGCAGGCTGCCGCGCTCGACCGCGAGGTATTCCCGCGACCCCGGCGCGTGCGGCGCGAACTCGCCCGCGTCCACGCCCGGCCCGAGGGTCGTGCGCATGAACTCGAACTCCACGTCCCCCAGCACCGGCGACAGCACCCGGCGCTCCCAGCCGGACGGGTCGCGCAGGACCCGCTGCTCGCCGTGGCGGAGCACGCGCATCGCCGAGTGCGCCGGCTCGTCGAGCAGCCGGGAGATCGACGTGCCGAGCGCCGTGGCCAGCCGGTCGAGCACCAGCACCGTCGGCGTCTTGCCGCCCCGCTCGACCTCCGAGACCATGCTCCGGCTGATGCCGCTCAGCGTGGCCAGCCGCTCGACGGTCAGCCCGCGCGCCCGCCGCTCCGTGCGGATCCGCAGCCCGAGCTCGGCCATCGACAGGCCGCTCGACAGGACCCCTTCACCTTCCATTCCTCCACTATAGCGGTGATTTGTCCGCGATAGTGGAATGGGCCTCCTGGTAGGCGGCCAGCACCTGCTTGCGGCGCTTGGCCGGGAGGCGGTCGATGTAGAGGTAGCCGTCGAGGTGGTCGGTCTCGTGCTGGAGGCAGCGGGCCAGCAGCCCCGTACCCTCGACCGTGACGGGCTCCCTGGCGGCGTCGAACCCGTGCACGGCGGCGTGGTCGGGGCGGGGCAGCGGCGCGTACTGGCCGGGCACGGACAGGCAGCCCTCGTCGTCCGCGTCGAGGTGGCGCTCGCCGACTGCGGGGAGCTCCAGCGTGGGGTTGACGACGACGCCCTTGTGGTGCTCCCCGTCGGCATCCGGGCAGTCGTAGACGAACACGCGCAGGGCCACGCCGATCTGGTTGGCGGCCAGGCCCACGCCCTCCGCCGCGTACATGCTCGCGAACATGTCCTCCACCAGCGCCGCGAGCGCGTCGTCGAACCGGGTGACCGGCTCGCACGGGTGATGCAGCACCGGGTCTCCGACGTGCACGATCGGCCGGACCTCTCCCACGACCAACGCCTCTCTCCGAAAGTTCGCGAACGTTCCGCCATGCAGTTTACGGGCTCTTTCTGTCTCGATATTCGAGACGTTTCTTCTTGGATGATGAGACTCAAGCTAGAGTGATCGATGTCGGAGCGGAAACGAAGGAGTTTGCCGATGAACGCCGTTTACACGCATGGCCACCACGAGTCCGTGCTGCGCTCGCACCGCTGGCGCACCGCCGCGAACTCGGCCGCGTACCTGCTGCCGCACCTCAAGCCGCACATGAAGGTGCTGGACGTGGGCAGCGGCCCCGGCACGATCGCCGCCGACCTGGCGGGCCTGGTCGGCCACCTGACGGCGTCGGAGGTGACCGAGGAGGCGCTCGGCCTGGCCAGGGCCGAGATCACCGGCCGGGGGCTGGACAACGTCGACTTCGCCGTCGCGGACGCGCACGCCCTGGACTTCCCCGACGACACGTTCTGCGTGGTCCACGCGCACCAGGTGCTGCAGCACGTCGGCGACCCGGTGCGGGCGCTGCGGGAGATGCGCAGGGTGACCAAGCCGACCGGGTACGTGGCGGCGCGCGACAGCGACTACGCGGCGTTCGCGTGGTATCCGCTGCTGCCGGAGCTGGACGAGTGGATGGCGCTGTACCAGAAGGTCGCGCGGGCGAACGGCGGCGAGCCGGACGCGGGGCGGCGGCTGCTGTCGTGGGCCCGGGCGGCGGGCTTCACCGACGTGACCGCCACCTCCTCGACCTGGTGCTTCGCCACGCCCGAGGACCGGGCCTGGTGGGGCGGGATGTGGGCGGAACGCGTCCTGCGCTCGGCGATGGCCCAGCAGGCATTGTCGACGGGGGCCGCCACGGAGGCCGGGTTGCGGCGGATCTCGGAGGGGTGGCTGAAGTGGGCCGAGGCGGAGGACGGCTGGTTGTCCATCGCCCACGGGGAGATCATCTGCCGCGCCTGACCATGCGCCCCGCAGGGGGCGCGCGGCGGGAGTGTGCCTGACGACGTGCCCCGCGGGGCGCGCGCCAGGCGGCGGGTCACACGGTGGTGGCCGGGGTCACAGGCCCAGCGTGCGGGCGCGTTGCCACTGGGGGTCGCGGTAGAGGACCATGTCCGAGCCGATCATCTCGTCCGGCGCCGACAGCATGGTGATCTCGCCCGCGGCCTGCATCTCCAGCAGCAGGTCGCGCACCCGCGGCCCGACCGGCAGCCGCCCGGCGGGCAGGCCCATCCCGGCCCGCACCGCGTCGGCGGCCTCCGACAGGTGGAACGGCCCTTCGAAGCTCGCCACGATCCCGCGTACGACGGCGATCGTGATGAGGTGCTCGGCCTCGGCGTAGGCGAGCTGCCAGATGACCTGCTCCTTGCGGCCCCCGGTGGCCGCGCACGCCGTGCAGGCGTGCGTCAGGCCGGGCGCCATCTCCTCCTGGCCGGACCCGAGGCAGACCGAGCACAGGCCGTTCTCGGCGGCGTGCAGCTCGGCCGTCATCCGCCCGGCGAGCACGGCGCCGCACTCGCAGGCGAACGCGTCACCCAGGATGCCGGTCTGCGGGGAGATCGCATGCGTCGTCACCGGGCCGACTCTACCGCCGCCCGCCTCGGTGCCGCGCATCCCCTGGCCGCTCCCGCGGGGGACACCCGGCGCCTGGGCAAGGGTCAGCCGCGCATGTCCGCGAGCCCGTGCAGCCGTCGCAGGGCCTTGCGGGCCGCGGCGGCGACGCGCTCGTCGGGGTGGTGCTCGATGAGCACCCGGAGCACCTGCCCCGTCCACGGGTGATCCCCGAACGCCAGGATCGCGATCGTCCCCGCCTGCTCCTCCGCGTCCATCCCCATGGCGATCGACTCGATCACCTCGCCCGCCTCGCCCCCGAACTCCAGCAGCGCCGCCGCCATGTCCACGAACACCCAGGCGATCTCCTCCGGGGCGGTCGGGCGGTCCTCGCGCTCGGTCCTGGTGGCGATCACCGCCCCGAGCCCGGGCTCCTCCAGCAGCCCGGCCAGCGCCCGCTTCCCCTCCTCGCCGACGGCCGACGACAGCACCTCGACGCCGACCGCCCGGCTGAGCGGGCTCACGGTGGCCAGCACCGAGGCGATCTCGGCCGCGGCCGCGTCCGGGTCGCGGTCCTTGAGCCACCCGGCCAGCTCCTCGCCGCGTTCCGTCTCGGGGTAGGAGCGCAGGCCGTGCAGCAGCGCCGCGGCGTCGGCGTCCGCGAGCGACCCCATGACCGGGACCTCCTGCCCGGTCGTCTCCGCGATGATCAGCCGCGCCGCCCACAGGCCGAGCCAGCTCAGCGTGTACGGCTCCGCCTGGCGTACCAGCCCCAGGCCGGTCAGCTCCCCGGGAACCTCTCCCGGGTGCGGCTCGCGCGACAGGAACATCCTGATGAGCTCCAGCAGCAGCTCCTCGTCGGCGGCCAGCCGTTCGCGGGAGTGGTCCGCCCAGAAGGCCAGCACCTCCGCGTCGGAGCCCTCCGGCTTCAGCTCCTCGGCCAGGGGAGCGGCGCGTACGGCCGCCGCGAGCGTGGCCTCCTCGGGCAGCCGGATCGGGGGCTGCAGGGGCAGGGTGTCGTCGTCGTAGGACCTCACGAGCCCATCCTGTCGCGATATTTCCGCTACAGTGCCCTCTGACACCGAAAAGTCGGAAGAAAGGAGGCGCTGAGATGTTCGGCACTGCTTCGGGCGCTCACCGCGCCCGCTTCTACTTCTCGGAGGAAATGTGCTTTTCCGTCCCGCGGTCGAGGATGATCTAGACCGCTTGCTCGGCTGCGTCGTCGACGAGTCCATCAGCTGGGCGCATCCCGATCGCCTGCTCTCGTTCCTGGAGAGCGGCAACTACCGGTTCGACCGCATCTGGCTCGCCGTCGCCGACGACGGCGAGATCCTGGCCCGCGCCGTCTGGTGGAGCTTCCCCAGCGGCGACAGACCCCTCGCGCTCGACTGCGTGTACGTCCATCCCTCGGTGGACGATCGCGTCGGCCTGGCCGGCGAGCTGCTGCGCCGCGCGCACGACGCGTACGGGCGGGCGATCGAGTACCACGTGTTCGTCGGCAACAGCTGGCGCGACCACCCGGAGACCGCGGCGGCCGTCGCCTGGCGCTGGGAGGCGGCCGGCCGCGCCGGGCTGACCGAGGAGCTGGAACGGCTCCGGTACGAGTGGACGGCCGGGCCCGTCCCGGAGCCCTCCGACCGGCTCGTGTTCCGCGGCGAGGACGACGACGAGGCGTTCGTGGAGGCGTTCCGCCGGGTGTCCGCCGGGACGCTCGACTTCCACACCCGGCAGGCCCTGCTCACCACGGACCCCCTCGAACAGGCCCGCGATGACGTCCGCGACTGCCGGTCCATGCCCGGCGACCGGTCGTGGTGGCGGCTCGCGTACGACAAGAGCGGGGACCTCGTCGGGGTCGCCCTGCCGTCGGCCAACGACGGCGGGCCCGTGGTCGGCTATCTCGGCGTGGTGCCCGAGCACCGGGGCCACGGGTACGTGGACGACCTGCTCGGCGAGATCACGCGCGTCCACGCCGAGCGCGGGGTCCAGCGGATCCTGGCGGACACGGACTCCGGCAACGTGCCGATGGCCAGGGCGTTCGAACGCGCCGGGTACCACAACTTCGCCGTCAGGCTCGTCCTGTCGGCGAATCCCGTGAACACGTGATGCGCGCGGGCCGTCGCGTACGCGATCGTCGATCCCATGACATGGGACATCGACAAGCTCGATCTCGAGGCGTACCTGGCCAGGATCGGACACGACGGCCCGCTCGCGCCGACATATGAGACGCTACGCGCGCTGCACCTGGCGCACGTGCGCTCCATCCCCTTCGAGAACCTCGACGTGGTCCTCGGCCGCGGCATCGTCCTCGACCTGGGCAGCCTCCAGGACAAACTGGTCACAGGCGGGCGCGGCGGCTACTGCCACGAGCAGAACCTGCTGTTCGCCGCCGCGCTCGAACGCCTCGGCTTCGCCCTGACCCGGCACCTGGCCAGGATCCGGCTGGGCCGCGACCACCTGCCGCGCTCGCACGCCACGCTCACCGTCGAGGCGGACGGCCGCACGTGGCTGGCCGACGTGGGCTTCGGCGGGGACGGGCTGGTGGGGCCGATCGCCTTCGAGGACGGGGCGACCGCCAGGTCCGGCCCGTGGGAGTGGCGCCTGGGCCGGGACGGCGACTTCTGGGTGCTGCACGCGGGCCCGACCGAGCTGTACGCGTTCCGCCCGGACGAACCGCACTATCCGAGCGACTTCGAGGTGGCCAACTTCTACGTCGCCAACAGCCCCCGCTCGCCGTTCCGCCACCACGTGCTGGCCCAGCGCACCACGGCCGACGCCCGCGTCCGCGCCGAGGACCTGGCGGCGACCACGGCCGCGGAACTGGCCGAGGGGCTGCGCGAGCAACTGGGGATCGAGATCACCGAGGACGACGCCCGCGAGTTGCTCCCCAAACTCCAAACCGACCACCCGGGCTGACCTCACTGGCCGGGCTCGTGTGCGAGCACCTGCCTGGTCAGCTCCACCCGGCTGCTGACGCCCAGCTTGGCGAACGCGTGCCGCAGGTGGCTGTCGACCGTGTGCGGCGACAGGAACAGGGCGGCCGCCGCCTCCCGGTTCGTCATGCCCTGGGCGACGAGCCGTACGACGCGCAGCTCGGACGCCGTCAGCGCCGCCCACCCGTGACCTGCCGCCTCGCGCCGCGCCCTCCCCGCGACGGCGCCGCACGCCCGGTAGACCTCGAACGCCTCCTCCCGACGCCCCGCCTCCTCCAAGGCCAACGCCAGCCCGAGCGGCCGCGGGGCGCTCCGGTACAGCTCGATGGCCTCCTCCAGCCGCCCCTCCGCGTGCGCGAGCCCGGCCGCCAGGGACACGACGCGGGGGTTGCGGCGGGCGAGGTCCTGAGCGCACGCGACCACCCGCGGGTCCGCCCGCCACCGCGCCGCCGTCCACGGCTCCTGCACGATCAGGTACGCCAGCACTCCACCCCGCAGCCCGGCATACGACGAGGCCCCATGAGCCGCGCCCGTCGCGCCCTGCGGGGCGGAGCCCGGGTCGAGGAGCTCGCTCCGCCACCGCAGCTCCTCGAACACCAGGCCGGGCCCGTCCCCGGCCAGCTCGCGGCCCCGATCCAGGTATCCCCGCGCCGCCTCCCTCTCGCCCCGCAGGAGCGCCACGTGGCCGAGCACGCCGAGCAGCGCCGGGGCCAGCGCCATCGCCGAGAGCTGCCCGGCCACCCGCAGCCCCGCCTCGGCCTCGGCCGCCGCGTCGTCGAGCCGCCCCCAGGCCAGCAGCAGCTCGGCCCTGAATCGGTGCAGCAGCGGCAGCGCCCACGCCGTCCCCAGCCGCCCGGCCTCCCGTTCGACCACCGCGTAGAGCCCCTCGGCCTCCTCGAACCGATCGAGCGCCGCCATCGCAGCGCCCAGCCACAGCCGCGGATGCCGGTGGGCCGTCTCACCGCCCGCCGCGTCGGCCAGCTCCACCGACCGCTCGGCGTGCCGCAGCGCGCCGTCGAGGTCGCCCCGGAGCAGCGCCACGGTGGATCGCGCCTGCAACCCCACCACCTGGGCGAACACCTCACCCTCCGCGACCGCTCCCGTCGCCGCGTCCTCCGCCGCGTCGATCTCGCTGCTCATCATCAGCGCATGGGCCCGTACGGCCAGCAGCCGCGCCCGCTCCCGCCCCGGCACGCCCGCCCTGCCCAGCACCCGGCCGGTCCGCCGGACGACGCCCCGGTCGTCGCCCGCGTGCTTGAGCGCCTCGGCCAGCCCGAGCGCGACCCCCGCCTCCTCGGCCGCCGTCAGCGGGACGCCGAGGGAGTCGGCGAGCTCCCGCGCCTCACCCAGCCGCCCCGCCGAAGCCAGCAACCGCACCGCCCCGGCCACCAGCCCCGCATCCCACCCACTGCCCCGGGGGTGCGCCAGTTCGAGGGCTCGCAGCATCAGGTCGGCGGCGGCCGAGGGGGCGGTGGCCGTCATCTCCTCGGCCGCCGCCCGCAGCTCCAGGATCGCCGCCGCGTCCCCCCGCCGGGCGCCGTGCCTCAGATGCTCGGCCAGCTCGGCGTGCGGCCGGCCTTCGGCCCGTAGCACGGACGCCGCCTCCCGGTGCAGCGCCGCCCTGATAGGTGCGCCGAGCCCGCCGTAGACGGCCTCCCGGATGAGGTCGTGCCGGAACCCCAGCCGATCGCCCTCCCCGACGAGCGCACCGGCCCCCACAGCCTCCTCCACCCGTCCGAACAGCGACCCCGCCGTCACCCCCAGCACCCCCGCCGCCTCGTGCACCGAGAACGGCCGCCGCAGCACGGAGGCCACCTCCAGCAACCGCCGCGCCTCGGGGGACAGATCGCGCAGCCGCCTCTCGACCGCCGCCACGAACCTCGCGGGCAACTCCACCCGGCCGCCCGCCGCCGCGCCCACGACCGGATCGGCGGCGCCCGCCACGACCTCGGCCACGCCGCCGCGCACCGAGATCCGGCCCTCGGCGCGCAGCCCCGTCAGCACCTCCTCCAGCAGGAACGGGTTGCCGCCGCCACCCCGAACCAGCTCCAGCACTGACGGTCCTGGTGCGGCGCCGAGCAGGCGCGCGCTCAGCTCGGCCGCCTCCTCCGGGCCGAGCGGGGGCAGCGGGACGCGCCTGGCGCCCTCCTCTATGAGCCGGTCGACGGCCTCCTGCTCGGGCAGCGGCCGCCGGCCCAGCAGCCACACCACGGGGGACCCGGCCAGCCCCGGCACGAGCTGCCGCAGCGCCAGGCAGGTCAGCTCGTCCGCCCACTGCACGTCGTCCAGGACGATCGCCAGCGGCCGGGTGCGGGTGTAGCGCTCGACCGCCTCGCCGACCCGCTCGATCGCCCGGAACCCGTCCCCGTCCCGCTCGGTCGACCCGAGCCCGTCCCCACCCCGGTTGATCGACCGGAACCCGTCCCCGAGCTCCATGCCCGGCGGCCCGCTACCCGAGGCGAGCGGGCGGAGGAGGGTGGAGAGCGGGGCCACCCGGTCCAGCTCGGTGGCGCGGCCCAGCGCCACCGCCGTCCCGCGCGCCCGCGCCGGCCCCGCGGACTCCTCCAGCAGGCGGCTCTTGCCGATGCCCGCCGGCCCCTCCACCACCACGCAGCCCGACCCGGCGGCCAGGACCCCGCCCACGACCCCGAGCGCGTCCCGCCTGCCCACCAGCCCCGTCACGTCAGGAGCCCCACCCGCGCCCGTACCACCAGGTCGTGCAGCGCCGCCTCGGCCGTGGCCCGCTCGGGCAGCCCGGAGGAGTCGCGCGCCTCCTCCAGCGCCGCCGTCATCCGCGCCACGTCCGCCTCCACCCCGGGCGTGGCGGGCGCGCCCGAGTGTTCCGCCTCCCGCTTGGCGGCGACCAGCTCCGGCAGGTACGCGGGCCCGTACGCGTACAGGCGCGTCAGGTCGGCCTCCAGCTCGCCGGTGCGCATGAGGTGCGTCCCGGTGGCCAGCACGCGGAAGGTGTAGAGCAGCGGCTTCAGCTCGCCGACCTTCTCGAACAGCCCCCACTGCGTCCGCGCGAACCCCAGGTAGTGGTGGGCGTGGTGGCGCGTCAGGCAGCCCGGGGCCAGCGCCACCAGCTCCTCGTGCACCGGCGACGAGGCCACGACCAGCGGCGACAGCAGCTGCTCCAGCACGTAGCCGTTGCGGCCCAGCAGTAACCGGCAGAACTTGGCCAGGTCGTGCGTGACCAGGTCCACCTCGACGCCCTCGCGCGTCCACATCCGTTCCACCGTCTCGGGCCCGTGCCGCAGCCCCGCCACCTCCTCCACCGGCAGCACGTGGGCGCCCCGCAGGTCCACGTCCGAGTCCACCGAGGGGAACCCGTACAGGTGCGCCCCGCTCACCGTCGCGAACACCAGCGGGTACGGCTGCTCGCCGGGGATCTCGGGCAGCCATCCGGGCAGCCATTCGGGCAGCTTCACAGGTGCTCCTTCCGCACGCCGATCAGGAAGTCCTCCACCCGCTGCCGGTCCGGCCGCTCCGGCAGCGCGCTGCCGGCCGAGGCCACCTCGGCGGCCAGCTCGGTCCGCCAGGCGTCCACCTCCGCCCACGGCACCTCGCCGCGCCGGATCTCCAGCAGCCGCTCCCGGAGCGGCCCCACCTGGACGAGCGGCTCACCGTGGCGCACCAGGTGCAGGCCGCTGAGCAGCAGCCGGATCATGTGCATGGCCTGCTTCCACTTGGGCGCGGCCGGGTCGAGCCGGCGGAACTGCGAGTCGGCGTACCCGGCGAACGTCTGCCGGGCCCGTTCCGACAGGAAGGCCCCGCGCAGCTCGCGCAGCCGCCGACCGGCGGGCGTGATCACCTCGACCATGGGGGACCACAGGCACTCCAGGGCGGTGGGGTTCGCCTCCAGGGCGAGGACGCAGAAGCGCTCGACCTCCCACGAGAACTGCTCGGGCAGCGGCCCGTCCCGGTGCGTCGCCGGTTTCTCCAGCCGCCAGAACGCGGCCGTCGGCGCCACGAAGACGCCCCGCCGGTCGGTGTCGGAGGCGTCGGTCTCGAGCCCGTACGCCCTCGACCCCATGACGACGGTAAGGATCATGTCATCGGTCACCCGGATATCTTGCGCCATGGGGCCGCGGGCTGGTCTGATCGATAAGTGGGCGGTTATGACGAGGCTTACCGGCGCAGCATCCTTCAACCCGACGAGTTCTGGTCCGAGGCGGCCCTCGGGATCGCCTGGGACGTGGCGCCGGCGACCGTGACGGCCGGCGGCCGGTGGTTCCCCGACGGGCGGCTCAACACCTGCTTCAACGCGGTCGACCGGCACGTGGGGGCCGGGCGCGGCGACCAGGCGGCGCTGATCTACGACAGCCCGGTCACCGGGACCGCCCGCACGTTCACGTACGCCGAGCTGCTCGACCAGGTGGCCAGGACGGCGGGCATGCTGCGCGGCCTCGGCGTGACGGCGGGCGACACCGTGGTGATCTACATGCCCATGGTGCCGGAGGCCGTGGTCGCGATGCTGGCCTGCGCGCGGCTCGGGGCGGTGCACTCGGTGGTGTTCGGCGGGTTCGCGGCCAGGGAGCTGGCCGTGCGGATCGACCACGCCCAGCCCAAGGTGGTGCTCTCGGCCTCCTGCGGCATCGAGCCGGCCCGGGTGGTGGCCTACAAACCGCTGCTGGACGCCGCGCTGGAGCAGGCCGAGCACCGGCCCGCCAGGTGCGTGATCCTCCAGCGGCCCCAGGCCGTGGCCGAGCTCGTGGAGGGCCGCGACCTCGACTGGGCGCGGGCGGTGCGCGAGGCCGAGCCGGCCGGGTGCGTCAGCGTGGCGGCCACCGACCCGCTCTACATCCTCTACACCTCGGGCACCACCGGCGTGCCCAAGGGCGTGGTCCGCGACAACGGCGGGCACGCGGTCGCGCTGCACTGGAGCATGTCCCACGTGTACGGCGCCGCCCCGGGCGAGGTCTACTGGGCGGCCTCCGACGTGGGCTGGGTGGTCGGGCACTCCTACATCGTGTACGCGCCGCTGCTGGCCGGCTGCACGACCGTGCTGTATGAGGGCAAACCGGTCGGCACCCCCGACCTCGGGGCGTTCTGGCGGGTGGTGGCCACGTACGGGGTGCGCACGCTGTTCACCGCGCCGACCGCGATCAGGGCCATCAAGAAAGAGGACCCATCCGGAGTTTTCGCGAAAAAGTGGGACCTGTCCGAGCTGCGGTACCTCTTCCTGGCCGGCGAACGCCTCGACCCCGACACCTACCACTGGGCCTCCGACCTGCTCGGCATCCCGGTGATCGACCACTGGTGGCAGACCGAGACCGGCTGGCCCATCGCCGCCGACTGCGTCGGCATCGAGCCGCTGCCGCTCAAGCCCGGCTCGCCCACCAAGCCCGTCCCCGGCTGGGACGTGCGCATCCTCGACCCCGACGGCAACGAGTGCCCGCCGGGCGTGGACGGCGCCGTCACCGTCAAGCTGCCCCTCCCGCCCGGCGCGCTGCCCACCCTCTACCGCGACGAGGCCCGCTTCACCCGCTCCTACCTGGAGCGCTACCCCGGCCACTACCTCACCGGCGACGGCGGCCACGTGGACGCCGACGGCTACCTCTACGTCATGGGCCGCATCGACGACGTGATCAACGTCGCCGGCCACCGCCTGTCGACCGGCTCGATGGAGGAGGTCATCGCCTCCCACCCCGATGTGGCCGAATGTGCGGTGATCGGCGTGGCCGACGAGCTGAAGGGCCAGCTCCCCGTCGGGTTCGTGGTGCTCAAGTCGGGCGCCGAACGCGACCCCGCGGACATGGAGCGCGAGCTGATCGCCCTGGTACGCGAGCGCATCGGCCCCGTGGCCGCCTTCCGCCGCGCCGTCGTGGTGGCCCGGCTGCCGAAGACGCGTTCGGGCAAGATCCTGCGCTCGACCATGCGGGACATCGCCGACGGCCACCCGTACACCACGCCTTCCACGATCGAGGATCCTGCGGCGCTGCCGGAGATCGAGGAGGCCGTGAAGCGAACATGACGGCCCGGTAACTTCCGCCAAAAGGCCCGGCCGTACAGCGCATGATGGGACTCCGAGTCCCCGGGAGAAGGCACATGATCGAGACCCCGACCTACGCCGATGCCTTGAGGATCCTCGGGTGCAAGGACGCCCGGCTCGTCAAGGTGGTCGGGTTCGCCGCGGCGGCGGCGCGTACCGGCTGGGCGCTGGCGGGGGCCGGGCAACTCACGACGGGCCTGGCCGACATGCGCAACAGCATCGTCGGCTACGGCGAGGAGGTCGTGCGGCGCATGCCCGAGCCGAAGGGCGGCCTCGACCGGTTCACCCGCACCCAGCGGCTGGCCGCCGCGCACGCGGTGATCGTCGTCTCGGCCTACTTCGAGGCGCTCGGCGAGGCGAAGCTGCCGTTCACGCTCGACCAGCTCGACCGCGGCGGCAAGATCTCGCACGGCGTGCCGACCGCCGAGCGTTTCGCCCGGCTGGTGGCGACCCTGCTGCTGGAGCGCCTGCCCACGCCCGAGCCGCACGTGCCCTACTCCGAGACCCGTCTGGCCGTGGAACGTGCCTACCAGCGTATGTCGGAGGCCATGGCCGGATACGTGGGCGGGCTGAGCGTCTGGGACGAGCTGCCGGTCGACGACCAGCTCCTGCTGCCCCGCATGCTCGCCGAGGGCCCGCCCGCCCGCGCGCTGCGGATCTACGACGAGGACTACCGGTCGCTGGCGCTCGACAGCCACGAGTTCGGGGTGCGCAGCCTCGTCACCGAGAAGCCGCCGCCCGCCACGGCGCTGTCGCGGGTGGCCTGGCTGCTGGCCGAGCTGGCCCCGCCCCGGGTGGGCGACCGCCCCCTGATCCACCAGGCCAGGATGGCCGCCAACGCGCTCGACCAGCCCCTCCTGCACGCCGGCAAGCTGCCCGAGGACGTCTGGCTCCCGCTGCTCGGCGAGGGCTACCTCAGCCCCCGCTTCCGGGTCGCCGAGCTGACCCAGGACACCACGCCCGCGCTGCTGAGCTGGTGGGACGACCAGCGTTCGCTGCCCGACCCCGAGGCGTTCCTGGTGGGCCACCTGACCTCGCTGCGCGCCACCCAGGCGCCGCTGCTCGTGCTGGGCGAGCCCGGCTCGGGCAAGACCAAGCTCACCGAGGTGCTCGCCGCGCGGCTGGCCAGGTCGGAGTTCCTGCCGATCCGGGTCGAGTTGGAGAGCGTGTCGGTGCGGGCGGGCGTCACCGGGCAGATCGAGCAGGCCCTCGGCGCGGTGCTGGGGGAGGAGGTCGACTACGCCGAGCTGGTCACGGCCGCCGACGGGGCGATGCCGGTGATCCTCCTCGACGGGTTCGACGAGCTGGTCCAGGGCGGGGTCAACCGCTACGACTACCTCGAACGGGTGCAGGAGTTCCAGGACAGGGAGGCGGGCCTGGGCCGCCCGGTGGCGGTGGTCGTGACCAGCCGCACGGTGGTGGCCGACCGCATCAGGTTCCCCAAGGGGCTGCTGGGGCTGCAGCTCCAGCCGTTCGACGACGACCAGGTGGGGCAGTGGCTCACCATCTGGGACCGGCGCAACCGCGGCCTGCTCGCCCGCCGCGACCTGAAGCCCCTGCCCGCCGAGGTGGCGCTCACCCACGGCGAGATGGCCAGGCAGCCGCTGCTCCTGCTGCTGCTGGCCCTCTACGACGCGGGCAGCAACGCGCTCCAGCACGACCACGGCCCGCTCGGCCGCGCCCGCCTGTACGAGGTGCTGCTGCGCGACTACACCGAACGCGAGACCGGCGGCGTGCGGCGGGTGGCCATCGACCAGGAGCTCGTCCTGCTCGGCGCGGTGGCCCTGTCCATGCTGGCCCGCGGCCGGCACGTCATCACCGACGAGGCGCTCAACCGCGACCTGCCCGCCCTCTGCCAGGGCGGCGAGGACGATCCCGGCGACCCTGATCAGCCAGGGGAGGCCCGCGCCGACTGGGCGCGCAAGGCCACCGAGCGCTTCTTCTTCGTGCGCAGGAACGGGCACGCCTTCCTGCACGCCACGTTCGGCGAGTTCCTGGTGGCCTGGCTGGCCATGTACGCGCTGCGCGACCTCGACCGGCGCCGCCGCCTGGCTGGGGACGAGCCGCTCGCGCTGGTCCAGGCCATCGACGACGACCTGCTGTACGCGGTCACGTCCCACTCGTGCCTGGCCGAGCGCGGGCCGACGGTCGGGTTCATCCTGGAGCTGCTGGACGAGGTGCCCTCCGCCGTGCGCGAGCGCTGCGTGGAACTGCTGGCCGGGCTGCTGCGCCGGTCGCTGCACGAGCGGCCCCGCCGCCACTTCACCGGGTTCCGGCCGGTACGCCACACGATGACCCGCCGCCTGGCCGCCTACTCGGCGAACCTCACCCTGCTCATCGTCTGCGCCTCCGAAGAGCCGGTCCGCGTGTCGTCGATCCTGTCCGGGCCCGACCACCTGGAGCAGTGGTCCTCGCTCAGCCACCTGTGGAAGGGACAGCTCGGGCAGGAGGGCTGGACCGGGCTGGTGACCGCCCTGTCGGCGCACCGCTTGGTCGAGGACGGCAAGGAGGACGTCGTGCTCGGCGGCACGGAGACCGGCGGCATGGGCGACGTCGTCGTCGCGGTCGCCACCGGCCACACGGCCCAGCACCGGCGGCTGCTCGACCTGCTGGTCGAAGCGCTGGGGGAGGGCCGCTTCCTGCCCTACCGGGACCGCCTGGCCATCCTCGACGAGCTGGTGCGGACCGTGGCCGTCCGCTCGCCGGCCATGCACCGGGCCCTGGGCGCGATGTGGGCGGAGGACGGCGCCGACCACGCGGAGCTGCGGCCGCTGCTGCGCGCCATGCTCGCCGACCCCGCCGACCGGGTGGGCACCTGGGAGCAGCTGGTCAAGGCGGGCGTCCCGGAGACGGCGCTCTGGGAGATCCAGGGCCTGGACTGACGAGATCCCAGCCGGATCGGCACGCCCGGTGAGCACGCCCCGGTCGGCGCGCCCCGATCAGGACGTCTCGGCGTCGACGGGCAGCTCCACGCTGATCGTCAGGCCGCCCTCGTCCCGGGGCGTGGCCGTCACCGACCCGCCGTGCGCCTCGGTGATCACTCGTACGATCGACAACCCCAGCCCGCTGCCCCGGTCCGAGCGCAGCCGGTCGCCGTGCAGCCGCCGGAACGGCTCGAAGATCGTCTCGATCTCGTACAACGGCACCTGCAGCCCCGAGTTGGCCACGACCACCTCGACCCGGTCGGCCCGCCGCCGCGTCGTCACCCACACCTCGCCCTTCGGGTGGTTGTGCCGGATGGCGTTCTCCACGAGGTTCTGCACCAGCCGCTCCACCAGCACCGCCTCGCCCGCCGTCGGCGCGGGGTCGAGCAGCCGGTGCATGGTCACCTCGCGCTCCCGGGCCTCGTCGGCCGCCTGGTCGAGCACGTGCTCGGCCACGTCCGCCAGGTCGAACGGCCGCCGGTCCAGCACCGCCTGTTCGCCCTCGGCCAGCGCCAGCAGGCCGTCGATCAGGCGCTCGTGCCGGGCGTTGACCAGCAGCAGCGACTCGCCGAGCCGCTTGACGTCCTCGGTCGCGTCCGGCCGCCGCACGGCCACGTCCACGAGCGTCCTGTTGATCGTGAGCGGGGTGCGCAGCTCGTGAGAGGCGTTCGCGACGAACCGGCGCTGGCCGTCGAACGAGCGCGCCAGCCTGGCCAGCATGGTGTCGTAGACGTCGGTCAGCTCCTTGAGCTCGTCGCGCGGGCCGTCGTAGTCGATCCGGTCGCTCAGGTCGTGGCTCTGGGCGACCCGAAGGGCGGTGTCGGTGACGTTCCTGAGCGGGCGCAGCACCATGCCCGCCGTCCGCCAGCCGATCCCGAACGCCGCCCCGGTGCCGGCCAGCACCGCGATCCCGCCGGCGGTGCGCAGGTTGGCGAGGACGCCGGTCTGGTAGGTGAGGTGCGTCTTGAGCGCGAACCCCCTGGCTATCTCATACCCATCGTTGTAGCGCGAGGCGTAGAGGCTGTAGCCGTCCCGCTCCACCCGGATCTCGTCGGGGGTGAACACGGAGGCTCGGTACTGGAACGACGTCTGGACGACGAAGTAGACGGCGACCAGCGCGAGCGTGGTGACCGCGAAGAACACCCCCGCGCAGACCAGGGCGAAACGCAGGCGCATGCTCATGGGATGCGATACCCCGATCCCGGCACGGTCTCGATGACCTGCGGCTCGCCGAGCTTCTTGCGCAGCTTCATCATCGTGGTGCGGACCGTGTTGGTGAACGGGTCGATGTGCTCGTCCCACACCTTCTCCAGCAGCGTCTCCGCCGAGACCACCGCGCCCTGGGCCCGCAGCAGCTCGGCCAGCACGCCGAACTCCTTGCGGGCCAGTGGCACGTACCGGCCCTGCCTGAACACCTGCCGGTGCGCCCAGTCCAGCCGGACCCCGGCCCGCTCCAGCATCGGCGGGTCGGCCCGCCTGGCCCGCCGCCCGAGCGCGTGCACCCGGGCCACCAGCTCCTCGAACGCGAACGGCTTGGGCAGGTAGTCGTCGGCCCCCAGCGACAACCCCGCCACCCGCGAGCGCACGTCGCTCGCGGCGGTCAGCATGAGCACCCGCACCAGCCAGCCGCCCTCGACCACGGCCTTGCACACCTCGTCCCCGTGCACCAGCGGCAGGTCCCGGTCGAGGATCAGCACGTCGTAGTCGTGCACGCCGAGCCGTTCGAGCGCGGCGTCCCCGTCATAGGCGACGTCGACGGCCAGTGCCTCCCCGCGTAACCCCTCGGCGATCGAGTCGGCGAGCATCCGCTCGTCCTCGGCGACCAAAACGCGCACTGCGTCCCCCAAAAAGATCTTAAATGCCCGCCAGTCTGCTCCGGCCCACATAACGCGCGCATAACCAGAATCGGTGACGTTCAGGTTATAGGCGGAGCGCTGGACTGACGCCCCTGAAGCCGGGATCCACCCGGCCGTCCCGGGGGAGAAGACCATGGCGCCCACACTCGCGGGGCCGGGCGACCATGTGCCCGCACTACAACGTGCTCACCGACGCCGAGTGGGCCCGCTTGACGGCTGACAAGGCTGCGGCACACGGCCGCAACGCCACCTGCTTGTGCGAGTCGGCGCCTGGCCACCCGGGTCCGCACCTGGCGCCGGCTCAGTCGTACGGCAACCGCGACACCTGGATTCGCCGGGTCGACGGCGTGCGGGAGCCGGTCGACCTCGCGCACTGCCTGGCCGCCGGCATTCCCGCCGACGACCTCGCCGACGATCCCGAGCCGTGTCACTTGTTCGACGGGCATCCCGGCAGCCACTCCTTCGACCCGGGCGCCGCCCCCGTCCACCCTACTCGCGGGTAACACGACAGCGCGTTGATCCTGTGCGATGTATCGCGATAACGATCAGCTGCAAAACGGCTGGATGCGGGCTGCGGGCGGCTGGAATGGAAGACGTGCCATTACTTCCGCGCCGCCCCGCCCACCCCGCAGCCTCTTCGGTCTCCGATCCGCCGGCGCTGTCCACGCCGCGGGCTGCGGCTTGGTGGATCCTGCTGGCCGTGCTCCTGGTCGGTGCCGCCGTGGGCGGCACCTTGTGGTGGTTGCTGGCCGACCTGGCCGGCCCGGCCGGGCAGCCCACCCCTGGGGCGGGCAGCGCGCGGGGGGAGGTTCTGCGCACCGCGCTGGCCGCCGGTGCCGGGGTGGGTGCCGCCATCACCTTGGGCCTGGCCTTCCGTCGTCAGCGCCACCAAGAGATCATCACCGCGCACACCACCCACGACGCCACCGAACGCAGGGTCACCGACTTGTACACCAAGGCGGTCGAGCAGCTCGGCCATGACAAGGCCGCCGTACGCCTGGGCGGCCTGTACGCCCTGGAACGCCTGGCCCAGGCCAACCCCGGGCACCGCCAAACCATCGTCAACGTGATCTGCGCCTACCTGCGCATGCCCTACACCCCGCCCACGACACCGGACCCGGAGCACCAACGCGAGGCCGCGCTGCAGGCGGCCCGGCGCCGCCACCGGGCCGCTCACACCGCCGCCGTCGCCGCCCCGGCGGCACCGTCACAAGACCCGGCCGACCAGGAAGGCGAACGGCAGGTACGCCTGACCGCCCAGCGCATCCTGGGCGAGCACCTGCGCGACGATCGTCCTCTGAAGCGGCGGGACAAGCTCCCGCCCGGTCCGCTGCTGTGGGAGGGGATGCGTATCGACCTGACCGGCGCCACTCTCATCGACTTCGACTGGACCGGCGCCCACGTCTCCGCCGCCGAATTCAGCCACACCCACTTCGTGGGGGACGCCCGGTTCATGCACGCGACCTTCAGCGAAATGGCCTCGTTCAAACTGGCCTCGTTCGAGGCGTCGACCTACACCGCGGACGCAGACTTCACGGGGCTAGGTGCCTCGGGGGAGGTCCGGTTCGCGAATGCGACAGCCAATCCTTCAGGTAATCACGTGTGGCCGGACGAGTGGCATCTGCAGGTGACATCCGAGGGCGTGGGACGTCTGGTGTGGGTGCCCGGGGCGAGAACCCCCTGACCGGACGGGCGGGTCGGATCGACGCTCCTACACCGCACAGGTCGCCTCCATACCGGTGGAGCAGGGCCCGGACATTGAGTAGCACGCGCAGGCCGGAACGGCCCAGATGCGGGACCCCGCTCAGATCGAGCACCACGTGATCGCCCGGCTGCCGACGTGCCCGGCTGACGAAGGCGTTCAGCTGGTCGACGTTGGCGGGTCCTCTCTCTCCGGCTCTGATGCAACCGGCCTGTCAGCTGGGGCGGCGGAGGGTGCGGCGGATGGCCAGGGCGCCGAGGGCCGCCGACGCGAGCGCGAGGATTCCCGCCTCGGTCCACTGGAAGCGCCAGAACCTGGACGGCGGATGGTAGTACACCGCGTACCGGTAGCTCTTGCCGAACAGGCACGCCTGCCACGCCTCGGTGTTCTTGTTGCTCTGCCCCACGTCCACCCGCCGCGGGCAGCCGCTGTCGGCCGGCTCGGCGACCTCCCTTCCGGACGGCTCCACCCAGGCGGTGCTCACCAGCCGGGCGTCGGGATCGTCCAGCAGCACAGTGCCGGACAGCTCAGTTCGCGCCGGCTCGGCGTAGTAGTCGCTCAGCTGGAACAGCGTGAACATCGTCACCGTCACCCCGGCCACGACCAGCGCCATCGCGGGCAGCGTACGCCGGAACAGGGTGCCGGCCGCGGTGCCGAGGGCGAACGCGTACAGCCACCACGCCGCCGGCTCCACCCCGACCATGTTGAACACGCCGATGTTGCCGAACGTGGAGTCGGCCCCCGCCCTGAACACCGGCCGCCACAGGCTCACCATGAGCGATAGCAGCAGCCCTCCCGCCACGACTGCCCCGCCCAGGACCGACAGTTTGACTGCCAGCCACCGCCGCACGGGCACGGATTGCGTCCAGGCCAGGCGGTGGGTGCCGCGCTCGTACTCGCGGCCGAGCAGCGGCGCGCCCCAGAACGCCCCGATCAGCGCTGGCGCCACCAGTGGCATCCAGCCGAACACCGAGTAGACCGCGTCGTAGCGCTGCCCGAGCGCCACTGCCAGGTCTCCGCACGCTACGGCTCGCCCTGGGCAGCCGGGCGGGGCATGCTCGGCCACGTACCGGCTCGCCTCCACCGCCGAACCCAGCAGCAGCACCCCCAGCAGCGCCAGGAAACCCGCTGTCACGAGGATCTGCGCCTGGTGCTGGCGCCACGTCACCCAGATCACGCGCCCACCCCCGTCAGTCCCGGCAGCGCCGCCGACTCGGGGCTGCGCAGGTAGCCCATGACGAGCTCTCCCAGTCCAGGGCGCCGCGCCTGCCAGCGCGGATCGAGCGGGGGCGCGCCCCTGATCAGCATGCTGACCTGCCTGCCGGCACGACTCACGCCCACCACCGGCGTCCCCGCCGCCGACGCCGCGTCCGGCCCGGTGACCACGAGATGCCCGTCGAGCAGCTCCTCGATGTCACCGCTGACCTGCAGCCGACCCCCGTTCAGCACGACCAGCCAGTCGCACGTCTCCTCCAGGTCGGAGACGACATGCGAGGACAGCAGCACGGTCAGCTCCCGCCCGGCCACCTCCGCCATGATCGAGCGCATCACGTCGTGGCGGGCGAGAGGGTCGAGGTTGGCCAGCGGTTCGTCCAGCACCAGCAGGTCGGGCCGGCAGGCCAGCGCCAGCGTGACCGCCACCTGCGCCTGCTGCCCGCCCGACAGCCTGCTCACCTTCCGCTCCAGCGGGATGCCCAGCCCGGCGAGCCGGTCGGCAGCGGCGGCGTCGTCCCAGCGGGTGTTCATACGGCGGCCGAAGGTGAGCATCTCGGCGACGGTGAAGCTCTCGTACAACGGCTTGTCCTGCGCCACGAACGCCGCCTCGCCGGCCACGCGGACGCTTCCCAGCGCGGGCCGCAGCAGGCCGACGGCCGCGTGCATGAGCGTGGTCTTGCCCGCGCCGTTGGGCCCGACCAGCGCCGCCACGCGTCCCGCAGGCACGGACAGTGAGCAGTCGCGCAACGCCCACCTACGGCGATAGCGGACCCCGAGCCCGGTCGCCTCCAGCGCGGGAGTCATGCCACGCCCTCCTTCGCGGCGTCGGCCAGCACCACGCTGAACAGCGCTCGCAGGTCCTCCTGATCGAGCCCGGCCGCGCGAGCGTCGCGCATCCACGCCTCCAGATCGCGCCGCAGCCGCGTGTGCTCGGCGAGCGTCGGGCCCGCGATGCCGTGCCGGACAAACGTCCCCATCCCCGGCCGCCCCTCGACCAGCCCTTCGCGCTCCAGCTCTCGGTATGCCTTGAGCACGGTGTTGGGGTTGATGGCCAGGCTCTCGACCACCTCGCGGGCGGTCGGCAACTGGTCGCCGGGCCGCAGCGTGCCGAGCCGGAGCGCCTGTTTGACCTGGTGAACGAGCTGCAGGTACGTCGAAACGCCCGAGCCGCGGTCCAGGTTGAACTCGATCAACCGAAGCACCCTTTCACTATTCGAATAGTGAAAGGGTGTTGGATTGGAGCGCTCGTTGTCAACCTGTAGTTGTCGGGCGACGCCATGTTGGCCTCTGCGCGGGTCCACGCGACCAGCCCCAAAGTAACTCTCTGCCAGCGGCCAACGGCCGGCGTCCTTGTCCTGAGGCTTTCCTTGAGCTGGACGGCGAATCGCCCGTCGTGCCCGGCCTGGCTGCGCGATCCTGTCCTTTTGGCCGCTCCTTCGAAGGACGCGTGGCTGGCTGAGGCGAGGCCCCCAGCATGGGACGAGCCGCTCCAGTGGTGTCCGTGAGCAGATCCCGGCCGGTCAGTGGGTGTCCGGTCTGGGGATATGGATGCCTGCGGCGCGGAGCTTGGCCTCGACGATCGCGACCCCCTGGGCCGTGGCCGATCCCTGCTGTTCGCCGTGGTGGGCGATCAGGTGGTACCGGGCCGCGGCGTCGGTGCGGGCTTGCAGGCCGGTCACGATCTTCAAGTGTGCGGGGTTGGCGAGGAGGTGGTCGGCAATGGCGGTGGCGAGTTCGGCCAGGCGTGGGTCGTCCGGCTCCCATGCCGTGGCTTCGGTGGCCTGCTTGCTCAACGCGACGAAGCGGGGGTCGTCGAGGGCGTGCTCGACATGGGTGAGGAAGTCGTCGAAGCCCTCGGGAACCAGGGCCCTGGCCAGTACCCAGCCCTCCCTGGTGGCCGCCACCTGCTCCGCGGGAAGGCCGAGGCCGGACATCCGCTCCAGCAGCGCCACGGCGCGGTCGGGCAGCAGCGCCCGGTCTCCGTCGGCGAGCCGGTGCAGCATGTCGCGGCGCGCGATCAGCTCCTCGATCCGTTCGGTGAGCTGCCGCTCGACGTCGGCGAGCGTGGCGGCGAACTGGGCGACGTCGGCGTCGAGCAGGGGCCCGACTTCGGCCAGCGGCACCCCGGCGGCGGCCAGCGTCCGGATCTGCACCAGCCGCAACAGCTCGGCCGATCCGTACCTGCGGTAGCCGGAGCTGTCGCGTTCCGGCTCCTCGACCAGGCCGAGCTTGTGGTAGTGGCGCACCGTCTTGACTGTGACGCCGACGAATGCCGCCGCCTGCCCGATCGTGACTCCGTTCATCGGCAGAATTCTGCCTTGTGCTCGAGCTCGGCGACCAGGCGGACCGCAGCCGTGCATGTGGCCCCGGTTCACGTTCTCCCTGATGCATGACCCGGAAGGCGTCGCCTCTGGAGGTGTGCGGGTCACAGGTGTTCAGTGCGCCGGCCGGGCCGGATCGGCCTGCTTGCCGCAGAACACCTTGTTGACGAGCTTTTGCTGGGCGTTCGGGAACGCTGTCGCTATGGACATGGCGGCGTCGTCTACCCAGTTCAGTACAGCGGTCAGGGTCTTGATGCCGTCGGGCGTGCTGTACATCAGCGTCGCGGAGCCGACGTTGCCGCCGTTGTGGGTGATGACAGTGCCGCCGCAGTCGGTTTTCTGGACGAACACCCCCAGCCCGTAGTCCATGTTCGGGATGCCCGTGGCGTGCGGGGTGAACATCTCGGCCAGCAGTGCGGCCGGCAGGAGCTTGCCACCTACCAGCGCGGAGATGAACGTGTGCAGGTCCTGGGTGGTCGAGATCATGTCACCGCCGGTGGAGACCCAGGAGGGGTTGTAGCGGGTGATGTCGATCGTCTTGTGCTGGCCGTCTTCCTCGTAGCGGTAGTAGATGTGGGCGTGCGGCGCAGGAATCTCCGGCGAGGCGTTCGGCGCCACGGTGCCCGACAGCCCGAGCGGCCCCAGGATCAGCCGCTGCATCTCTTCGGCCAGCGAGCGGCCGGTGACCTTCTCAATCAGCAGCCTGGCCAGCACGTAGTTGGTGTTGGCATAGCTCCAGCCCGTGCCCGGCTCGAACCGGGGCGGCTTGGACAGCGCCAGACGTACCAGTTCCTCAGGCCGGTAGGTGTGGAACCGGTTGTCCACCCACTCCTTGCCCGTGGTGCTGTAGGGCACGGGGATCCCGTGCACGATCGTCCCATCGTCGTACACCTCGCCGGTGAAGTTGAACAGCCCGCTGGTGTGCTGCAACAGCATCCGCACCGTGATCCGCCGGTCCAGCCCGAACTCGGGCAGGTAGTCGGCCGCCAAGGTGTCCAGCTCGATCTTGCCCTCGGCCACCAGCTGCAGCACCAGGGTCGCGGTGAAGACCTTGGTGTTGCTGCCGATCCGGGCATGCCCGTTGACCGGCGGCTTGGCAGTCCCGCCCAGCTCGGCCACCCCGGCGCTGCCGACCCACTCGCCCCGCTCATCGTGTACGCGCAGCGACACCCCGAGGAAACCGGACTCGACGATCTCCTCGATCGCCTTGTGCAGCTCCGGGCGATCCTGCCCGGCCGCCGCTGCCGGCAGGGTGCCCTTGTCCTGATCGGAACGGGTGATCGTCATGGTGGTTTGCCCTTCGAAGTTGTTACGTCCGGGTCGGCGTCTCGCCGCTGCGCCGAGCTTCCACCCTGACCCAAGGTCAACCTCAAGCATGATCTAGCTCACAGCCGCATTGGGGTTCGAGACAGCTTTGGGAGCAGGATGCCGTCCCCCGCTGGGTGACAGTCGCATCTCGCGCGGGAGGTCCGGCTCGGCTACGCCCGCTGCAGCACCGACGAACAAGACGTCACTATCCAGACCGAGCAGCTGCTCGCGCTCGGCGTCCCAGCCGACCGGATCTACATCGACCACGGCTTCTCCGGCACCACCCGCCGCAACCGCGCCGGCCTCGACCAGGCCCTGGCCGCCGTCTGGGACGGCAGCGTCTTCACGGTGACGAAGTTCGACCGGTTCGCCCGCAACATGGCCGAGGCCAACGACATCCTCACCGGGCTGTCCGGCCGCGGTGTCCTGTTCCGGCCTGGGCGCGTCCGTCTACGACTGGAACGACCCGTTCGGGCGGCTGTTCCTGCAGACCCTCGCCATGGTCGCCGAGTTCGAGGCCAACCTCGGACACCTGCGCACCCGCGAGGGCATGGCCCTGGCCAAGAAGAACGGCAAGCTTAAGGGCAAGCAACCCAAACTGCCCGAACCCGCCGACGCTCCATCCGCCGCCGCTACGCCGGAGGCGAGGTCTCCCTGGCGGACCTGACCACCGAGTACAGCGTCGGCCGCTCCACCATCCACCGCATCATCCACGGCCCAGCCGACAGACAGACCTAAACGGCCCCACGATCCACCAGAGTTCACGCTCTACGTTGCCCCCGTGGCTGTAGCCATAGGAGTCCCGGTACTACTTTGCGGCTCGCCGGGGCTTCAGGGGTCCAGAACAACCCAACCCGAACCGTGTCGCCATCTCGTACAAGATCATTCTCATCGATAACGGCTGTTCCCCGGTTCCTCAACCCCGTGGATGTTCGGCGCGGACAACCCCTCGGCGGCGCCGCTCTGGAAGCCGGACGGGGTGACGGTCATCTGGGACCCGCTGCGGGCCGGCTGGATCGACCACAACCGGGTGCAGCTTTCCCTCGACGACCTCGCCGACATCCGCGACGCAGTCCAGGCGATCAAGGAGTGCGTCACGGGCCGCCAGCAGACCACAACGAAGGACGGGCCGAGCTGGCCGCTTGCCGACGAACTGGAGGACCTCATCGCGGCCGACCTGCAGGCCGACGACTGCTGACGTGCCTCCCACTGTGATCGCGAGGCCGGATCGCGGAGATCCTCTGTCGGCGCCGCGGCGTACAACGGCGTCATGGAGGCATTCGAGGTGAACGTGACGGCGCACTCCAACCGCGACTTGACGTCGCAGGAGTTCGAGCGCCAGGTGGAGCTCATCAAGCCGCACATGGCCTGGGATCAAGGCTCCTGGGCATGGCGGACACGGCTCAACGGCTCGGACGGCGAGCGGGTCGCCAGGGTCCTCAACGCGCTGTTCGAGGCCGCGCGGGTCTATCGCACCACGGTCACGGTAGAACTGGTGCCGGCTGAGCAAGCGGAGGGCCAGGCCGCCGCGTCGGCCTGACGGAGCGCCGCGCCGTCGGAGGATTCGGTAGGTCCCATTCGACCGTCCAGTGCTGGCCGGTTCGCGTGGCTTTGGGGGATATCAGCCAATCTTGAGCCGATCTTCCGCTTCTTGGAGAGGATGGCTCAGCGATGACGTAGATCTCCCCTTCAACGGGTGGGGAGATAGTGCCTGTGATTACGTAGGTACGGCCAGGAGGCGGATGAAGCGGGCGTTCGGTCCACCCCGTCATTGCAAGGGCTGGTGGACGGACGCGCCGCGGAGTCGGGCGGGGTGTGGATGCCTCGCCAACGGCAGGTCAGCCTCGCGTCCCGCTCGCCGCCTCGACCTGGTGATCGTCGCCCGGATGGGCTCCCTCCGCTCACGGGCAAATGATCGCATGCAGACGCACACATAGGAGCCGGGTAGGGACTGAAGGTGTGTTTCGGGACTTTCGGGGAAGTGATGGAACCGGACTATACCGATGCGTTGCCGTCTGATCAGAGGGAAGCGGCGCGTGCCGGTGACGGCTTTAGCCAGCATCCCTGTTGACGTGGTTGCGCGTGCGTCAGGCCTCCTGGCGGGTCAGTCATTCGGCGTGCTGGTCTGCGCATTTCCCGCCTCCCCCGTGAAGCGGGCGAGGTTGTGCCGGGCGGTCAGGGTGCCGGGGTGGGTGGAGCCCAGGACGCGTTCGCGGATAGGGAGCAAGGCCGCGAGTTGTGTCGTCCCGAAAATGGTCGTTTGCGGGACGGTCGCGAAGGTGTTACGGCTACTTGTGAAAGGCGTTTGGGCGAGGAGGCGGCGGGTTGGATCGCTGGAAGGATTTGATGCTGACCTGGCCCAGGTTCGGGTGCGCCTCGATTCAGCTTCCTTCGCTGCCCAACTGTTTCCGCGACTTCTTCATCCAGATGGCGAGGGCGCGCCGAATGGTTCGGGTGTTGGGATGCTCGGGGCCCAGCACGCCCTTGTAGATGGGGAGTAGGGCGTCCAGCTCGGCGTGGGCCGTTGCCGCGTCACCAGACTGCCCGGTCCAGTGGGCGAGGTTGTATCGGGTGGCCAGGGTGTCGGGGTGCTGCGGACCCAGCACACGCTCGCTGATGAGCAGCAGGGCGGCGTAGGCATCGCGTGCCGATGCCGCAGCCCCTTCCTGCCCGGTCCACTCGGCGAGGGCGTGCCAGGTTGCCAGGGTGTCGGGGTGCTCGGGGCCGAGGACGTGCTCGCGTATGGATAGCAGGGCGGCATAGGCGTCGCGGGCCGCTGCCGCGTCCCCCGCCCGCCCAGTCCAGCGGGCGAGGTTGTGCCGGGTGGCCAGGGTGTCGGGGTGTTCGGGGCCGAGGACGCGCTCCTGGACGGGCAGCAACCCGACAAGCTTGGCGCGGGCCGCTGCCGCAGCCCCTGCATGCCCGGTCCAGTCGGCGAAGTTGCGTCGGGTGGCCAGGGTGCCGGGGTGTTCAGGGCCGAGGACGCGCTCGCGTATGGGCAGCAGGGCGGCGTAGGCGTCGCGGGCCGCTGCCGCGTCCCCCGCCCGCCCGATCCACTCCGCGAGGCTGTATCGGGTGTTCAAGGCGTTGGGGTGCTCGGAACCATCCATCTGCTCAACGATCGGCAGCAGTGCGGAAAGGAGCTCTCGCGCCTGTACCACGTCGGTTGGTTGGCCGGCGAGTCCGAGCTGAGGCGTGGAGGCCTCGACGCCTTCCGGTTTCATCGCCGTATCCGAGGACACCTCAGGCTTGCGCGGTGGACGGAGCCGAGCGGCCAGCCACAGCTGGCGAAACTCCTCGACATCACCGCCCCACGCAGTCACGACCAACTCAAACTGCCGCCAGGCCGGTCGCCTCCGGCAGAGCAGAACCGAATGCACGGTGGCATGGCTGATCTGCCCGCCGGTATCCCTGGCGGTCTGCCGGGTGCTCGGCTCCCCAGCGTAGGCATGCAGCTGCTGCAGCCGCTCCCGCAAGACAGCCAGGGCCCCGCCATCGTCGGGCGTGCTGACGGACTCGCTCATAGTGACCCTGAGCATCCCAGGCTGTAAGCGACTGTAAAACCCATTTGTGGCAACTCACCCGCGGCCGTTCATCTCCGTCAACCACCGTCTACAGGTGTCATGACATGGAAGGTTTCGTCGATGCACGTCAGAGTTCGTTCGTGCTCGTTCCAGCCCACTTCTGGCGGGTCGCACAGTAGTGAGCACACCGCCACATCAGGCGGTCGTGCCGCTGTGGTGCCCGGCCGGACGTGTCTTGCGCACATGACTGGCTCAGCACCCAGGCGCTCCCCCACAAACCCGAAAGGGGACACTCGCCGATGTTGCCTCAACTCAGCCTTGCCGGCCTCGCTATCACGGCCGTGCTCATCGCCCTCGGCGGCGTCTACCTGTTCTCTGGCGACCAGACTCGCCGCACCCGCGCCTGGCGCCTGCTACGCCTTCTCCTCCGTCGATAGCAGGGGTATTCCAGTCCGAATCCAACGGCACCGTCCAAGAGCAACCGAGACCTAAAGCGGAAAGCCGGCCGACCAGAATCGAGAGCATATGTAGCGATCTTGGAAGGTCGTAGGACGGTGACTGGGATCTGGGCCAGCAGGCCGGGGGAGGAGATCGGCAGGAGCGGTTCGCTGTCGCAGATAGTGAGTCATTATCTGCGACAGCGTGCTTCCGGCCGCCGGCGACGGCACGGCCTACCTCGGGCGCCGCCCGGCACACTCGCGCGCCGGAGCGGGTGACTCGGGGTGCTTATCTGCGATAGCGGTTCGGAGGGGTGCGATGGGGACGGTCCGCCGGCTGAGCCCGCGACCGGAGCTGCTGGACCTCGGTGCTGCGGTCGAGGCGTTCCTGGCCACCATCGGCAACCGCAACACCAAGAGGGCGTACGCGATCGCGCTGCGCGCCCTGGCCCGCGAGCTCGGCGCGCAGGCGCCGCTGGCCGAGCTGGAGAGCGAGGCCGGCGCCGACCGTCTCGCCGCCTGGTTCACCGCCTGCTGGGAAAGGCGGGCCGCAGCCACCTTCAACGCCCGCCGCGACGCGCTCGGCTCCGCCCGCGACTGGTGGCACGACCAAGGCTGGCTGACCGGCGACCCGCTGCGCTGCATCCGCCGCCGTGCCCGCACCCCGGACCGCATCAAGGCCCTCGACCGCGCCCACATCGAGGCCCTGCTCACCCGGCAGAACCTGAGACTGCGCGAGCGCACCCTGTTCCGCCTGCTGTACGAGAGTGCGGCCAGGGCCGACGAGGTCCTGGCCCTCGACATCGACGACCTCGACCAGCGCAACCGCCGCGCCAAAGTCCGGCGCAAGGGCGGCGCGGTCGACGTCATCGTCTGGCAGACGCCCACCGCCCGCCTCCTGCCCCGCCTGCTCGGCGGCCGCCGCGCCGGGCCGGTCTTCCTCACCGACCGGCGCGCCCGCGTCCCGCTGCCGTCGCCCGACGTCGACCCCGACTCCGGCCGGGCCCGGCTCTCCTCCCGCCGCGCCGCCGAACTGTTCGAGCAGGCCACCGCCGACCTGCCCGGCGGGCCGTGGACTCTGCACCAGCTGCGCCACTCCGCGCTGACGCACGCCGCCGAAGACGGCGCGAACACCTCCACCTTGCTGGCCGACTCCGGCCGCACCTCGGTCGCCTCGCTGGCCCGCTATGCCCGCGTCTCCCCCGAGGCTCTGGCCCGCTGGCAACAAGCCCGCGACCCGGTCGCCCGCCGCCGCTGAACTCGGCCTTTGGCAGATGCAACAATCGGCCACCGGAGGTTGCTGAACGGGTAGAACTATCGAAGATCCACGGGTCTTCGGGGCGCTGCGGCAGTCGTCGCCAGATAACGATTTCGGGCCCATGCTCCCGTTCTATTCGACCTACTCACCACTACCTATGCCATCCGCTTCCTCCGTCCAGCGGACAAGGGCGTGCTGGGTGGCGAGGGTGCTCGGATCGTCGGGGCCTAGGATGCGCTCGCGGATGGGGAACAGGGCGGTGAGTTGGCCTGTCGTTAACGACGCTGCGACCAAGTACACGCGAGAGGCGTTAGTCCTGGTCAGCGGGTCCGGCGGCGGGCTGCGGGGTCGTGCTCGGCGGTGATGCGGGCGGAGGTCTCCTCGCCCAGGCGCACGTACCGGCCGAGGCTGGCCAGGTGCTGGTGGCGGCTCTGGGCCTGCAATTCGGGCGAGGTGCGGCCGGCGGCGGCCAGGTGCGTCAGCGCGCAGTGGCTTGTCCGCGCACTGTCCGTGTTCAGATGAGTTCGCGTGGCGATTGACCTGTCGAAGTTGTGACACCCCGCTGCAACGCCCTGAGGCAGGGGCGTGTTGCGATTCGCGGTTAGGTATGTGATGCGGGTCACAACGCGCGAGGCCATGGTCAGTCAGGCTCCTGCGAGCAGTCCTGGGAGTTTGCGCATGTTGTCGAAGACCGTGGTGTTCGGTCCTTCGAGCCATTGTGCGGGCGTGAGTCCGCCGGTGTATCCAAGGGCTCGCATGCCGGCTGCGCGGGCAGGACGCCGAGGGGCGGGTGGACTGGGACATCGCCGCGGACTCCACCACCGTCCGGGCGCACCAGCACGCGGCCGGCGCACCTCGCACACCACCCCCGCCGCCTCCCACACCGAGGGGGAAAAAGGGGGACGCCGCCGGGACAAACCGGGGCGATCCGGTGCTGGCCACGCTGGCCGCCCGGCTGGCGGAGGTGGTCAGACTGGGGAGTGCTTAGGCCGTTCCCGCGGCGGCTTCACCACCAAGATCCACCTGTCGGCGGACG
>NZ_JBEXCR010000067.1:0-61760 GCF_040605375.1 Nonomuraea sp. NPDC005650
CGGCGTTTCGATCACCGAGGCTGCCCGCACGCTCAAGATCGGTCGCTCCACCGCGTACGAGGCGCTGGCTCGACGCTGAACAGCGGCTACGCCGCCGCGGCCCGTTTCTGCCGTATTCCGGTGGCACCCGACGAAGACGCGCCGGCCGCGACGGAGCCGGGCGCGTTCGACCAGCCCGTCCCAGGCCATGAAGGCCGCGGTCGCGAGAGCGGCCGCCTGCTCGTACAGCAGCTCGGCCGGTTTGTGTGCGAGGTAGGACTCACGGGTGACGACCGCTTCTGCGTAGGCGCCGCTCTCCTTCAGCCGCGCGATGCCGAAGACCTCATCTCCCGACTTGAACAGCGTGACGCCCGGGCCGACCGCGCGGACCACGCCGGCGAAGTCCGAGCCCATCCCGCGAGGGAAGGACCGGCCGGTCAACATCTTCAACTGGCCCTGGCGAAGCTTCCAGTCGATCGGGTTCACCGAAGCCGCCCTGACCGTGACGGCTACCTCACCGGCCTGGGGCGAGGACAGCTCGAACTCTTCGAGCTGCATGCTCTCCGGGCCGCCGTAGTAGTGGTATTGAATCCTACGCATGTGAAAAATGCTCCTGAGGGTTGATCGGGCGCGGTCCCGCCTTTTAGAGGGCCTTGAGCGCGGCGGTGACGACGTTCGCGAGCGGGGTGGGCGGGCGGCCGATGAGCTGCTGCAGGTCGGTGCTGTCGGTGTACCAGTCACCGCGGCTGATGGCGAAGCTGGTGTCGGCCAGCAGGTCGGCGAACGGCTTGGGCACGCCCCGGCCGGCGAGCGCCCGGGCGTACTCCTCGACCGGCAGGTCCTGGTAGACGAGCGGCTTTCCGGACTGGGCGGAGATCTCGGCGGCCAGCTCCGTCAAGGTGAACGCCTCACCCCCGAGTTCGTAGGCCGTGTTCACCGGGCCGTCGCCGGTCAGGACGGCTGCCGCGGCCGCCGCGAGGTCGGGCCGGGTGGCGCCGGAGATCTTGCCGTTGCCGCCCGAGCCGAGCAGCACGCCGAACTCCAGCGCCGGGGCGAGGTCCCCGAGTTCCCCGCAGTACAGCTCGGTGTAGGCGCCGTTGCGCAGGAAGACGTACGGCAGACCGGACTCGCGGATGCTCGCCTCGACCTGCTTGTGCTCATCAGCCAGCCGCAGCGTACTGGTGGCGGAGTTGACGAAGCCGGCGTAGGCGACCAGCGGGACGCGGGCGGCGACGGCGGCCCGCACCGCGTTCGTCATCTGGGGGAAGCGCAGGCCGTAGAGGGCGGAGGGAATCAGCAGGAGCTTGCCGGCGTCGGCGAAGGCCGCTTCGAGCGTCTCTGGTTGGTCATAGTCGGCGTGCCGGACCTGCACGCCGCGCTCGGCCAGGTCAGCCGCGTTCTCAGGGTTGCGTACGGCGGCGACGATCTCGTCGGCCGGCACACCGCGTTCCAGCAGTTCTGCGATGACGATACGGCCGAGGCGGCCGGTGGCCGCGGTGATGGTGATCATAGTGAGATGGCTTTCGTCTGGAATGATGCATGGTGATAGCGGCCACGTCGGGCGCATGGACAAGCCCGGCGCGACGACCGGCGAGCACCTGGCAGGCCCGCGCCTCCTGACCGAGGCTGTTGCTATGCGGGCCCGCCGGCGCAGGGCCGGGTCAGTGCTGGAGGTCGCCCCTGGCTCGAACCATCGGGAGCAGGTCGAAGACGCTCATCACGCGGGTGATCTTGCCGTTCTCGACGGTGAGGTAGTCGATGCCGCGGAAGTCCTTCAGCAACGGCGTGTCGACGGTGTAGACGGTCGCCGCGTTCGTGTCGTCGCCCAGGACGTCGATGACGGTGGCGCCGACGAGCGAGTTCGCGAACGGCTCGACGAAGCCGCGGTAGCCCTCCACTCCCTCGAACGTGCCGGTCGGGGCCTCGCACACGACGTCGTCGGCGAGCAGGCTCAGGGCCTTGTCGACGTCCTTGCTGGTCCACGCGCGGACGAAGTCCTCGGCGATCTTCTGGGCGAGCGCGTTCGTTGCGGTCACAGCGCAGTTCCTTTCGCAGTGCATGTGTCCCCGCCGAAACGGGGACGCTCGGAGCCGCCCCCTGTAGGCGGCCCGTCTGCCTGCAGCTTCACCGAGGTATATGTCAGGTGCTGTCATATACCTGGGTAATTTTGATGGCATGAGATCCGAGCGCCTGCTGTCGATCATGCTGCTGCTCCAGACCCACGGCCAGTTGCCCGCCAGTGACCTGGCCGCGCGGCTGGAGGTGTCGGTCCGCACCGTCATGCGCGACATCGAGGCGTTGTCGGCCGGCGGCGTGCCCGTCTACACCGTGCGCGGCCCCCACGGCGGCATCGCCCTGCTGCCCGGCTACCGCACCAACGTCACCGGCATGACCACCGACGAGGCCCGCGCCCTGTTCGTGCTGCTGTCCGGCCAGGCGCACGCCGAGCTGGGGCTGGGCCAGGCCCTCGGCTCCGCGCTGCGCAAGCTGATGGCCGCCCTGCCCGCCCCGCACCGGCCCGACGCCGACCTGGCCAGCCGCCGCATCCTCATCGACCCCGTGCGCTGGCGCGGCGCACCGGCACGCCCCGGCACCGGCCCCGCCGTCGACCTGGCCGTGCTCCAGCAGGCCGTCTTCAACGACCGGCGGCTGCGCCTGCGCTACCGGCACGGCCGCGACAACCGCGTCCGCTCCTACACCCTCGACCCGTACGGCCTGGTCAACAAGGCCGGCGTCTGGTACCTCGTCGCCGACCACCGCGGCGAGCCCGCGCTCTTCCGTACCGACCGGGCCCTGTCCGCCGCCATCCTGGACGAGCCCGTACGCCGCCGCGACGGCCTCGAACTAGCCGACGTTTGGGACGGCCTGCGCCGCCACATCGACGACATCCCCGCCCCGCTACCCGTCACGGTCAGCGTCCACCGGGACATCCTGCCCAAATTCCTGCGTATCCACGAGGCCGACCTGGCCGGGCCTCCACCCCTCGACCTCGACAGCCAGCCGGAGCGGGTGCACATTGACCTGCGCTTCCGCTCCGTGGCCGCAGCCGAGGTCCTCCTGGCCTTCGGCACCGACGCCGAAGTCCTCGCCCCGGCCGAGCTCCGCCAGGCCCTGGCCCGCAAGGCGGCCGAGGTCGCCGCACGCTACGCCACCGCCCCCGACCACCGGTAGGACTGCCACTCCACGGGGGGTGAACTCTAGCCGGAGCTGAGCGAGCCGACCGTCACGCGCCACTCGCGCAGCCGGCGATCCTTGGTGACCTGTAGCTGTGTGTACGGGTCCTGATCGACGAGCGCCTGCGCCGCGGTCTCGTCCTCGGCCTGTAGGACGATCATGCCGGCCGTCAGGTCCGTGTACGGGCCGGCCGCGACGAGGCTGCCCTGCTCGAAGAGCTTGTTCAGGTGTGCGAGATGGTCCTCGCGGCGCTCCGCCCTCAGCGGGGTGTCGTTGTAGCCGTAGGTCAGGACGAACAGTGCCATGCCGAGATACTCCTTTTAGCGTCAATCCGGTCCAAGCCCTCCGGGCCCCGCGGCCCGAGTCCCAGCAGTTCCAGGTCACCCCTCCAGCCCGTACACCCGTCGTGCGTTGTCGGCGAAGATGTCGCGTTGGTCGGCGAGCGAGAGGTGGGCCAGTACGTCCTTCCACGCGCCGACCAACTGCGGCATCGTGGTCCAGATCTTCTCGACCGGGAAGTTGGTGCCGAACATGGCTCGGCCGGCGCCGAACCAGCCGATCACCTCGTCCGCGACGAAGGAGATGAGGTCGGGATCCAGCCGGTGGACGAAGGTGCCCTGCCCGGTGAGCTTGACGACGATGTTCTGCCGCTCGGCCAGCGTGGCCATCCCGGCCCGCCACGATTCGAGGTATTCGAGCCCGATGAGCATGCCCGCGTGCACGAGGACGAAGGTGACGTCGGGGAAGGCCGCCGCCAGCTCGGCCGCATCCGGCATCTGTTCGGGAAAGACCTGCAGCTCGAACAGCCAGCCGTGGTCGGCGAGCGCGCCGATGTTCTTACGGAAGACCGGATCCTTCATACAGTCGGGCGCACTGGCGAACCGGAACTCCGGGCGCTCGTGCCAGTGCAGTTGCTGACGGATCCCCCGGATCAGCGGCGTGAGCGCGGCCTGTCGTCGCATGGTGTCCGGAGCGCTCTCGTCGAACATGTCGGCCGCTCCGATGACGGCCATCGGCCGGCCCGTCTCCTGATGAACCTCGTGAAGCCAGCGCACCTCGTCCACAACCCGGTCGAGCGGCCAGTTCGTCTGCACGTAGACCGACTCGCGGATGCCTGAAGCCGTGGCGTCGGCGATGTACTCCTCGATCAGGTAGTCCCGCCTGATCGGCTCGTACGGGCCGAAGATCCGCGGCACCATCGGTCCGGACAGCCAGGGCAGGTCCCCGGCCCGCCAGATGTGGTGGTGCGAGTCGACGATGTCGCCCGAGTAGCGGGTCGCCTCCGGCATGACGATCACTCCCTGGTCAAGGTCTGTACCTGCTCGTACGCCGTACGCAGGTCGCGCACGCCCGCGAGCGCGTCCACGCTGCCGAGCACGGCCGACATACCGCGGGTGACCGGCCGGTACGCCGGGTCGCAGGCGAGCGGCGACCACCACAGCAACCGGTGGCTCAGCAGCGACAACCGTCGTACGGCCGCCTGCATGGGCCGGCAGTCGCCGCGTTCCAGGCCGTCGGAGAGCACGATTGTCAGGGCGCCGCGCGCCACGGTGACATGCCGGGCGTTGGCGAGGAACTCCTGGAGCGAGGCGCCGATCCGCGTCCCGCCCTCGGCGTCCAGGACGACGTCGCTCAACGAGCCGACGGCCGCGTCGACCTGCCGTGCGCGCAGTAGCTCGGTGACGCGGGTCAGCCGGGTGCCGAAGGTGAACACCTCGACCCGATCGAGCCGGCCGACCACGGCGTGGGCGAAGCGGAGGTAGTGGGCGCTGTGCTGCTTCATCGACCCGGACACGTCGATGAGCAGCAGCACCCGGCGCTGCCGCCGCGGACGGTTGCGCCGGCGCAACGTCACGATCTCCCCGTGGCTGCGCCTGGACTCACGGCAGATCCTGGCGACGTCGATCCACGGACCTCGCCGGGCGGGCCGCCGGCGTCGCGACCGGATCGTCGGCACCGCTGCGGGTAGTTCCCGCCGCAGCAGCGAGAGCACTGCCCGGTCGTCCTCGCTCGCCGGGCCGAACACCGGGCGTCTCTCGCGCTCCGAGGAGCCGGCCTTCAGGCCCGCCTCCCCGCCGAACATCGCCGTGAGAGGAGCCTCGTCCCCCTTCCCGCCCGACGCGGGGGCCTCGTCGTCGGGGGACTCCTCATCGGGGATGCGCCGTGCCGTAACCTCCCCGAACCAGTGCTCGAACGTGGGGGAGTACACCTCCAGGTCTTCGTGGGAGGTGGTGAGCGTGGCCACCCCGATCCAGTAGAGGTGCATGGCGTCGCGCGGGCCGACGGCCTCGATCGCCTGAAGGAAGACCCGCTGCTTGGGCACCGGTACGGGCAGGCCCCGATCGTGCAGGTCCCGCAGGAACCCGTGCACATGATCGCCGATGCGTACAAGGAGGGACTGCTCAGTCACCGAACACCTCCGCGGTGTGGCGGCCGAGGAGCGCGAGGTCCTCCTCGTGCTTGACGAGCAGCCCCGCGGACCGGCGCATCGCCTCCAGCCAGCTTGAACCCTCGCGGGTCAGCGTCTGCACGCCGCGGGCCCAGGAGACCGACTCGGCGATGCCCGGGCGTTTCAGCAGAGCCAGTCCGCGGATGCGGTGCACCGCGGCCACGAGGCGGGCCGCGCTCCTCTCGTCCAGGCCCGGCGCCTGCGCCCGGATGATCGCTCGCTCCCGTTCGGCGTCGGGAAAGGGGATCCAGTGGTAGAGGCACCGGCGCTTGAGCGCGTCGTGCAGTTCGCGGGTCCGGTTCGAGGTGAGGACGACGAACGGGACGCTCTCCGCCGTGATGGTGCCGATCTCCGGGATGGTGATCTGGAAGTCGCCGAGGAACTCCAGCAGGAAGGCCTCGAACTCACTGTCCGCCCGGTCGATCTCGTCGATCAGCAGCACCGCGCCGGACGCCGCCCGCAGCGACCGCAGTAACGGGCGCTGCAGCAGGAACTCCTCGCGGTACAGGTCGCCGACGCCGCGCCCCTCCACCTCGGCGGCCCGCAGGGACAGCAACTGTTTGGGGTAGTCCCACTCGTACAGGGCCTGGGAGGCGTCCAGTCCTTCGTAGCACTGCAGCCGGATCAGCTCGCGGCCGAGGATCCGGGCCAGGACGTTCGCGACCTCGGTCTTGCCGACCCCCGGCTCGCCCTCCAGCAGCAGAGGGAGCCCTAGCGTGCCTGCCAGGTGGAGGGCGGTGAGCAGACCCTCGTCGGCGAGGTAGCCCTCCGCGCCCAGCCGCCGGTCCAGAGCGTCCTGATCAACCAGCACGGCCGGCCCGCAGCTCGTCGAGTCCGCGCAGCACCTTCTCGGGGGTGAAGGGCATGCTCGTCAGCCGTACGCCGATCGCGTCGTACACGGCGTTGGCGATCGCGGGGATCGGCGCGTTCGCCGTCATCTCGCCGATCCCCTTGGCCCCGAACGGCCCGTTGTCTGCGGGCCGTTCGAGGAACAGGCTCGTCTGCGCCGGGATGTCGGCCGGCCCCGGCATCAGGTATTCCGTGAAATCGACCGGGCCGTGCTCGCGCGAGTGCGGATAGTACGGTTCGGTCGATTCGAACAACGCGTGCGACAGGCCCATCCAGGCACCGCCCTCGACCTGCTGCGTCGCGAGGGCCGGGTTGAGCGCCCGGCCGATCTCGTAGGTGTTGTAGAGCCGCAGCACCTCGATCACGCCGGTCTCGTCGTCGACCGCCACCTCGGCCACCGTGCACGCGTGCGCCTGGCAGGAGTCCGGGTCCATCTCGCCGGTCTCCGGCACCGGGGAGCTCGGCTCCTTGAGGTAGATGCCCCGGCCGGAGATGGTCCGGCCCTGCCGGAAGTGCGCGGCGAGCGCGACCTCGCTGATGTGGATCTTCTTTTCCGACGATCCCTTGAGGCGGACGAAGCCCGTGCCGTCGGTCTCCAGGTCCTCCGCGTCGACCTCCAGTTCGTCGGCGGCGACCTGGAGCATGACCTCCCTGGCCTCGCGCGCCGCCATGATCACGGCGTTGCCGACGCGGTGGGTGCCGCGGCTGGCGAACGTTCCCATGCAGTGCGGGCCGGTGTCGGTGTCGGCGGTGTCGACGATGATGTTCTCGATCGGGATGCCGAGTGTCTCGGCGGCGCATTGGGCGATGACCGTCCGCAGTCCCTGGCCGAGATCCACCGAGGAGAGCGTGACGACGAATCCGCCCATCGTGGTGGCGTGGACGAGTGCCTGCGACGGGTCGCCGCCGAGGTTCATGCCGGTCGGATAGTTGACCGCCGCGTATCCGCGCCCGTGCCGTAACGCCATCGCTCAGCCCTCCGGTCGCTCGGTCGAGGACATCGCCCGGTACTCCGGCGGAAGGTCGTGCCCCACCAGGTCGGCGGCGCTCTGGATCACCTCGACCAGCGCCGTGCCGGACGCGATCTTGCGATGAGCTTTCATGTCGCCGTCCCGGTAGGCGTTCTTGAGCCGGAGCCGCAGCGGGTCCAGGTTCAGCTCCCGGGCGATGCGGTCCATGTGCGACTCCAGCGCGAAGTCGCCGATCGTGACGCCGAACCCGCGCATGGCGCTGGACGGCGTGCGGTTGGTGTAGACGCAGTAGGCGTCGACATGGACATTAGGGATCGTGTACGGGCCGGGCATGTGCGCCGCCGCCTTCGTGGTGCCGTACGGACTGTGCCGGGAGTACGCGCCCGCGTCCACGTAGAGCGTGATCTTGCGGGCGACGATCCGGCCGTCGTCCATGACGCCGTCCTTGATGGAGATGCGCTCGGCCGCGCGGGGGGAGGACACCTGCATCTCCTCGGCGCGGCTGTAGACGTACTTGGCCGGCCGGCCGGTGAGCATGGCGGCGACGCACGCGAGTGGCTCGACGATGACGTCGACCTTGCCGCCGAAGCCGCCTCCCACGGTGCCCCCGACGACGCGCAGGCTGGTGGGCGGGACGCCGAGAATGAGCGCGGTGTTGTCGAGGGTGAAGAAGGCGGCCTGGGTGTTGGTGTGGATGCGCAGCCGGCCGTCGCCCTGGGGGACGACGATGCAGCCGGTCGGCTCGGTCGGCGCGTGTTCGATGGGGGAGGAGCTGTAGCGGCCCTCGATGATGCGGTCCGCCTCGGCGAAGCCTCGCTCGACGTCGCCGAAGCGGATCCGGCGGCAGTGATGTCCCTCGTACACGAAGTGGTTGGTGCCCGCCTGTTTGATGATCGGGGCGCCGTCGGCCAGCGCCTCCTCGACGTCGAGGACGGCGGGCAGGTCGGTGTAGTCGACCGTGACCCGGGCCGCGCCCTCGCGGGCGGCGTCCTCGGTCTCGGCGACGACGGCGACGATCGGCTCGCCGCGGTAGAGGACCCGATCCTCGGCCAGCACCGGCTCGTCGTCAGGTCCCACGCCGATCAGGCGCAGCACGGTGTACCAGTTGTTCGGCACGTCTTGGTGGGTGATGACCCGGAGCACGCCCGGGACCGCGAGGGCGCCGGAGACGTCGACCCGGTTGATGAGGGCGTGGTGTCGCGTGGACCGGTGGATCTTGACGTGCGTCATCTCCGGCAACGTCATGTCCTCGAAGAAGACCGTGCGGCCGGTGACGTGAGCGCGGGCGTCCGAGCGCGGGACGGCGGTGCCGATGACGGCGAAGTCGTCCGTACGTCCGCCCTTGAAGTACGCGGTGTCGATCGGGGTGAGGCGTGCCATCAGACTTCGGCCTCCGCGTTCGTGAGCGGGGCGCCGCGACGGCGTCGCGCGGCGGCGAGGACGGCGGCGATGATCGGCTCGTATCCCGTGCAGCGGCAGACGTTCCCGCAGATCGCCTCGGTGACCTCCTGGCGGGTCGGATCCGGCCTCCGGTTGAGCAGGGCCGTGGCGGACATGATCATCCCAGGGGTGCAGAACCCGCATTGCGTCGCGAAGAGGTCGACGAACGCCTGCTGTACGTCGTCGAGCCGGTCGCCCTCGGCCAGGCCCTCGATCGTCTCCACGGCAGAGCCGTCGATCGTCACGACGGGGATCAGGCACGAGACCACGGGCCGGCCGTCCAGCAGCACCGTGCAGCTGCCGCAGCCTCCTTGCGCGCAGCCGCGCTTGGCCCCCATCAGTCCCAATGTGTCGCGCAGCGCGCTGAGCAGCGTCGTCGACGGCCGGGCGATCAGCTCCCGCTCGGTGCCGTTCACCTTGAGCGTGACGATTGTCGAGGGCATGCGATCCCCTTTCAGGCCCCCAGCAGGGCGCGACGCAGGTGGACGGGGTAGACCCGAGCGCGGTACCAGGCGGAGGCGTAGGCGTCGTCGAACGGCTCGATGACGTCGGCTCCGGCTGCCTGGGCGACGACCTGGGCGTTCAGCGGCGCGCCCAGCAGAACGCGCTCGGCGCCGGCCGCGCGTACCAGGCGCCGCGCCAGGCCGCCGAGCACGAGACGGATGTCGCCGACCAGGCCGTCCTCGACCGTGATCCGGGCCGCCACCGTCACGATGGATCCCGAGTTGAGCCGCCGCCGGCTCGCCTTGTAGAACCGGAACGCGTCCTTGGCCGGAGCGGTGAACCGGACGCGGGTCACCAGGTCGCCCGCCCGCAGGCCGCCGGTGACGACCCGCTCGAGCGGCTCGCGGCGGGCGCCGTCGGCGCCGAGCACGTCCAGCTCCGCGTCCAGGGCCAGGAGAGCCGCCGCCAGGTCGCCGTACGGTTGCGGCACGAAAAGGTTGCCGGCCACGGTGGCGAGGCTGCGGACCTGCGGTGCGGCGATCGACCGCACACAGCCGGACAGGTAGCTCAGCCGATCGTCGTCCTCGATGTCGGCGAGAGTGGTGGCCGCGCCCAGGGTCACCGTGTCGCCTTCGACGTCGATGCCGGACAGTCCCGCCCTGCGCAGGCTGACCAGCCGCAGGTCGCGGCCGGCCTGTTCGTCCAGGCGGGCCAGCAGGTAGGTGCCGCCGCCGAGGGGCACGGCCCCGGCCCGAAGCGCCGCACGAGCCGCTTCGGGACTCTCGGGTGTCTGAACGGAGGTCAGCATGTGCACTCCAGTTATCGATATCGATAATTAACTTACGTGGCATGATCGAAGAGTCAAGGGCCCTCTACGTCAGGAGGTTCGTTGTCGGAACCCACGGGGAGCCCACGCTCCGCGCGACCGACGCTGAGCCGGCAGATCCGCGACGGTCTGCTGCAACGGATCGTCTCCGGCGAGCTCGGCGAGGGCGACCGGCTCATCGAGACGAAGATCGCCATTGAGTTCGGAACGAGTCAGGCCCCGGTCCGGGAGGCGCTTCGGCAGCTTGAGGGCCTCGGCCTCATCGACGGCCGACCTCGTCACGGCAGCCGGGTGCTTCCCTTCGCCGAGCAGACGATCCGCGAGGCGTACATCGTACGGGCGGCCCTCGAGGAGACCGCGACGCGGCTCGCCATGCTGGCCGGAACCCTCCCCTTCGACCGGCTGGGGGAGGCGGTCGAAGAGATGTACCGCTGTGCCCGCGACAGCGACGTGCATGGCATCGGCCTGGCCAGCGCGCGCTTTCACCGGCACGTCGTGCAGGCCGGCGGCAACGTGCTGCTGACCCGTGCCTGGGAGGCGCTGCAGATCGAGGCGCGCACCGCCATCGCTCTCATGGTCACCGGCCCGAAACTCGAGCGGGTCGCCGACGAGCACCGCGAGTTGCTGGACGTCATGCGCGCCGGGGACGTGGAGGTGGCCTGCCGGCACGCCCGTGATCATCAGTGGGCCTACGCCGACACGCCGCACGACCCTTACGGAACGCCGAAACCTTGACGGAGCGCCCGGATTCGGGCCGGTCTCGTCCCGAGGCTGTGATCGCTCTCGGCCGAGTTGGCACGTGCAAGACTGGGGCTATGGCGACCGGTGTGGGTGGCGCGCAAAAACGTCGAGCGGGCAGGGGCACAGGCCGGCTCCCGACGATGAAAGATGTCGCGGACCATCTGGGGGTTTCGCGTCAGTTGGTCTCGCTCGTTTTGAGGGGCGTTCCGGGGCCGAGCGAAGAGTCGAGAGAACGGATCCTGGCCGCGGCTGACGAGCTCGGCTACCGGCCGAATGCGTCGGCGCGGCTGCTGCGCCAGAACCGTACGCGACTGATCGGTGCGCTTTTCTGGATGCGCAATCCGTTCCAGGTGCGCTTCGTCGAGCGCTTGTTCGTTCGTGCCGCGGAACGCGGATTCGGGCTGGTGCTGGGCCCGGCGACGTCGGATCGGCCGACCGACGTGGTGGTCGCGGAGCTGATGGAGGAGCGGGTCGAGGCGCTGGTCGCGTTCAATCCGGATCCGGCCTCGCGCGCCTTCGCGGATGCGCGCGAGCTTGTGCCCGTGGTGTGGCTCGGGGAATGGGTGGACGAGCCCGATGCCGACAACGTCCATGTCGATGAGATCGAGGGGCTTCGCCTGGCGGTCGAGCACCTCGTGGAGCTCGGGCATCGTGAGATCACCTATGTCGGCGGACGAGGTGGAATTGTCGGCCGTGTTCGTGCGGAGGCGTACCGGAGTGCGATGGCCGCGGTCGGGCTCGCGGAGCACGCCGAGGTGCTCGAGAGCGACTTCTCCGAGGAAGACGGTGCCACCGCCGCGCGGCACATCCTGGGACGAAGCCACCGGCCGACGGCTGTGGTGTGCTGCGGTGACCAGTGTGCGGCAGGTGTGCTGGCGGTGTTCGCGCGGGCGAACGTCGATGTGCCGGGCGAGATCTCGGTAGTCGGTTTTGATGACAGCTATGTGGCATCGCTGTCGTATCACCAGCTGACGTCCGTGCATCAGGATGTCGAGGCGACGGTCGAGGCGACGTTGTCGTCGGTGCTGGATCGGCTGGAGGGTCATGACAGGCCGCGCCGTGTCAGCGCGACGCCGACGAGGTTGGTGGTTCGGGAGTCGACGGGCAGGGCCCGGACCGGCCCGTGAACGCCCGCGCGCATTCACGGGCCGGCCCAGGGCGTACAGGTCGGCCGGCTAGCGGACGCCTCGGATGGGGATGACGACGAGCGCGCCGACGAGCGACACGATCCCGGCGCCCCACAGGAGCGCCGGGTAGTTGTCGCCGCCGCCGATGCCGAGCAGGAAGAGCCCGCATGCGGGCGCGAGGGATTGCGGCAGGGAGTTGGCGATGTTGATGACGCCGAGATCCTTGCCGGGATTGTCGGCGTCGGGAAGGACATCGACGACGAGGGCGGTGTCGACGGCGGCGTAGATGCCGAACGCGAGGCCCATGACCACCTCGGCCAGGTAGAACCCGCCGACGCTGTCCACGAGGGCGAGCATGACCAGGCCGACGCCGAACACGAGGGTGGAGCCGGCGACGAAGATCTTCCGGTGGCGCAGCCTGTCCGAGAGCCACCCGGAGACGGCGGTGCCGATCATGAGCGCGATCGTGTAGAAGAGCACGCCGTTCGCGACCGCGGGGACGGCCTCCTCCGCCTTGAGGCCGAGGTGACCCTGCATGTAGAGAAGCCGGTAGGTGCCGAACAGCATCGAGGCGAAGATGATCAGGAACCTCGACCACCACGCGAGCCCGAAGTCGGGGTGCTTGATTGGGTTCGTCCAAAATGTGCCGATGATCCGCGCGAACGAGAACGGGCGGGGCGGTGTTTCGGGGATGCGATCCGGCGAGACGAGTACGTAGACGGCGACACAGACGACACCGATGATGCCGGGGACGATGAACAGGACCGGCAGGTTGTGGACGAGCAGGACGGCGCCGTAACTGCCCGCGAGGATCGACACGTTCTGAGCGAGTGCGAACACGCTTGAGGCGCGTCCTCGTTGCGCTTCGGGGACGTTGTCGGCGAAGCTCGCGATCAGGGCCGCCGAGGCGGCGTTGGAGGCCAGCTGGCACACCAGCCAGGCGAGGGTCAGCGTCAGCACGCTCGTGCTGGCTGATACCCCCGCCAGGCCGGCGAGAAGTGCGATGATGCCGCCGGCGAGCCACGGCTTGCGCCGTCCCCATCTGGTCTTCGTCGCGTCGCTGAGGGCTCCGAAGACCGGGTTGCCGATGAGCGCGCCGAGTGCGCCGATGGGCAGGACCGTGCCGATCACCGATGCGGGGTCGTCCGGGTTCATCTCCTGTGCTTTGAGCTGCATGCTGACGAACACTGGTGAGAGGATCGCCACGAAGATCCCGAACTGCGCGAGCCCGAGAACGCCGAGAAACCAGTTACTCACCGGCTTCGCTGGGATCGGGGTCGTGGACGGGTGAGCCGGCAGATCTGTAGCCACCGACGCCTCCTTGAGACGGGCTGGAACCCTCAGCGACGCGGCCAACCATGACCGATTTAGCTCGTGCTAATCTGAGGTTGCCTTTACGTTAGCTCGTGCTAACTGCTTTTTCTATAGTGCTGTGAATTGGAGCGTGGGCATGCTGCCTTCCCATCTGCCCGACCCGGACCTCTACCTTCCCGAGAGCGGTGAGCCGTCGCTGCGATGGGGCATCGTCGGGCCGGGTTGGATCGCGGGCGAGTTCGCGAAGGCTCTGCGCGCACACACGGCGCAGCGGCTGGTGGCGGTGTCGTCGCGCTCGGTCGAGCGGGCGCAGGCGTTCGCGACCGAGCACGGAATCGAGTACGTGCTGGGCTCCACCGAGCAGCTCGTGCGTCACCCGGAGGTGGATGTCGTCTACGTGGCGACCCCGCAGAGCGCGCATCTCGCGGTTGGACTGGCGGCGATCGCGGCGGGTAAACATGTGCTCATCGAGAAGCCGATCACCGTCACCGCGGCGGAGGCGCGCACCCTCGCGGAGGCCGCGCGGGCTGCCGGCGTGCTGGTGATGGAGGCGATGTGGAGCCGGTACCTGCCGCAGACCTCGGTGATCCGCAAGCTCCTCGCCGACGGAGTGTTCGGGGACGTGCGGGTGGTGCTGGCCGACCACGGGCAGGCGATCACCGCGGATCCGCAGCACCGGCTCTACCGTCCCGAGCTGGGTGGCGGGGCTCTGCTGGATCTGGGCGTCTACCCGGTGCAGTTCTCCTCGATGGTCCTCGGCACCCCCACGCAGGTTGTCGCGGTCGGTGGGATGACGGATACCGGGGTGGACGCGTACTCGACGCTCGTGCTCACCCACGAGCGGGGTGCGCTGTCGACGCTGTACTCGTCCATCCAGACGCGCACCCCGACGACCGGAGCGATCGCCGGCACCGAGGCGACGCTCAGCGTCGACGGCCCCTTCTACACGCCGACGTCGTTCAGCCTGTCCGGTGCCGGCCACTTCTCGCCGACGCTGCGGTGGAGCGACCCGACCGGGCTGCGCGGCTTCGACGCACTCTCCTGGGAGGCGACCGCCCTGGCCCGATTCGTCGGCGAGGGCCGCACCGAGTCGCCCGTGCACCCGCTGGAGGAGACTGTCTCGATCATCGCCACCATCGACCAGGCCCGAGCCCAGCTCGCCGGGTCCTGAAACCATCCGCGACCCGAGGGAGAGCCCACCCATGACGGATCTGATCACCGCGCTGGAGCAGCAGGAACAGGAGCTGGCTTTCGACGCGTTCGACCACGCCGACGCCTGGCGGCTCGGCTCCCGCATCACCGCGATCGCGCAGGAGGCCGGGCACAAGGTCGGCATCGACATCCGCCGGCCCGGTCTGATCCTGTTCCGCGCCGCGCTGCCGGGCATCACCCCTGACCAGGACGTGTGGATCGCCCGCAAGGCCGCGGTGGTGCTGCGCATGGAGAACAGCAGCGCCCTGGTCGACGCTCGCCTGTCCGCCGCCGGTGTGAACCCGGCAGCGATCGGATGGCTGGGTGCGGACTACGCGGTCACCGGCGGATCGTTCCCCATCCGCGTCCGCGGGGTCGGGGTCGTCGCCGCCGCGACCGCGTCCGGCCTGTCATCGATGGAGGATCATGACCTCATCGTCGCCGGGGTCCGGGCTCACCTCGCCGAGGAGGCCGGCAAGTGAGCGACGAGAAGACCCCCCAGCGGGTGCTGCGGCCTGGTCAGTCCGCGCGCATCCGCGTCTGGGACCGCGCGACCCGCACCGTGCGTACCGTGTTCGAGTCCCGCGATCGGCTCTACGAGGCGCCGAACTGGACAGCGGACGGGCAGTTGCTCGTCAACGGTGACGGTGAGCTCTGGCTCCTGCCCGCAGACGGTTCCGCCCCGCCACGTCAGATCCATGCGAGGGGCCTGCCCGCCGTCAACAACGACCACGTGCTCGCCCCCGATGGCGTCACGGTGTTCGCATCCGCGAACGACTGGCACATCTGGGAGGTCCCCCTCGCCGGCGGGGCGGCTCGCCGAGTGACTGTCGAGGACGGGGGGATGCACTTCCTGCACGGCGTCAGCCCCGACGGGCAGCGCCTCGGCTACGTGCGCCTGGAACCGGAAGGCGACAACTGGTGGGCGTCGGCCACCATCCATACCGTCGGGCTCGACGGGCAGGACGACGTCGCGGTCACCACCGACCCGGGCCCGGCGGACGGGTGCGAGTGGACGCCCGAGGGCGAGTGGATCGTGTTCAACACCGAACAGTTCTCCACCGCCCCAGGGCACGCGCAGCTGGCCCGAGTGCGGTCGGACGGGACCGGGCTGGAGCAGCTCACCTTCGACGAGCGGGTGAACTGGTTCCCGCACGTCGCGCCCACCGGCGATGTCGCCGTGTACCTCAGCTACCCGCCCGGCACGACCGGGCACCCCGCCGACCTCCCCGTCGAGCTGCGGCTCGTGTCAGTCGACGCCTGGCAGGCGCCGACGACGCTGGTGGCGCTGCATGGCGGGCAGGGCACGATCAACGTCCCCAGCTGGGCGCCCGACGGGTCGGCGTTCGCGTTCGTGGACTACCCCACAGGCACCCAGAACGACCTGGTGGCGGACTGACCGACAAGGAGAACCCCGTGAGTACCACCCTGAAGCACCGAACCGCGATCAACCCGCTGCCGTGGATCCTCGGCGACGGCGTCTACCGCCTCGACCGCGGCATCCTTCATGAGGCGATGACCGCCCTCTCCCAGGTCGGGTTCACCCATCTCACCATCGAACTTCCTGCGGACATGACCCCCGCGGAGTATGGGGCCCTGCTGTCGGAGCATTCGCTCGCCGCGGCGCCGGGGTACTTCTCCGCACCGTTCCACGACCGGCAACGGCATGCCCAGGCTGTCGAGGACATCAGGCGGCACGCGCACGCGCACCTGGAGCTCGGTGTCGACAGCGCCTTCATCGCCGCCGACCTGATCCCCGACCGCATCGCGCACCCCGCCGTCGGGCTCGCGCCGGACGCCGACCGCAACCTCGTGATCGCCGAGGGGCTCGCAGCGGCCGCGGAGGCCGCCGCCGCCGAGGGCGTCCGGTACGGGCTGCACCCGCACGTCGGCTCCACCGTGGAGGTCGAGGAAGAGGTACGGGCCGTACTGGACGCCACCGCGGGCAGCGCGCTGTGGTTCGGTCCCGACACCGGCCATCTGCGCTGGGCCGGCGCCATCCCGGAGAAGGTCATCGCCGACTACGCCGACCGGGTCCTGAACGTCCACCTCAAGGACGTCGACGCGACCGCCGCCGCCGGGGCCCGGGAGCGCGACGAGGACTACATGACCGCCACCGGCCGGTCCAAGGTGTGGATCGAACCGGGCCGTGGCGTGATCGACTTCGACGCCGTCCTCACCGCGCTCCCCGATGGTTTCGACGGCTGGTTCGTCATCGAAGTGGACGTTCCCAACCTTCCGACCCCCGTTGAGAGCAGCGCCGCGTCCCTGTCGTTCCTGCATCGGCACCCCTACTTCGCCGGCGGTGCCGTATGACGGCCGGCATGGAGCCGTTGCGGGTCGCGATCAGCGGGACCGGGCAGATCGCGGCTGCCCACCTGCGGGCCGCCCGCGATGTCGGCGCGGTCGGGTCCGCCTCGGAACGGTCCTGCACGCCGTCGAAGCCGGGCTCCGACGCGCTGTTGCGCAGCCCCGCCTCCGCCGCTTGGACGCCGATCGGCACGACAACACGAATGTCGAAGCGCGGCCTGTTCACCGGGCGGCGGGCGGACGTGCCGTTCGAGGAGCTCACCCGCCGCGCCGCGGGATGGGCCATGACGGGCTGGCGATCGCCGAATCGGGCGACCACCTCTCGACGTCGGCAGCGTCGTGCAGCCGGTGTCCTCCCACTCGATCGAGATGGGCCCGTCGTAGCCGATCGCCGGAAGGCATCCTCCCAGGGGATGTCGCCGTGGCCGGAGTCGGGTACGTCCGGTCGCTGCTGTGAAACCTGCCGGAGGCGTCGTTCGACGCCGCGTTAGGCAACCAGTGAATGTGGAGGGAGATCGGCGATGGAGATTGAGGTGTTCGACGACGGCGGCTTCGTCCCGCTCTTCGACGGGAGCACGCTGAAGGGCTGGCATGCCGCGCCGCGCGTGTACGGCAGCCTCTACCCGGGCGGACCGCACGTGCACGAGGTCTTGGCTGAGCGCGGTGTCGAGCCTCCGTACGAGCCGGAGAAGCACCCCGCCGTGTGGACGGTTGAGGACGGCGCAATCGTCGGACGGCAGGACGAACCCGGCAGCGGCTACGGCGGCTACCTCGTCAGCGACCGCGCGTTCGGCGACTTCGAGCTCTCCCTCGAAGCCAAACCCGACTGGCCCGCCGACACGGGCATCATGATCCGGCGCCGGCTGGACACCTGGGAAGGCTTCCAGGTCCTGCTCGACCACCGGGAGTCCGGCGGCATCGGCGGGTTCTTCGGCAACGGCCTGGCCAGCTTCTCCGCCGTCCCCTTCGCGATCCGTTCCCGGCGCGACGCGCACGGAGACGTCGTCGGGCTCCAGGCGGACGATCCCGTCACCAGCACAGAGCCCGTCACACCCGACAAGATCGGCAGGCTTCGCTACGCGGCCGACGTCGAGGACTTCCTGAGCGTATGGCGATGGGGCGACTGGAACGAGCTGCGTATCCGGGCCGTCGGCGCCCTACCCGTGATCACCACCTGGGTCAACGGGCTCAAGATCGCTGAGCTGAACACGGCCACCCTCGAGTCGCCCGACTACGACCCTGAAGCAGTGCTCGCCACCCTCGGCGACAGAGGCCACATCGCGTTCGAGGTGCACGACAACGACGCCGTATTCGGCGACGCCCGCTGGGGACACGGCGCAGCGTGCAGATGGCGAAATATCCGGATAAAGGAACTTGACTAGCAGCCTTCTGCGCCCCGGCGCTATGGGAAGTCACGACGAAGGGCATGGCCGGCGGCAACGACGTCTCCGCCACCACCATCCGGCCCTGGCGCGACGAGCTGATCACCTTGCTGGCCGCCAAGGCCCCACGGCTGGACCGCGCACTGAAGAAGATCGCCCGGCGGGGCGGCGAGGTCGTCCCGATCGACGGCACCCTGATCCCCACCCAGCGCCGCACCGGGACGGCGAACCGGCCGAACTACTCCGGCAAACACCACCGCCACGGCCCGCACGTCCTCGCCCTGATCGACGAACGGGGCTGGATGATCTGGATCTCCGCGGCTCGGCCCGGCCGCACTCACGGCATCACCGCCGCCCGCCGTGACCGCGTCCTGTCCCACCCACGGCGCCGCCGGCCTCGGCGCCGTGGCCGATCTCGGCTTCCTCGGCCTGGACGACGACCCGGATGACCCCGTGGTCGTCACCGGCTTCAAGGCCACCCGCGCCCGCAAGCTCACCACCAGCGAAAAGGAAGCGAACCGGGCGCTCGCCGCCGCACGCGCCCGGTCGAGCACGGCTTCGCCCATCTGAAGAACTGGCGGATCCTCACCAAGCTCCGAACCGATCCCGCCCGCGCGACCGGCCTGCTGCGCGCCCTGTTCGTCCTGACGAACCTCGAAGAAGCCCGCTGACAGATGATCTACACCCGCATGACCACCCCGAACGACCCTCACGCCACCACCCTGACCAGCTACTTCAAGAGGGCGCAGCCTCACTGAAGCTCGCAGCCACGGAGCGTCACGGAGTCCACGTAGGTTTCCGAAGCTCGATCGCCGCCTGCCGGAAAGTCATATTCGGCGCGGTGCCGCTCCGTCCTGCCAGCGGTAGAGGTCGCGCAGCAGGGAAATCTCGGCGCCGTGATGGATCAGCTCCCTGTTGACGTGCAGGACGATGCCCTCCATGGGAAACCGCTCGGGACCCACCGCAGGCGGATTCTCCAGGTCGGCGTCCGAGAGCTCGCGGACCCCCGCGTTCCATCTCCCATACATGTCATCGAGCTGTTTCAGCGCCTCGTCAGCGGTCCCCGCGTAGGCGAATGTCTCGACGTCCTGGCCGCCGAAGTGCCATCCGACCCGATAGCCCAAGCACGAGACGATGATGTGCGCCAACCGCCAAGCAATCGTGGTCACCGGTGCCGGCACCGGGTCAGGGGACGCGGAGTCCATCGTCCATTCCCCCGAACCTTCCGACATCGGTGCGGCCGACGTGCCACGTGGGCGGATGCTCCAGCAGCCGCGCACCGGCTCCCAGAAGTACTCCTCATCGGTAAGCCCGTCCAGCCGCGGCCGTAGGTTCTTGTGCCAGTGCCGGTCCAGTTGGTCCGCGAGCCGCTCACTTCTTGTCATTGCCGCACACTACATACAACGGAGACCTGGCTGCGACCCTCGTGGACGCCGTCGCCGGCCGTGGGCCGCGAGAGCGTATCGCACCGGGAGATGACGCTGGGGGCTGATGTGCCCTTCGGGCCGCGCCGCCGCGAGCGGCTGTTTGACATTAACAACCCGGCTGGCTGGGTTGGGTTCAATGACCCACATGTGACAGCCTCGACCGATGACATGACGGATGATCAAGACCGCAGACACCCGCCCGAGCTCAGCATGAGTATCCCGAGCGAACGCCACGCCAGAGCCTCCGCCCTGCATGTTCGAAGATGGCGAAGACTCATTGTCGTTCCAGCCCGCGATCAGCAAGGGCGCCCTCAAGAAGATCGGTGGCGAAGTCCGTTCACGGCGGCTGGACCACAGGATCAGCTCGGTGCCGGCTGATCAACAATGTCACCTGGCCTTCTCACGACGGGATGATCCCGCGAGGGCGCCCATCACCGTCGGCACCATCCACCTGGAGATGGCAGACAGGGCGGATGGTGCCGGATCGGGCGTGGTAGGCGCGTCAGGAAACCGTCACGGGAATTGACACTGCGCGGGGTCTACGCCGCTGTAGCCGACGTTGCATTTTCCACTTCCGAGCAATACATAATTTCCTGCGTTGTAGTGGTAGAAGAGCACGTTGATGACGCCCTTCCACCAATAGCCCCCGACTACCCTGCAACGCCAAGAATCGTAGTTTCCCCCGAGCTCTACCATCGGCGTCTTGGCGTAGTTGTTGTCCTGGTTGATGCCCTCGATCTCGAAGTCGGTGATGTCACGATGCCCCGGGCCCACGCACACCTCGGCGATCATCCCGTTCGTTCCGCGGGCTTCCGGGGGTTGCGGTGAGGTGGTTCCTGGGGTGGACGGCGCTGCCGCCATCGCAGGTCCGGCGCTGAGTGGCGTCAGGAGCAGTGCGCCGAGTAACGCTAGAGCGACGGTGATTATTCGGCCGCCGTGTTTCGGGACGAGACGTTGCATGAGCATCCCCATTCTGTAGGTGTCCGACGCCACGCCATGACTGCCCCGCGGAATTTGATTGGCCGGCGTCGGAGCGTTGCCATGCTCCCGACTCCGGGAACGACTGAGAGCGTAGATCGATGTCAGTGGACAAAGTGTTACCGTCTGCCGGTTCGACGTGCTGTTGAGTTTTGAAAGGCCGGTGTTGCAGCGCTACGGGTGGTGACGGGTCGGCCATGCCCGATGCATGAGGTACGGCGAGGGCGGAGGGCTGGCCGGCCGATGAGCGCGCCAGGCGGGATCGATTACGCTTCCAGACCGCGGCCTCACGCCGATGGTGGCAACTGGAACGCGTCCTTGCGGCGGGCACAGTTGTCAACCCAGTCGTGAACTCCGCAGCGGATCGAGCGCACCACTCGGCAAGATCCGCGAATGGCGGCTGCCTGCGGTCCAGCGTGGGGCCCTGGCGGCGTAGAGCGAGAAGTCGCTCAGAGCTCTCGGCTCGTGACCTGCGATGACATCACGTCGGTTGCACCAGGCGAGTCGATGAGGCACTCGGTTCAGTTGCGTGCGACGACGAGATGCTGGGTCAGACGCAACGAGAATAGGCGTCAGTTCGGTCCGTTCATCAGGCTGAGGCACTCGCAGAGTTCGAACAATGCTCTCTACCAGTTGCCCCCCGCCCAGGTCCAAGCCCTGCTCGGCACCTCCGCCCGTTACCTCCGCGCAGGCACCGCCGAGTACGCCGCGGTGATCGAGCGTATCTTCGACTACGGTCCCGGCTCCCCGCGCAGTCGCCCTTGACCGCCGATGTCCGCGAGCGCTTTACGCGTAGCCACCGGTCTGGGGTGGTCGGCACCCAGCACGCGCTCGCGGGCAGGAAGCAGGGTGGCGTTTTGATCGCGGGCAGCGGCCGCATCCCCGCTTCCCCGTCCCGGAGGCGAGGGTGGCCCGGGCGCTCGGTGCCACGGGCGCGTTGTTCGACGGGGACGACGGGTCCGGCCGGCGGCGCCAGGCCGGGATCGAGCAGGTATGGGCGATCGCCTCGGCCCGCGGCGAGGGACGTCCCGACCCCGTCCTCTTGGTCGTCCGCTCCGGAGGGGAGCGTTCAAGGACACCTTCACGTCCGCTGGAAGACGCCGTCCGGGTCTGACTTCCAGCGGCCCCACCCATCCGCCGACCACGACACCGCGCGACCTTGCCGACCCGAGAACACCTGAGCACGCGACAGCGGATTACGCGAGGTCACCGGTTCCCTCAGCCCCCGTTGACGGTCATCACCGTCGGTACCATCCGCCTGGAGGTAGCAGACCAGGCGGATGGTGCCGGATTGGGTATGGTAGGCGCGTCAGGAAACCATCACGGGAATCGGCACTGCGCGGGGTCTGCGCCGATGTAGCCGACGCCGCAGCTCCTGGTTCCGAGGTATTTGAAAAACGTCCCGTTGTAGTTATAGAAGAGCACGTTGATGGTGCCCTTCCACCAATAGCCGCCGACTACGACGCAACGCGTGCGGGTGGTGTCCCCTGAGATATCTACTATCGGGGTCTTGGCGTAGTTACCGTCCTGGTTGTAGCCCTCGACTTCGAAGTCGGTGATGTCGGGATGTCCGGGCAATATGCATATCTCAGCGATCATCCCGTTTATTCCGCGGGTTTCCGGGGGTTGCGGTGAGGTGGTTCCTGGGGTGGACGGCGCTGCCGCCATCGCGGGTCCGGTGCTGAGTGGCGTCAGGAGTAGTGCGCCGAGTAATGTTAGGGCGATGGTGATTATTCGGCCGCCGTGTTTCGGGACGAGACGTTGCATGAGCATCTCCATTCTGTAATTTCCCGGCGCCATGCCATGACCGCATCGCGGAAATGGATTGGTTGGCGCCGGAGCGTTGCCATGCTCCCGACTCCGGGAACGACTGAGAGCGTAGATCGATGTCAGTGGACAAAGTGTTACCGTCTGCCGGTTCGACGTGCTGTTGAGTTTTGAAAGGCCGGTGTTGCAGCGCTACGGGTGGTGACGGGTCGGCCATGCCCGATGCATGAGGTACGGCGAGGGCGGAGGGCTGGCCGGCCGATGAGCGCGCCAAGCGGGAGTGATCACGTTTCCAGGCCGCGGACTTGCTGGCACCGGCGTGGCACAGCCGTCCAGGCCTTGGGCCGCTCGGCACCGTCCCATGCAATCCGCATTCACTTTTCATCCACTGACATCGATCTACGCTCTCAGTCGTTCCCGGAGTCGGGAGCATGGCAACGCTCCGACGTCGGCCAATCGAATTCCGCGGAGCGGTCATGGCATGGCGCCGGGCACCTACAGAATGGGGATGCTCATGCAACGTCTCGTCCCGAAACGCGACGGCCGAATAATCACCATCGCTCTGGCCTTACTCGGCGCACTACTCCTGACGCCACTCAGTACCGGACCCGCGATGGCGGCAGCGCCGCCCACCCCAGGAACCGCCTCGCCACAACCTCCGGAAGCCCGCGGAACAAACGGGATGATCGTCGAGGTGTGCATAGGACCGGGACATCCCGACATCACCGACTTCGAAGTCGAGGGCTACAATCAGAACAACGATTACGTCAAGACGCCGATGATAGATATCTGGGGGAACCCCGATATTTGGCGGTGCAGGGTAGTCGGGGGCTATTTCTGGAAGGGTACCATCAGCGTGCACTTCTATAACTTCAACGGGGTGGTCTACAAATACCTCGGAACCAGGCTGTGCTACGTCGGCGTTAGCGGCCCAGACCCCGCGCAGTGCCAATTCCCGTGATGGTTTCCTGACGCGCCTGGCATGCCCGATTCGGCACCATCCGGCTGGTGTGCCACCTCCAGGCGGATGGTGCCGACGGTGATGACCGTCAGCGGGGGAGAGGGAATCGGTGACCTCGCGTAATCAACTGTCGCGTGTTCAGATGTTCCGGGGGGTCGGCAAAGTCGCGCGGCGTCGTGGCCGGGGGATGGGCGGGGCCACTGGATGTCAGACCCGGACGACGTCTTCCGGGGTGGACATGAAGGCGCTCCCCTCCCGAAGCGGACGGCCAAGAGGACGGGGCTGGGAAGTTCCTCTCCGAGGGGGTGACGATGGGGTCGCGAGCCAGCCAGGCCGCGATCTTCCCGTCGCGCGGCCAGGCCCGGCTCGCCGCGCTGGCGTTCGCGTCCGGCAGGTGGCGCGCGTAGTCGGTGCGTATGGTGGCCAGCGGCTCCCGCGTCGTGTCACGCCGGAACCCCGTCACGACCCTGCCGCGCTCGAACCATGCCATCCGGTACGTGTCGGCTCCCGCCCAGTGAGCCGCCACCATGGTCAGCAGCCCCTCGTAGTCGCGGTCGGGCCCGAGCTGTGCCGTGAACATGCGATCGAACCGGCTGCCGACCCACCCACGGTTCTTCAGCGTGCCGTCAGGCCCGCGCCACTGGTAGACGACCTGGCCGAGTTCCAGCTTCGCGTCGGCGCTGGGCGCGGTGATGTCGAGCGGCCGGCCGAGCCGGGCGTCGGCGTTCACCGTCTGGTCGGCGTCCAGTCGCAGCTCCGGGTGGACGAGCAGGGTGACGCCGTCCTCGCTCAGCACCGACGTGTCGAACATCCACCTGCCCTTGGGCAGCCGCAGCGTGGTCATCTCCTCGCCGCCGAACAACACGATCGGCGGCACCTCGGCGTCCAGCCGGACGATGGCCGCCTCGAAGTAGCCGGTGGGCTCGCCCGCCCGGTCCGTGTGCCTGATCGTCAGGTTGTAGCTCTCGACCTCCTTCTCCACCGCCACAGGGGTGCTCACGCTGACGCCGTCGGCGCTGGAGGCCACGACGTACCCGCCGAGGAAGCCGTCGGGCCCGCCGGGACTGGTGTCGGCGGTGACGGCGGCCTCCGCCGTGCCGCCCGCGGGGACGACGATCGTGTCGGGCGACACCGTCAACGCCGCGCCCGCGCGGAGGTCGAGCGTGAGGGTGAGCGGCGTGTCGGAGTGGTTGCGGTAGACCAGTTTCCTGGTGACCGCCTTGTCGTCGCCGTGCGGCCACTCCTGTCGCGGGAAGCCGATGCCGACGGGCTCGGCGGTCACGTTCTGGAGCGTCGCGCGAGCGGCGTCCACCCGGCCCGCGCCCTGCCTGTACACGTTGATGGTGGGGTTGAGCCTGGCCGAGCCCATGAGGGCGGCGTTCACCGCGCCGGAGTCCCATGCCGGCGCCAGGTCATGGGCGATCTGTCAGCGGCCCCGGCAGGTGCGGAGCATGTTGAGCAGGGCCTTTTTCTCCTTTCTTGTCACGAAGAGCTTGTAGTGGTGCTTCACGGTGATCCATGAGGTCGCGTAGCGGCACCAGTAGGCGCGGCGCGCCGGACGCCAGCTCTGCGGTCCCTGGCCACCCTTGGCGATGTTGGCGGAGTGGCTGACGACGATCAGTTCGGGTCGGGTGAGGTCGTTGGCGAAGGCACGCCTGCGTGCCTGGCTCCATCTGCTGGCGCCGGAACGCCAGGCGTACGACAGCGGCACGACGTGGTCGACGTCCACATGCCTCTCGCTCTTCAGCCATTTGCCGTCGTACGGGCTGTACCAGAGGCCTTTGCTGGGGTGGCACGCGGCGTTCTTGCGCACGCGTCGCCCGTCGCGAGCCAGCACCGTCTCCCGGGTGTCGCACTTACCCCTGTGGCGCGCCCATCGGGGTAGGAAACGCTCGCGGGCATAGCCGCGGATCGATAACGCCTTGGCGACCTTCAACTGAGACAACATCCGCCGGGCGAGCGCGGCACCGGCTTCGGCCTGCGGCCGCTTGAGGGTGTCGGCCGACGCCGCCTGCGGGATGGCGATGATCGGGAGAACCAGGAAGGTGAGCACGGCCACGTGGACTGTCCGCCTCAAAAAGATCATGGTTCCATCCATACCCGGTAACTCCCCATCGCGGGCGGCGCCACTCAGCACGTCATGTTCACACTGACGTCGCAGGTGCCGCTCGAACGCTGCGAGGTACCAGTCGCCCCTCTCGGACGCGCAGCGCCGAGCGTGCCACCAACGGTCGGCCCGCCCCGTTGCCGAGCGGCACCGCGGTATGCCGCACGAGCAGGCGGGCGCCGCCTACGCCCGCGACCGCCTGACCGCCCGCTCCGCCTGGGCGATCGAGCAGCACGTGGCCGCCAAGCGGTATCTGGTGGCGGTGGGCCCGGCATACCACGACACGCTGAGCCCGGTGTCTGTGGGCTCGCTGGGCGCCCAGGGCGGGCCGATGCCGGGGGAGGAGGTCGCGGCGTTCGAGTCCCACCCGTGGCACGCCGACGCGATCTCACTGCGCCCACCGCCGCTCCGGCCGGTCGCGCAATTCGGAATGCGTATAGCGGAAGTATAGAAGGATTGCGTCGTCACCACATAGTCTCCAGACAACGAATTGTGGCCGGCGAATGATCGAGGCGATATGGACGGTCAGACAAATGCATTCAGATCAGCAGCTGAGCTCCGCCCGAATCGGCAGATGATCCGAGCCGGCGATGTTCAGAACCTCGCCGCGCAAGCTTGAGATATTTCTGTCGATGAGCATGTGATCCAGCTGGACGGCCGGTCGGTGCGCCGGCCAGGTAGCACCGCGAAGAGCGCGCCGATAGCCGACGGCGACCATTGTGGACGGCCAGAACATATTGAGGTCGCCGACGATCAGCGTGGGAATGCTGGATGGCTTGAGTCGCCGCGCCAAGCGCAATAGCTGGGGGACGCTGAATGGCACTCTATACGTTAAGTGGGTGTTGACGATTCGAAGAGGCCTGCCCGTCGGCAAGGAGACGACGATTACCTGGGCGACCCGCACCGCCGCGTCTCTGGGAGCTCTGCCCAGAACGATGATCTCCTTGCTCTCCATCGGCCAGCTGGTAAGCAGGGAAAGGCCCCATCGGCCGCCCTGATGGGGTTCGGCCCCTGAGATTCCAAGGTCGTGCAGAGTGGTGTGCATCAGGTCGTGACCTGCGGCTTCGACGCCCAGGCTCGCGGCCGCGGCCGCGATGGGATCGTCGCCGCCGTCCGGCGTCCAGGTCTCCTGCAGCGCGATGACGTCCGCCTTCAATGAGCGGCACATCTGAATCAGATCGAACGGTTTGCCGTTTCTGTCGTAGCCGCCGTGCACATTGCAGCTGGCCATGGTGAACGAGTGGTCCGATCGCATGAATGTCCTCTGGCGTAAGAAGGGCGCTTCGATTGCGGGTGCCGACGGTAGCGTACCGGCGGCCCGCCGTTCAAGAAAGACGAGTCGCCGAGGAACGAAAAGGTGGGACGTAGCGTGCGAGTGAGTGTCGGAATTTTTGCCCACAATGAAGAGGGCACGATCGGCGAGGTCATCGATGCCTTCCTCGGCCAGCGTACGGAGACCAGTGAAATAGCGGAAGTCATCGTCGTCTGCTGCGCCTGCACCGACAGAACACTCGACATCGTCAAGAAGGTAGCACGGGCCGACGTCCGCGTACGTGTCCTGGAACGCGAACGGCGCGAAGGAAAAGTGGCGGCCATCAACGCTTTTCTGGCCGTGGCCCGGTCCGAGGTCGTCATCGTGTCCGGAGGTGACGTCATTCCTGAGCCGCACCTCGTCGAAAGGCTGGTCCACCCGATACAGGCTGATTCCCGGTGTGCGATGACCGGCGCCAAAGTGGTCAGTCGCGTGGGAAAGCGGACTGTCACGGCGATGCTGCACAAGATGCTCTGGCATCTGCATCACGAGGTGGCCCGGATCGCTCCGAAGCTGGGCGAGACGGTGGCCCTGCGCCGCTCGATGCTCCCCGAACGGTTACCGCCCGGAGTGCACTGCGATGAGGTGCTCATGGAGTCGCTGGTCGTCAGCTGCGGAGGAACGCTGGCATATGTCACGGGGGCGACGGTCTACAACCATCCGCCGAGGCGGCTGGCCGGACTCTACGGTCAGCGGCGGCGTATCGCCTGCCAGCACGCGAACGCCTATTCGCTCCTCCGGTATCGTCCTGCGACCGCCCGCTTGCGCAACATCGTCGCGGCGGTCGCCGTCATCGTCTGCCGGGACAGCCGGTCGTGGCTGTGGCTGATCGGACTGGCGATTCTCGAGGCGATCGCCAAGTTTCACGGCCACCTCGATTTCCGTCTCGGCCACCGCTACCGGGTATGGCGACCGGCCGGCCGATAAGGCCCCGATCGACGCACGCCGCCGCGACCGAAAGCGCCTGGTAGCCACGGCCAGGTCGCACCAGCCCGCCATCACCGGTCCCTCATTCCCGGAGAGTATGGATTGAGCAACAAGCTGCACGATGTCGCTTTCGAGCCACACGACCTGGACCTACCTGTCGAAACCAGCCATGGACTGCCCCTGACCGACCTCGTGGAAGCCGTCCTGGACAGGCGACATGACCTGCTCAGGGTTCTCACGCAGGTCGCGACGTACCAGGCGGCGGAGGACGAGATCTACCGCTCCCTGCGTTCCATCTCCGGAGCCGCCTGGGAGTTACGCCGCTACAACCCGCGCAGCCTCGCGAAGGTCTCGGCCTTCCTGCCCTCCAACAACCTGCTGTACTCCTACGTCCTGCACGGCATCATCCCCGCCTTGTACTCGGCACAGGTGTCCCTGCGTCCCTCGACCCGGGTGGCGGCCGCATCGTTGGCCGTGCACGAAATCCTGCGGCCGCGGCTGAAAGAGCTCGGCCTGCGCATCGTGATGAGGAAGGCCTCACAGCGCGAGTTCGCGGCGGAGTGCGCCACGGGCGATGTCACCCTGTTCAGCGGGCGGCCGGAGAACGCCGGACGCCTGGCCGCCGACCTCCCCGGCGACGTGGTCATGTTGTCCTTCGGCTCCGGGCCGAACCCGATCGTCGTCGGGCCGGAGGCCGATCTGGACGTCGCGGTTCGCGCCATCGTCAGGGCCAGGATGTACAACTCCGGCCAGGACTGTCTGTCGCCCGACATCGTCTTCGTGCACGACCGGGTGCTCGCTGAGATCACCGGCCGCGTCGAGGCGGCGGTCGCGGCGCTGAACGTCGGCGAGCGCAAGTCGCCCAGCACCGACGTGGCCGCCCTGGTCTACCCGGACGCCGCGGCCGGAGCGGAAGCCTTCCTGCGCCGGTACACAAGCTTCGTACGCCATGGAGGGCACGTCCAAACGAGCGCGAACCTCGTCGAACCCACGCTCGTCGTCTTTCCCTGGACCCCCGGCTTCCACCCACCGGAACTCTTCGCCCCCATAGTCCTGATCATGGGCTATCCAGACGGGGCGGCGCTGGAACAGTGGCTCAACACGCGCGTCGAACTGGAGCGCGGCATGTACCTGTCGGTCTTCGGCGAGCCGCACTTCAGCGGGAACCGCGCCGGAACCTGCACCGTCGTCGCCGGAGCCAGCACCTTCGACATGGAGGACGGGAATCAGCCCTTCGGCGGCTACGGCGTCGCCGGAGGCAGCGTGCGCTTCCGCGGCGTGACGGCCGGCCGGCCGCTGCTGCTGTCAGCCGAAATGAGCCTGCGATGACCTATCTGTCGCCACCCAGCCACGCGCCGACCGGCGGCGACTGCGTGCGGGAGGCGTTCCGGCTGCCCCGGCGGCTGGAGCGCGGGCTGGCGCAGGCGGAGGCGAGCTACGCGGTGGCCTGCGCCCTGGACCGGGCACGCCCCGATGACGCGCCGCCGGACCTTCCGATCGTCGTCGCGGCCGGCGGGTACAGCGCCTTCGGCGGGAACAGGTTCGTCGCCCGCCACGACGATCCGGGCATCCGCATGGCTCCGGTCGACTCGACCGCGCTGGAACCGAGCGGAATCCTCCAGGCGTTCATCGCGATGACCGGCTGGGCCGGGCCAAGCCACCTGATCACCTCCGATCACGACGCGCAGGCGCAGGCGCTGGCCTGGGCGCGTGCGACGCTCGCGCTGGGCCACGCCGACACCGTGCTGATCTGCGAGGTCACCGGTGTCGAGCCGCCGGACTTCGGAGCGGTCGCGGCCACCCTGTGGACGAGTCGCCAGCGGGCCGAAGCCGCGCGCCCGTCCGCGGCCTGCGACCACGCTCGCCACGCGCCACCGGAGGCATCATGAGCGGCTCCTTCTCCTGGTGGCGGTTCATCGCCCGAGTTCTCGCGGCCGCCGGCTGCGGCATGGTCACGGGCCTGCCCTCCGATGAGCCCGGCCTGCTCGATGCGGCTGCCGAGGCCGGCGAGCTGCGGGCGATCCCGGTACGGGACCAGCGCGTGGCGGCCTGTGCGGCGATCGGCTACGCGCACGTCTCAGGCCGTCCGGCCGTCGTCGCGCTGAATTCGGGGCCCAGCTTCACCAACGCCCTCACCGGCCTGCTGGAGGCCGCCTCGCTGGGCAGCCCCGTGGTCGTCGTCACCACCCGGATCCCGGCCGGCCGCGTGGGCAGAGGCGGCTTCCAGTACGTCGACCAGCGGACCATGGCCGGGCCTGTCGTCAAGTGGAGCCACACCGTCGAGCGGGCCGACCAGCTCGTCTGGACGTTACGCCGGGCGGTCCACCTCGCCGGAACGGGCCGGCCTGGCGTGACTCTCGTGGAGATCGCCGACGAGGTGCTCAGAGAACCGTCCGCGTGGGCCGAGCCGCCGGTGATGAGGGGCTTGCCCGAGCTCCGCGCCGTCGCCCAGCGTCCGGACGTCGAACGCGCTGCCGTGCTGTTACGCGAGGCGGCTCTGCCCGTCCTGCTGGCCGGAGGCGGTGCCAGGCGCGCCGGCGCAGGCTCGTTGGTCACCCGGCTCGCCGAACTCCTGGCGGCGCCCATGCTCACCACCGCGAGCGGGCGCGGCACGGTGGACGAACGGCATCGGCTGGCGTGCGGCCTGGCGGGGCTTTACGCCGGGCCCGGCGTCCAGGGGTTGCTCGCGGAGGCCGACATGGTCGTGTCGATCGGGTCCCGGCTGGAGGAGACCGCCACCACGGGCTGGTCCGTCCCGCCGCGACTGATCCAGCTCGACTGCGATCCGGCGGCGTACCTGGAAAGTCTCGAACCCGAAGCCTTCCTGCTCGGCGACGCGGCACTGACGCTGGCGGCGCTGGTCGAAGCGCTGAGCGCCGGGCGCCCGCCTGACCGCCGGCCGCGCGAGGCCCGGATCGCGCAGGTCAAGAGCGAGCTGGACGCCCTGGCCGTTCGGCACGAGGACCGGCTGGCGACTCCCAGCGTGATCAGGGCCGCCGTCGCCGCCGCCGGGGACGACGCCATCATCGTTCAGGAGAACGGCTTGCACGACATGTGGGGGTATCACTATCCGATCCTGACGGCCGGCGCGAATCACACCATCGTGGCCCCCGGCGAGCAGACGATGGTCGGTTTCGGGCTGGGCGCCGCCCTCGGCGCCGCGGAGGCCGCGCCGGACAGGCCGGTCCTGCTCATCTGCGGGGACGGCGCCGCGGAGATGAGCGCCGCCGCCCTTCCCACCATCGCCGAGCGTCGCCGCGGTATCACCGTCGTGATGCTGGACAACCGGGGGTTCGGCTGGCCGCGCCTGCTCCGTGGCGGCTCGGCCGCGGGCATCACCGTCTTTCCCGCCGGCACCCACGTCCCCCAGATGGTCGACGGTCTCGGCGGGGTGAGTTTCGCGCCCGCCACCATGGGCGAGCTGAAGGCCGCGCTCGACGCGAGCCGCCAGGCCAACAAGGCGGGCCGGCTGGCACTGATCACCGTCCAGGTGCCGGATGAGCCTCTGCCGCCCGCCGCACTGACAGCCACCGGCGGTCACCATGCCTGACCTGCTGCCGAGCCTGACCATCGACGGCGCCGAGCTGCCACCCCCGGTGCTCGGCAGGGCCGTCGACCGCCTGACGGCGGAGCTGCAGGCGTGCGGAGCCGGACCGGGGCGCCTGGTGATCCTGTCGGATCCCGCCCCCTTGCCGATCGTCGTGGCGACGTTCGCGGCCGGGAATCTCGGGGCGCCGCTGGCGCTGACCTCCGGTTGGTCGGCCGTCAAGCCGCCCGCATGGGCCGAGGTACGCACCGACGGAACCGTTCGGCGCTCACCCTCGTGGCCTCCGGCCCCGCTCGATGCCGACATCGCGCTGGTGCTCTTCACGTCCGGCAGCACGGGCGAACCCCGCGCGGTCGCGCTCAGCCACCGCTCGATCGCCTACCAGGGCCGGGCGACCGCGGACCACCTGCGGATCGGGCCGGACGATCGCCTGATGCTGCCGCTGCCGCTGCACCACGCCTACGGCATGAGCGTGCTGCAGGCCTGCCGCCACGCGGGCGCGCGCCTTTACGTGGAAGGGGCGTTCGGAGCCGGCACCGTGCTGCGCCGGATCGCGGAGGAGCACGTCACCGCCATGGACGGCATCCCCTCCATGTACCGGATTCTCGGCAGGGAGGCCGCTCGCGACGACCGGGTACGCCGCGCCCTGGCGTCCGTGCGGATCAGAGGCTGCGGGGGAGACCTCCTTTCGCCGGTCCTGCGGGAGACGTTCGAGCGGCAGACCGGTGGACGCCTGCACGACGGCTACGGGCTGACCGAGGCAGGCCCGAACGTCGCGATCAACACCCCGCACGACTACCGCGAGGGGACGGTGGGCCGCCCGCTCGCGGGGACCTCGATCCGGGTCACCGCCCGTGAGATCGAGGTCAGCGGCCCCGGCGTCATGCTCGGCCACCTCGACCTGAGCACGGGCAAGATACAGCGCGACGCCTTCACCCGCGACGGCTGGCTACGCACCGGAGACCTCGGCGACATCGACGACGACGGCTTCCTCACCGTTGAAGGACGGAGCAAGAACGTGCTGATCGTGCAGGGTGAGACGGTCGCCCCGGCGGTCCTGGAGGACGTCATGCGCGGCGCCGCCGGCGTCAGCGACGTCGCGGTGGTCGCGGGCGGTGGCGGGGCCAGAGGCGACCGGGTGCTGGTGTTCGCCGAGTGTGAGCCGGCGGCCGACTCCGGCAGCGTGCTCGCCCGCCTGCGTGAGGTGTGCAGGCGGGCACTGCCGCCGCTCCTGCGTCCCGACGAGATCCATTTCGTGGACGGCCTCCCGCGGACGGCGTCGGGAAAGCTGGACCGAATCGCCCTGGAGACCCTGGCGGCCCGGCGATGACCCGAGTGATGATCACTGGCCTGGGCATCGTGAGCCCGTACGGGGCAGGGTTCTCTCCCTACTGGGACGGCCTGATGAGCGGGCGGAGCGCGATCACGTCCTTTCGCGCCTCGGAGCGGCTGGCGATCCTGGGACCCGGCATGGGCGGGGTGGTCGGCGACCGGATCTGCGCCGAACCGGTCGGCCGGCGAAAAACCTGGATGGCCAGAACCGCCTTCGCCGAGGCGCTGTGCTGCGCCGGGATGGAATCCGTGCCCGACGACGCGCTGATCGTCGTCGCCTCCCAGGTGCCGCGTTCGGCCGGGCCGCAGGAGTTCGCCCGCGAGTTCGAGAGCCCTGACCTCACCGGCAGCGCCGGGGCGTCGGTCCCGGTCGTGCACGTGCCGCACGCCTGCGCCTCGGCCGCTTTCGCCACCGCCTACGCCTTCGACCTGTTGCGGGCGGGAGAGGCGGACGTCGCGTTCGTCGTCGGCGTCGTCGCGCTGAATCCGTACGATCTGGCCAGCATGGGGCTGGTCCGGGCCCTCAGCGATCGGCCCGCCCGCCCGTTCGACACCGGCAGAGACGGGATCAGTCTCGGTGAGGGCGGTGGCGTCGTCGTCCTGGAGACCGAACAGGCGGCGACCCGCAGAGGCCGACGGCCGCGGATCGAGCTCAGGGCGGCCTCGACGCTGCTGGGCGGCGAGAACGTGGCCGCCTCCGACACCGACCTGATCGAACGCTGCGCCTTGACCGCCCTTGAAAGAGCCGGCGATTGCCCGATCGACTACGTGCAGGCGCACGCCACCGGCACCCCGCAAGGGGACGAGGCCGAGGCGATGGCGGTCGACCGCGTGGCCAGGCGGCTCGGCTGGCCACGGGGAGTGCCGATGAGCTCGCACAAGGGGGCCATCGGTCATCTCCTGCACGCCTCGACGGTGCCGTCGATCGCCGCGGCCATCGGATTCCTCATCACCGCGACCGTTCCGGGGACCGCCGGCCTGACGAACCCGATCCCGCTGGAGCGCATCCACCTGCCCGCGGCGTCCGGACCGAGCGGCTTTGCCAGGAACGCGCTCGTCAACAGTTTCGGGTTCTACGGCAACCATGCCTCTCTGGTCATCTCACGTCACGACCAGCAACCCACACCACAGGGGGTGACGTCACGGTGGGCGTTTACAGAGTGAGCAGGTTCGCTCACCTGACGCGGCTGAACGATGCCGCGTTCCTCACCCACGGCCTGACCGGTGCGCGCGTGGCGATGGCCGCCGACCTCGCGGCGGCCGTGGCGGAGCTGCGCGATCAGCCTTTCACCGAGGAGGAGTTCGGCGAACGGGCCCACGGCGGCACGCTCCTGCTCAACGCGCTGAGATCGCGGCAGCTGATCGTCGAGGCCGGCTGCGACGAGCTCGCCGAGGCCGAGCGGTACGCCGGGCTCGCCGACACCTCGCACGCCTCATCCGGCTCCGGCGCCCCTCCCGACCGGGCCGCGTTCTGGGGCGGCCATCGGTATGGAGCCGAGCCCGGCCGGACGGCCGGACGGCCCCTGCGCGTCGTGGCCGTCGGCGGCTGTGTGCTCGACTTCGCCCGCGACGAGCTGCTGACAGCGGGCGACCGGCGCGGATGGGAGGTCGAGCTGTCGACCCACTGGCCGGAGAGCCCACGCGGGCTGACCGCGCTGCTGCCGCCGGGCCGGGTCGATCTGGCCATCCTGCACCTGCCGATCTATCCCAACCTCACCCGCGTCCTGGACGCCGGCGCTCTGGCCAAGGGCGAGGAACGGCGCTCCGGCGTCGCCTACCTCAAACGGCTCTACACGCAGTGGGTACGTTCATTCGCCGCCGCGCTTCCCGACGGCTGCGTCGGTGTCGTCCACAACGTCGCCCCCACGGCCCTGTCACCCTTCGGCCGCTACGAGCACCGCGTGGACTACAACACCCGTGCCGTCCTCGCCGATCTCAACGGCCACGTCGACGAGCTCGTCCGCGACCACCCCGGCCTGATGCTCCTGGACGAGGAGCGGCTCGCCGTCCGGCATGGCGCGCTGGCGCTCTTCGACGACCACCTGCTTCCCTTCGGCCATCACGGCGGCAACCTCGACCCCCGGGTGGACGTCCCGCACCAGCTGCCGCTCTACAGCCGGGTTCTCGCCACCGAATACCTCGACCTGTACGACAGCGCCACCCGGCAGGGCGAGATCAAGTGCATCGTCACGGACCTCGACGGCACCCTGTGGCCCGGGATAGCGGCCGACGACGGCTTCGGCTGGACCGACATGGACCGGACCAGCACCTGGATGGCGCTCGGCCTGCATCAGGCGCTGCTGCTGCTCAAATCACGCGGGCTGCTCCTGGCCACCTGCAGCAAGGGCACCGCGGAGCACACGCTGCGGGTGTGGGAGTCCTCCTCTCACCCCCTGACCGCCCGCCCCGAGGACTTCGTCCTCCACCGCATCAACTGGAGACGCAAGCCGGACAACCTCCAGGACATCGCCGAAACCCTCCGATTCCCGCTCAGCGCCCTGGTCTTCCTCGACGACAACCCGGTCGAACGGCTCGAAGTGGCGCGGGCGCTGCCCGAGGTGCGGGTGATCGACGCCGCCCCGTACGAGTTCCGCCGGATCCTGCTGTCCATGCCCGAGCTGGACCGGCCGGTGGCCGGCGTGGAGGCCGCCTCCCGTACCGAGACCACCCGCTCGATGCTGGCCCGCGGCGACCTCGCCGGGCGCCTGGACCCGGCGGACCTCATCACGGAGCTGCTCGTCGAAGTCGAGATGGCACAGGCCGGGCCCGACCACCTGGCCCGGATCACCGAGCTTTTCCAGCGGACCAACCAGTACACCACGACCGCCTGGCGTCCCAGCCTCGCCGAGATGCGGCGCTACCTTCAGGCGCCCGGCCGCGGCGTCCAGGTGTGCCGGGTCAGGGACAGGTTCGCCGACTACGGCATCGTCGGCGCGGTGGCGTTCGACGGAGAGACGGTCGACTGCCTGGCGGTGAGCTGCCGCGTCGTGGGCCTCCAGATCGGTCCCGTCCTGTTGGCGGCCGCCATTGAGCGAGCCGGGCTGGCGGACCGCCGCCCCACCGGGCGCATCGTGCCGACCGGACGCAACGAGCCGGCGCTGAACCTGTACGCCGAGGCGGGCTTCACCGACCTCGGCGACGGCGCCTTCCGCCTGGAATCGGCCGACGACCTGCGTACGAGCGACCAATGGCCACACCACGTCAAGCACTGCTGAGATCAGGGGACGACATGTCACGCTGGAGCACGTTGCTCATGGACCACGCCCGGCTCGGCGAGCTGGGCCGGCTGCCGAGCGACCAGATCGCCTCACACGCCGATCAGGTGATCCTCACCCGGCCGTCCAGCCGATCGTTGTACCGGCGCTGGGAACAGCAGCAGTGGTCGGCCGAGGAGGTGGTGCTCGACCGCGATCTGAGCGCCTGGAAACGGCTGCCCGCCGGGGTCAGAGGCCGGTTGGAGAAACTGCTGATCAATTTCCTGGTGGGCGAGTACACCGGGCTGGACCTGCTCAGCCCGCTGCTCCTGGCCTGCCCGGACGAGGACTCCCTGGTGTACCTCGGCACGCAGCTCGCCGACGAGTCCCGGCACACCCGTCTGATGCAGCGCCTCGCGACCGAGCTGCTCGGCCTGCCGGACGATCTGGAGAAGGCGCTGCCCGCGGCGTGGGAGAAGATCACGCCTGCCCAGCACGAGCTGAGCGTCATCGAACGTGACCTGATCAGCAGGCTCAACACAGCCAGGCCCTCCTACGTGGACTGGATCCGGGCCGTCACCGTCTTCCACCTGGTCACCGAGAGCGTGCTGGCGTTGCACGCCCAGCGGACCCTGGTGGCCTCGCTGCGGCCCGGCGGAATGCTCCCCGGCCTGCGCGCGGGCTTCGTCGCCATGACCCGCGACGAGTCCCGGCACGTGGCCTACGGCATGCAGGCACTGCGGCAGGGGCTCGTCGAGGGGCAGGAGGAGGCCATCGTCGACGTGCTGGCCACGACGCTCCCGCTCGCGGTGCTCGTCGAACTGGACAAGGACCCGTCCGCCGCCGAGGTCGCGCAGGTCCGCCTGGTCGCCGGAGCGCTCAAAGCGGAGGGTGTACGGCGGATGCATCAGCTCGGCATCTCCGCCTCCGCTCAGGAACATGTGGTGCAGGCCATGGACCGAGCCATCGACGGCCTGGCCGACGCTCAGGTGAGGAGTCAGTCGTGAACAACACCCTGGTCTCGGTCGTGACCCTCACTCATGCCCGCCCTGAGGCCCTGCTGCGCGCCTGCGCCTCGGTGGCTGCTCAGCAGGACGTGGACGTGGAACACATCATCATCGGCGACGACGCCGGCTACCTGAACGATCCGGACTATGTGCGGCGGCTGAGCCGTCAGCATGGCCGGACCATCGTCAAGAACGTCCCGCGAGAGGCCGGGCACGCCGACGAGTACCTTTCGGCGAGAGTGGGCCGGCTCCGCAACCTCGGCATCGACCTCGCCGGCGGCGAGTTCGTGGCCCAGCTCGACGACGACAACGCCTACGATCCTGAGCATCTCAGCTCTCTCGTCACGCTGCTGCGCGACAACCCGGCCGCCGAGGTCGCGCACAGCTGGCGCCGCCTCGTCGACAAGAACGGGGCGAGCTACGTCCCCGACCTGGTCGACCCGTGGCATCCTTTCCCCGCTCATCGGGCCGCATCGTATGAGTCGCTGGAGGCGGCAGGCGTCTTCGAACGCGGATCGAGCGTGGTACGGGACCGGTTGTGGGCGGGTGACCGTCTCATCGGCCGGATCGACACCAGCGAATTCCTGGTCCGCAGGGCATTTCACGCCGAGATGAGGTTCGCCGAGACCTTCTCGGCGGCCCGCCGCAAGCTTCAGTGGAGCGAGGACTACGCCTTCGCCATCGAACTGGCACGCAGGAAGGTGGACGTGGTCTGCAGCCACCGGCCGACCGTCATCTACACGATGGGCGGCTACTCGAACGTGGAGACGGCGTGATGGCGACGCCGAGGCGGCGGGTGGTGATCCTCGGCGGCGCCGGCTTCATCGGCTCGCATCTCTGCGACCACTTCCTCGCACAAGGCTCCGTCGTGGTGTGCGTCGACAACTACCTCACGGGCGCCGCCCGCAACATCGCACACCTGCTGGGACGGCCCGACTTCGAGCACATCGAGACCGACATCAGCGAGGGGCTCGCCGTCGAAGGCGACGTGGACGCCGTGCTGCACTTCGCCTCACCGGCCTCGCCGGCCGATTACCGGCGCTTTCCGATCGAGACCTTGCGCGCCGGTTCGCTGGGAACCTTCAACGCGCTCGCGCTGAGCCAGGCCAAGAACGCCCGGTTCGTACTGGCCTCCACCTCCGAGGTCTATGGAGACCCGCAGGTGCATCCGCAGGCCGAGGCGTACTGGGGCAACGTCAACCCGGTCGGGCCGCGCTCCTGCTACGACGAGGCCAAACGCTTTGCCGAAGCCCTCACCTGGTCGTACGCGAGACAACACCAGTTGAGCACCTGCATCATCCGGATCTTCAACACCTTCGGACCGCGGATGCGGGCCGGAGACGGCCGCGTGATCCCGAACTTCATCGACCAGGCGCTGAGCGACCGGCCGCTGACCATCGCCGGCGACGGCACTCAGACCCGGTCCTTCTGTTACGTGGACGATCTCGTCGACGGCGTGTCCAAGGCGACGGCGGCCGACATCGCCGGCCCCGTCAACCTCGGCAACCCGGTGGAGCACACCGTGCGAGAACTGGCCGATCTGGTCCGGGCCCAGATCGTGTCGGACGCCGCCATCGCGTACTACCCCCTCCCGCAGGACGACCCGCAGATCCGGTGCCCGGACATCTCCCGCGCCCGCCGGCAGCTCGGCTGGAGCCCCGCCGTCACGCTCGCCGAGGGATTGCGCAGAACCATCGAGTGGACTCTGACGGCGGAAGACTCCGTTCAGCGGGAGTCGCAGCAAGTCCCGTCCTCAGGACGGCATTAGGACCGCCGTGGACGGAAAGAGGTGTGAGATCTTTTCACTGTGCCATGCTCATCCCGGCGGCTGCCAGGCAAGCGCTGACCGGTGCGGACACGTCGGCGGCAGCATGCTCGGCGACCGCCGCCAGTCTGACGGCGAACCGCGCCGCGGAGGAGTGGATCAGCGCTTCGTCCGCGCTGAGCGCGATCTCGATGGTCTGCTCGTTCCCGCTCAGGTAGCACTCGAAGATGAAGCGCATGTTCTTGGGGATCGTGCATTCCTTCGAGTCGAGGATCAGGAACCCGTCCCCGGGCGGTTCAGGGCAGCCGAGTATGGTGTCCTCACCGTTCATGGCCATGTAGTTGAACAGGCAGAACCCGTCGGCCTCGCCCCACGGCCCGGCGAGCTCGGCCTCCAGGGGAGGAACCGTACGGGGATCGTGCTCGGCATGCCGGTACCCGCGCAGCGACGCGGTCCAGCCCAGGCTGATCAGCTCCGCGACCGTGCAGTCGCCGGGAAGGTCCAGGCTCATGACGGTCGTCAGGTTCTGCGGGGCGACGAAGGTCGTGCCCCGCAGCCGCTGCCGCCGTGCGCACAGCGACTTCATCATCACCCGCCGCTCGGCGGCGTGCGCGCCCAGCAGGAGCATCACCAAGGTCGACAGCACCGCGGGGACCGACGCCTGACACTGTCGCGCGAGCCGGTGCACGTGGCCGGCCAGTGCGGGGGAGACGACGGTCGCGTAGGAGGCCCGCATCCGGGATCGGGGCCGGTCCGTCGCCACGAACGCGCGCGGGGCCTCCCGCAGCACCTTCGCGAAGTAGGCCGCGGACGCCTCCACCGCCCTGCGCGAGCCCTTGGCCCCCTCCGCGGCGGCCTGCTGGCGCGGCTGCCACACCGGCTTGAGGCGCGGGGTCCCGCCCTTCATCCGGGCGCTAAGAGCGGTGAAGAACTCCTCGCGCAGGTCTCCGAAGCCCACGAAGTCCGCGCACATGTGAGGGATGGCGACAAGCACCGCCTCGACGGCCTGTGGGGTTCCGACCAGGACCACTTTGAGGGGTGCGGGGTCCAGTGGGTCGTACCGTGACGCGATGTTCGCACGGGGGTCGGCGAACAGCTCCTCGGCCGTGGCCCAGTCGCCGGGGACCCATACGGTCGACCACTTCGCGCCGGGCAGCACCTGCTGGCGTACCCGGTCGCTCGGCGCCGTCGTGACGCCTTCGGAACCGGAAAAATCTCCGAAGATCGTACGTAAGGACTCGTGTCGGATCACCAATGCGGCCAGGACCTCTTTAACGTCGTCCGCCGGGACGGGAGGCGTCAGACGCCATGAATCATAAAGAAAGGCACTCGCCATGTCGAAGCCATTGTTCTCGAGGTGCGTATATTGCGCCCACTGAGCCCATGTAAGTGGCGTGGATTGCATCTGGCCTCCTGATCGTCGGACGTCCGGTCATCGTGACACGAGAATCTAACTCGGGTCAACAAGTCGATTGTTCCTGCTTTTTTGATACTTCCGCATGGAGAATTAATGAAAAGAAAAGCCATGAAGCGCGGCTACGGCGCTCTCCTGTGGAGCCTGTTCCTGGTGGACCTGGGCGGCGCCATGGTGAACATCGCCCTGCCGCTGCTGCTGGCCCAGGAGTACGGAGTGACCTTCGCCGTCGGGCTCACGTTCGCGGCCGGGATCCTGCCCCGGATCGTTGCTTCGCCGTTCGTCGGAAGCCTGCTGGTACGTTTCGACCCGCGCCCGATCGCCGTCATCAGCGCCCTGCTGACGGCGCCACTGGTCGCGCTCCTGCCGTTGACGCATTCCCTCTGGCAGTTCCAGGTGCTCAATCTGACGATCGGGATCGTAGGCGCGCTGGCAGGTCCCTCCCGCCTGGCCCTGCGCCCGCTGACCATCGAGGAGGGCGAGGAGCTGCGCGGGAACGGCCTGCTGGTGGCCGCGGAACGGGTTCCGGTGGTGCTGGGACCGGCGCTGGTGGGGGGCGTCGCGGCGGCCGGCCTGGACCTGCGCTGGACGTTCTGGTTCCCCGTCGTCCTGGCCGTGATCGCGGCGCTGCTCATCTTCCGGATCCCGTCGAGCGCCCAGGAGCGTGAGCCGTCGGAGGCGGGCAAGGGCTTCGTACGGCTGATCGCCGAACACACCCGCCTCCTTCTCGACCTGGCGGTCAAGGACTCCTTCATCCGCGGCCTGACGCTGACCGGGTTCACTTACGTCGCCGCGGTGAGCGTGGGACGGCTCGTCCTGCTCGGCCTCAGTCAGGAGCGCTTCACCGACGCCCCAGGCGTCTACGGCTGGCTGCTCGGCGCCATGTCGCTCGGGGCGATCGTGGGCGGCGCGCTCAGCGGACGCCTCAGCCGTTTCCACTGCGGAACCCTTTACCTCGTGGGCAACGTGGCCGAGGCGATCGCCTGGCTCGGCCTGATCGTCGTCCACGACAAAATCGTCAGCATCGTGATCCTCTTCCTCGCCGGGGTACTCGAAGCGATCGCCACGGTGGTCTTCTTCGCGGAGGTGCAGCGCCGCGTGGACGCGAAGCTGGTCGGGTACTACTACGCGGCGCTCATGCCGGTCATCGACGCCTTCGGCATGCTCGGCTTCGTGCTGGGAGGGGCGCTCGCCCCGCTCGGCACGACGTTCTCCACGCTGTTCGTGGCGGCCCTGATGGGCCTTCCGGTTCTCCTGACGGCGCGCTGGTACTACACGGACGGCAAGCCGGCGCAGCAGGCGAAGGTGGCCGGTGCCTCGTCACCGACCTAGCCGGCTCGTGGTCCGGGCCGGATCAGCCGCCTCGCCTTGGGGCGCCTTGGCCACGAGACGCTGAGACATGCCGCCTGAGACCGGTGCCCGCGTTCACGAAGGAAGGCGCTCTTCTCCCAGTACGTGCATCTGCGCGCGGCGCAGTTCGTCTCCCGGGCCGATGCCGCTTTCCGCACGCAACCGCCGGTCGACCACGACGAACAGGTCCAGGGCCTCTGCCCGCCGGCCCGATCCGGCCAGCGCGGTGATAAGGCGGGCGTGCAGCCCTTCGTGCAGAGGCTCATGACGTGCGATCGGGCTCAGCTGGATCAGCGCCTTCTCGTACTGGCCCTGCGCGAGCGCGAGGTCGGAAAGCCGCAGCGCGAAATTGACCCGGCGGCGTGAGCGCTCCACGGCAAGCGGGTGCTGCTGAAGCGCTCGGGGCAGGCCCTCCAACAGCTGCCCGCGCCACAGGCGCAGCGCGTCACCGAGCAGGCTGTGTTCGACGACGGGGTCGCAGCCGACCTGGTTCTCCTCGATCGCCCGGGTGAAGCGGTCGAACTCCAAGACATCGAGACGACCGGCATCGTCGACCTGAAGCTCATATCCTTTTCCGCGTCGCACCACCGACATGCGGCCGGCGCCTGGAACGGGATGCGCTTCGAGCATCACCCGGATACGCGAGATGTAGGTGTGAACCAGTTGCTCGAAGGAGTCCGGCAGCCCGTCCCCCCACAGCAGATCGGTGATCTCGTCACGCTCGACGACCGTATTGGGCTGCAAAGCCAGCAGGCCGAGCAGGCACTGCTGCTTCGGGGTCCCGGTAGGCAGCGCGACCTCACCGCGTGAGGCCGAGAGGCAGCCCAGAATCCGCAGCACGATCGGCTCGCTCTGATAGGAAGGCACCGTCTCGCCGTTCGGCACGCCGCCTGCCCATAAGAGTAACTTCCGGTCCTGCAGAGCCCGCGCAATTCTGCCCAGCGACTCGGGCATGAGGTACAGGACCCTCCCGCGCTCGATCTCCTGCAGAGTACGCAGATCGACTCCCGATTTTTCCGCGAGGTCCCGCTGACTTACTCCGCGTCTCGCCCGGGCGGTGCGCACGATGTCCGCCACCGTGAGCCGTCTTGAGGTTGAAGAGTTAATGCGCTTCATTTATCTCCGCATCGTCCGCTCCGACTGTTCGAAGCCATCAGGATTGTTCCCAGGCGCTTCGAACCGACCATCAACCCTTGTTGTCACGCACAGCGAGGACCCAGGGTGCGCTCATCCTGGGCCTCTCCTGGACCTTGAGTACCATTTGCAGAAAGCGCATCGAACCTTCCTTCCCGTCGGACAGGCAGGTCGGCGCCCGCCACTCGCCACAGCCTGTGCCAGGGGTCTAAGCGATTTCTCAACGAAGTCTCAACGCCCTCCAGAAGGAAGGAAATGCGATCGCGCACCCCTTCTTGCACGGGGGTCGCAGACGGCGGCGGTTCGGCTTCCACTCAACCGTCCGCCCGTTCTTGAAGCTGCTGGGCGAGTCGAAGGCCCTGGGCGCGGCGGCCTGCGGCCGCAAGGTCCTGGCCGCGGTGCCCAGGCTGCCGGAGCCGGCGCCGAACCGGCCGGGCACGTCCGCCTCGGCTACGCCCGGACCTCGACCGCCCGGCAGTCCCTCGACGCGCAGCTCGACTCCCTCGCCGAGGCCGGAGTATGGTCTCACCAGGGAATCGGCCCGTCCTCGGCCAGAAAGGCGCCCGTCGGACCGCCCTCGCCCGCCGTCGCCAGGTCAACCGCGACGGCCGCGCCCTGCTTCGCCGCGCGTATCCCGGTGTGGCGGTTGAGGTCGGTCGCGCAGTAGCCGGGACTCACCGCGTTGACCAGGATCCCTTCGGCGCGCAGTTCATTGGCGTAGAGCACGGTGATCGCGTTCAGCGCGCTCTTCGAGGTGCAGTAAGGGAGGAGAATCGAGGAGTAGGCGGACCACGGGCTGCCCGGGTCGGCCAGGTGGGTGAGGGAGCCGAGTTCGCTGGACATGTTGACGATGCGTGCGGCGGCGGAGCGGCGTAGCAGGGGGAGCATGGCGTGGGTCACCGCGATGACGCCGAACACGTTGGTCTCGTAGACCTGCCGGACGGTAGCGGCTGGGGTTTCACTCGGTTTTTGCGGTCCGGCGGCGATCGCGGCGTTGTTGACGAGGACGTCGAGGCGGCCGAACGTGGCGTCGATGTGCTTGGCGGCGGCCTGGACCGAGATCTCGTCGGTGACGTCCAGCGGAACGAACCGTACGTCGGCGCCGCCCACGCGAAGCTCCTCGGCCGCCGCCTCGCCACGCTCGGCGTTGCGGGCGCCGATCAGCACGGTGATGCCGAGGGCTGCGAGCCTGCGCGCCGTTTCCTTGCCGATGCCCTTGTTCGCGCCGGTGACCAGAGCAGTCTTCTGCGAAGTCGTCATGGCACCCAGCCTCCCCTCACCCACGGGCGGCAGGGAAAGACCAGACGACTCTGGATCTATAGTCCACAGATATGAGTGAGCTAGAGGTGCGGGAGCTGAGGTACTTCATCGCGGTCGCCGAGGAGCTGAACTTCAGCCGGGCCGCGCAACGCCTGGGGATGGCGCAGCCCCCGCTGTCGAAGGCGATCGCTCAGATGGAGTCCCGGCTCGGTGTACGCCTGCTGGAGCGCACCACCCGGAAGGTGAGCCTGACCAACGCCGGTCAGGTGCTGTTCGACCAGGCCCGGATCGCGGTCGACGCGGTGCACGCGGCGGCCCGGCGAGCACGCCGGGCCGGTCAGCCGACACCCCAGCTCGTCGTGGCGGTCAAACCGGGAGGCGATGCCGGGCTGCTGCGGGAGATCCTCGCCGCCTACCGGGGAACGGGTTCGCATCTGCCGCCGCCTGAAGTCGTCATCGGCGGCAGCGGAGAGCCGATCGCCATGTTGCGGGACGGCCGTGCCGACGTAGCGCTGCTGCGCAGCCCGTTCGACGGTCAAGGGCTGGATTCCCAGACACTCGTGGTCGAGCCGCGACTGGCCGTCCTCCCCGCCGCGCACCGCCTGGCCGGACGCCGGCGACTGCGGCTGACCGACCTCAAGGGCGAACCGATCCCACGCTGGAAAGGGGCCGCCCCCTCCACCACCGCCTACTACACAGGATGCGACGGAGCGGAAGCAGGCGATGGCCACACAGGCTCGGCGCCGGCCGACACTCCTGAGGGGCCGCTCGTGGCCAGCGTCGAGCAACTCCTGGAGGTGGTCGCGCTGGGCCAGGCGGTGGCGTTCCTGTCGCTCTCCACCACCAAGCGGCACCAGCGCCCGGACATCGCATACCGGCCGGTCACCGGCCTCAGCCCCAGCGCGGTCATGGTCGCCTGGCCGGAGACCTCGCGATCCGCAGCCGTCGCCGCCTTCGTCCAGGCCGCCCACGACGTCGCCGCCCACCACCCCGACCACATGACGGCACTGGCCTACTGACCGGGGGCACTCACCCCTCGCCATGACGATCACCGCAGGACCGAAAGGCCAGCACCCCCTCACCCGCCATGCGCATGCCGCGTCAGCACGATCAACAGGCAGCGATGGATGTTCCGTTGATCCCCAAGGCCGGAGATGCACCCGGCGTGGGGCGAGGTCGTCGACGTTCCTACCCCTCGTCGCCAAGGGATGATCACAGCGCAACTGCGGGGAGTCTCGTACCCGCTCACTCAGCCTGTCACCTCGCGGGCGAAGCTCGGTTCCGCCGCCTCCAGTCGCGGTACCGCGACCCTCAACCGGCGTGCTTCCGCCAGGGTGTCTCGGCAGACCTCACGCGGCTCCTCGGCGTCGGGGTCGGAGTGCGCCGCGAAATTCACGCGCAGCGGCGTGACATGAGCAGTCAGCCAGGCGAGCACGGGGGCCATCAGCCAGGTGGGCGCCCGGAACGGCAGCACACCGCCCCGGTGACGTCGCAGGTCAAGGCCGCGCGCCTGGAGAAGCGGCAGCAGTTCGCGGCCGGCCAGCAGCGCCTCGCGCAGGTCGCCCGTTGCCCCGGCCAGTTGGGACAGGGATCCCAGCCGCAGGCCCTGCGAGAACATGCCGGCATCCGACACGAAATGGACCCACAGCCAGCCGCGGAAGTCAGGCCGCTCCTTGATCCGGAGCCCGGCCTCGCGAAACGCCTGGCGCACGGCCCGTTCCCGGTCGGTCGGGGGCCGATCGAGTGTGCCGAAGATGACCGACGGCAGCAGTGCCCCGTGGAGTACGCCGTCCGCGCCGAAACCGCCACCGGCTTGGGGAAAGCCCCAGGCGATCTGGTCGACAGGAAGTGCGCCGATCGCGGCCAGCGGCTCGGTCCAGATGTTGCCGAAGACCAGCACCGTGGCCTGGCCGACACGCGGGGACAGGAAGGCCGCCGCCTCCGCGAGGCGGTGGTGGGGCACGCTGAGCACGATCAGGTCGAAGTCGTGGTCCGGCTCCAGCGCCTCGCGGTAGCGCACCGGCCACTTCTCGACGACACGCCACCCCCACACCCGCCGCCGCGTATCGAACAGGTCGAGGTCCACCGCGTCCCCGTACGTCGCCGCACGGCCCGGCCGGACGTAGAACTCGACGTCATGCCCGGCCCGTTCCAGGGCCCAGCCGTACATGGTGGCGATCACGCCTCGGCCGAACATCAGGATCTTCACACTGCACCTCGTGGGGTACGATCGATCTGGAGGTTATCTCCACTTTCCAAAATATGGAGGTCATCTCCACTTGTCAACGCGAGGTAGCGCATGACCGCCGACAAGCCGCTGCGGGCCGACGCCCAACGCAACCGCGAGGCCCTGATCGCCAAGGCACGAGAGGTCTTCGACGCCGGCGACTTCTTCGACCTGCGCTTCGATGACTTCGCCCGCCTGGCCGGGGTGGGCACCGGCACGCTGTACCGCCACTTCCCCACCCGGGAGGCACTGGCCGAGGCGGTCTACCACGGGGAAGTTGCCGCGCTGTGCGACCGCGCCCGCCAGTTGCAGGCCACGCTGCCCGCGGAGGAGGCCTTGGCGACCTTCCTACGCGGCATGGTCGACCACATAGACGCCCACCAGGGCCTTGCCCGGACGCTGGCCACGCTCATGGCCACCGGCTCGGGTACCCTCGCCGAGGGCAGTCGGGCGCTGGAGCAGGCTGTCACCGACCTGGTGGCCGCCGCCGTGAAGGACGGCGCGGTCCGCGACGACGTGGGTGCCGGTGCCGTCATGATGGCACTGCATGGCATCGGTGCGGCCCATGACCGCCCCGGTTGGCGGGCCGAGGCCGACGGTGTCATCACCCTCGTGCTGGACGGGCTGCGCCGGTCAGGGCGCTGACGGTGCTGGAGCGGGCGCCGCGCACGGCCGGAACAGCGGTCGCCACCACGGCGACGCCGAGTGCCACGGCGGTCACCAGACCGAACGTGGACCAGGTGGGCGACGCCGTCCCCGCGCTGCCGACGAGGCCGGCACTGGACTCGGTGAGCAACGGAGCGGTCAGCGCTCCGATCGTCAGCCCGGCCGCGGCCGCGACGGCGGCCACGAGGAGGTACTCCGCGAGCAGCACGGCAGCGACCAGGCTCGGGGTGCCGCCGACTGCCTTGAGGAGTCCGACGCGTCGGTGCTGGTCGGCCATCCGGCCGCCGACCAGCACCGAGAGGCTGGCCACGGCGAGCAGGCCGAGCAGCCAGGCACCGATGAGCAGCAGGATCTGGGAGTCTTTGGCCAGGTCGGTGGCGTCGGCGAGGACGCTCTCCCAGGTCTGCATCGGCATGGCGCCGCCATGATCGCCGCTGCTCCGGTCGACGAATGCCTGCGCTTTGTCCGGGTCGGCCAGCTTCAGGTTCATCACATAGGACAGGGAGCTTCGGTCCGAGGCGAGGCTCCGCACATCCGCCTGGGTGAGCCAGACCAGTCCGGGATTGTGCAGCAACCCCGCCGGCAGATTCCGGTCGTCGGGGATGGCGCCGTTGATGCAGCCGGCGGAGACGATGCAGGACGCCCCGGGATAGGGCGGCATGGCGGCGGTGACCGCGACGCCGACGACCTTGAACGACCTACCGCCCAGGGTGACCGAGTCGTCGACGCCCACATTGAGCGAGTCGGCGAAGGCGGCCTCGAGCACCACGCCGCCGTCGCCGACCCAACCGCCTTGCGTCACCTTGGGCTGATCGACCGTCGCGACGGTGGCGTCGCGCCCCATGGCCTGGACATCCGACGTCCGGCCGGACGCCTCAAGCTTTCCCGCGACGACGGGGTACGGTCCGCTGTGCTCGGTGACGCCGGAGGCGGTGGCCAGTTTCCCGAGCTCAGCGAGGGCGGCGGCCTGGCCGACGTTGGCGACCACGTCGGGTCCGTTGGTCGCCGCCCGGGTGCTCTGGTACGGGTCGCCGGCCGCGTCGCGCAGGACGAGCCCGAGCGTCAGCGTCGTGGTGGCGGCCAGGATGGCGAGCAGCAGAAGCGCGGCCTCGGTGCGGCGGCGCCGGAGGTCTCGCAGGGCGAGACGGATCACGAGGAGGATGCGGCCCACTGCGGTCAGTCCTCCAGCCCGACGAGCGCGCCGAGCTGCCCGGTGGTGCCGCCGGTCAACCTGGACTCGTCCACGAACGCGCCGTCGCGCATCGAGAACATCCGATCCGCGGCGCCCGCGATCCGCGCGTCGTGCGTGACGATGACCAGCGTCTGCCCGGATTCGCGCAGGTCCTCGAAGAGTTGGAGGACGTCCAAGGTGGCGGCGCTGTCCAGGTTTCCGGTCGGTTCGTCAGCCAGGACGACCAGCGGTTCGTTGCTCAGCGTCCGGGCGACCGCGACCCGCTGCCGCTGGCCGCCCGACAGCGCGGAGGGCAGGAACCGCGCCCGGCCGGCGAGCCCGAGCTGATCCAGCAGCTCCTCCGCGCGCCGCCGTGCGACCCGCGGCGAGCGTCCGGCGAGGAGGGCCGCCAGCTCGACGTTCTCGACGGCGGTGAGCTCCTCCATCAGGTGGAAGGACTGGAAGACGTAGCTGACGTCGGTCCGCCGCATCCTGGCCAGGGCCTTCTCTCCGATGTTGTCGATGCGCCGGTCGTTCAGCCACACCTCGCCGGCCGAGGGCCGATCCAGCCCGCCGAGCAGGTGCAGCAGCGTCGACTTCCCGCACCCGCTCGGTCCCGTGATCGCCACCGTCTCTCCCGCGCTGACGTCGAGATCGACGCCGTCGACGGCGCGCACCAATCCTTCCCCTATGCCGTGCTCCTTCCGCAGCCCGCGGGCGCTCAGTACGGGCGTGCCGGCGGCATTGCTCACGATCCACTCCTTCGATGGGTCCGGTTCTGCTTACGGGTTTTGAGCCGGCGCAGGTCCGCCTCGAGCGGGAGCACGATGCCCTCCGCCAACAGCGCTCGGTCGAGCGGGGCCGCTGGGTGTCGGCGATGGTGAGAGGGGCGGCCGGCCCGGCCGCCCGGCAAGCGCGTCAAACAAGCGCCAGCGCCTTGGCCACACCCGGGTCGCGCCCGGTGGCCAGGTCGAGCGCGGTCGTGGGGGCGTAGTGGTCGACCGGCACGCCGATCGTGTCGATGATTTCGCGGGCGGGCCCGAGGTGCCGGACCTTGGGCAGAAGCATGGCGCTGCCGTCGTCGAGGAGGTATGCCTCGCTGGGGCCGGAGACGGCCCCAGCGGTGCGGGTCCCGACGAGGGTGCCCAGGCCGTTGTCCTTGACCGCCGCGCTGAAGTCCTCGCAGGCCGAGGCGCATCCGCGGTCGGTGAGCACGATCAGGCGCGAGTCGAGCAGCGGGACGCTGTCGTCGGTCCGGTTGGGCACACAGTCGCCCTTGAGCGGGCAGAAGTAGCTGGTGACCTTGCCGTGCGCGAACGCGCCGAGCAGCCGCGTCACCTCGCGAGGTGACCCGCCGCCGTTGCCGCGCAGATCGAGGACCACGACCTTCGGTTTGTCCCGCAGCTTGGCGATGACCTGGTCGGCGGCGCCTTCATAGAATCCGGGCAGTTGGACGTAGGTGACGCCGTCGGCGAGTTTCTTTGACGTCACCGCCGGAGGCTGTCGCGTGATGGGGCCCTCTTTGAGCTCGACGGTGCGGGTCCGTCCTGTTGTGGGCCGCTTGAGCGTGAGCCGTACCGTGCCGGAGGCGAAGGCGTCGAGGATGCTCTGATTCACGGTGTCTCCGATGAACGCCGGCACGCCGTTGGCCTTGACGATGATGTCACCGGCTCTGATGTCGGCCTTGGCGGCGGGGCTGCCGGGCAGGACGCGGGTGATGAACATCGGTGGCCGGGCCGCAGGGTCGAGCTGCGATCCTCCCTGCTGAGCCGACACGCCCACGATGCCCGTTCCGGTTGGCCCGCCCTCTTGCGAGGGGGTCGGCCTGACCCAGCGGGCATGGTTGTCGTGCAGTCCGGCGACCATGGAGGTGATCGCGGCGCGCAGGGCGGCGGGGTCGCCGGCGCCGAGGACTTTCGCGAAGGCGGCCCAGTCGGTGTCGCGGTTCCCGGTCAGGGCGGGCAGCCGAAGGTCGGCCCGGTCCGTGCCGCGCCGCATCAGGTCCTGGGTGTAGGCGGCGAAGGCGCTCTTCAGCAATTCCTTCGAATCCATGGCCGGGCCGCTGTAGTAGTTGTCCAGCACGCAGAAGTACGCCTGCCGGAGCGTGTTCACCGATGTCGGCGGTGCCGATTGCGGCGGTGGCGCCGTGCTGGTGGCGCAACCCCCGCCGGGGGTGGCCGATGGGGACGCCGGCTGGGACGTCGTGGCCGATGCTGACGCGGGTGCGGACATGGAGCAGGCCGCCACCAGGACGGCCGCGCAGAGGGCTCTGATCATGGCCGCCAGCCTGGCCTGAAGCGGGTTACACGGTCGTGAACGGATCCGTTAACGCCATTGAAACCCCGGTTCGAGTATGAACGTCGCATGCGGATTCTGGTGGCCGAGGACGAACGCGACCTGGCCGATCTCGTGGCGGTAGGGTTGCGCCGCCATGCCATGGCCGTCGACGTGGTGTACGACGGGGCCGCCGCGGTGGAGCGGCTGGCGGTGCACGACTACGACGTTCTCGTGCTGGACCGGGACCTGCCTGAGATCCACGGCGACCTCGTGTGCAGTGAGCTGGTGGCGCGCGGGAGTCGTACGCGGATCCTGATGTTGACGGCGGCGGCGTCGGTGCCGGAGCGAGTTGCAGGTCTCGGGATGGGGGCCGACGACTACCTGCCCAAACCTTTTGACTACACCGAGCTGGTCGCACGGGTGCAGGCGCTGGGGCGGCGCAGCCAGTCGCAGGTACCACCGGTGCTGACGCGGCACGGGATCGTGCTCGACAGGCACCGGCTGCAGGCCTCGCGGGACGGGCGGCACCTGCATCTTTCACTCAAGGAGTTCGCCGTCCTGGAGGTGCTGATGAGGGCGGACGGCGCGGTCGTGAGCTCCGAACGGCTGCTCGAAGAGGCCTGGGACGAGAACGCCGACCCGTTCACCACGGTGGTGCGGGTCCTGATCAGCCGCCTGCGGGCCAAGCTGGGCGACCCGCCGTGCATCCAGACCGTTCCGGGCGCGGGATACCTGCTGTGACGACGATCCGGGTACGGCTCACGCTGATCTACTCCGGACTGTTCCTGCTCACCTCGGTTGTGTTGCTGGTCACGGTCAACCTCCTGCTGCGCCGGACACTGGACGCGCGGATCGCCGGGCTGACTGGTGGAGGGCCGCCGGCGCCGCAGGGCGTGCCGAACGTTCGGCTGCTACAGCTGCCCGAACTGGTGAACAACGTGATCGGCTACCAGTGGCAGGTGACCGCGCTGACGGTCGGGGCCCTGACGCTGGTCTCGTTGGCCGTCGGGTGGTTGCTCGCCGGGCGGATCCTGCGGCCCATCCACCGGATCACCGCCACCGCACAGCGGCTGTCCCTGTCGACCCTGCACGAACGGATCGCGCTCGCCGGGCCGAAGGACGAGCTGAAGGAACTGGCCGACACCTTCGACGCGATGCTCGACCGGCTCGAACGCTCCGTCGAGGGGCAGCGGCGGTTCATCGCGAACGCCTCCCACGAGTTGCGGACTCCGCTGGCCGTCCAGCGGGCGGCGATCGAGATCGGCCTTCCCGAGGAGGTCGACGAGATCCGCGGCACGCTCCTGCGCCACAACCGCCGTGCGGAGAACCTCATCGACGCCTTGCTGGTCCTGGCCCAGGCGGAACACGGCCTGGACAACAGGAGTCCGGTGGCCGTGGACCAGGTGGTACGGCGCGTCCTGGCGGAAAGAGACGCGGACGGCGTCAGTGTGACGGGGCGGGCAGAGCCGTTCGTCGTCGATGGGGACCCTGTCCTGCTGAACCGGCTGGTCACCAACCTCCTCGACAACGCCGTCCGTTACAACCATCCCGGCGGAACCGTTGAGGTAACGCTCTCCCGTGGAGCGCTGACGGTCCGTAACACCGGCCCGCACGTGCCCCGGGAACGTTTCGGCGACCTCTTCGAGCCCTTCCGACGGCTCCACACGACCCCTGGACAGGGCGCCGGGCTCGGATTGTCGATCGTCGCAGCGATCGCGAAGGCTCACGGGGCCGACGTGCGAGCGAACCCCAACCCGGGCGGCGGGCTGGAGATCGTCGTAGTTTTCGCGAGATCGGAGGATGCACCCTCTCCAGGAGGAACAGCGGAGTGATACATGTGACACAGAATTCATGTTCTGTGTCACACGGCGATGTCACGCGCCGGGCCGTATCAGGCCGCTCTCGTAGGCCAGGATGACCAATTGGACCCTGTCGCGCACGTTCAGCTTGGCGATGGCCCTGGTGATGTGGGTCTTGGCAGTGAGCGGACTGATGACGAGACGCTCGGCGATCTCGTTGTTGGAGAGTCCGAGCGCCACGAGCTTGACCGTCTCCAGTTCCCGGGAGGTGAGGGCGGCCAGCCGCTGCCCAGCGCTGGGCGTGAGGTCCTGCCGGTGGGCGAACTGCTCGATGACGCGCCGGGTCACGCCCGGCGACAGGAGCGCATCTCCGCCGGCGACGGCGGCGACCGCCCGGCGGAGCTCGGCGGGTTCGACCTCTTTGGTGAGGAAGCCGCTGGCTCCGGCGCGTAGGGCGGCGAAGACGTGTTCATCGGTGTCGAACGTGGTGAGGATGATGACGCGACAGCCCAGAGTGGTCGGGTCGGTGACGATGCGGCGTGTGGCGGTGATCCCATCGGTGCCCGGCATGCGGATGTCCATAAGGATCACATCAGGGTGGGTGCTCGCGGCCAGCCGTACGGCTTCGTCGCCGTCCTGGGCTTCGCCGACGACCGTGATGTCCCGGGAGCGGGCCAGCAGGCTGCGGAAGCCGGCCCGTACGAGTGCCTGGTCGTCGGCGAGGAGCACCTTGATCGTCATGCCGTCGAGCCTGCCACAGGGATGTCGGCCCGCACGGCGAAGCCGCCGCCGGGGACGGGGCCTGCGGTGAGCGCGCCCCCGAGTGCGCTCACCCGCTCGCGCATGCCGGCCAGACCATGGCCTTCAGCGACATCGGCGCCGCCTGGGACGCTGCGGCCGTTGTCGGTGATCTCGACGGTGATCGAGCGAGGCTGGTAGCCGATCGTCACCTTGGCTTTACTCGCCCCTGCGTGCTTGAGCGTGTTGGCGAGGGACTCCTGTACGACACGGTGAATGGCGATGGCGGTAATGGCGGGGACGGCCGCGCGGTCGCCATGCTCGTCGAGGGTCACCTCAAGCCCGGCGGCGCGGGCGTCGGCGATGAGAGTGTCCAAGGAAGCCAGATCCGCCTGGGGTGCGGTGTCAGCGGGGTTGTCGCGCAGGACCGTGATGAGGGAGCGGAGGTCGGCCATCGCCCGGTTCCTGACGTCCTTCGCCAGGCGCAGCGCGGCGGCGGCCGCTGCCGGGTCCTCCTCCAGAGCGTCGGCGGCGACATTGAGCTGCACGCCGACGACGGCCAGCGTGTGGGCGATGACGTCGTGAACCTCGTGCGAGACGCGCAGCCGTTCCTCGGCGGCGTGCGCACGGCTGTCGGTTTCGCGCAGCCGCTCGCGCCAGCGCATCGCGGCGGCGTAGGTGAGGCCCGCGGCGATGAGGATCGCCAGGAGCAGCCCTTCCCCCGCGACGTGGAACACGTACCAGGTCGGGTTCCGGTCCAGGACCAAGCGGAAGTCGACCGCCGAGTAGACCAGTTGGGCCAGGCCGATGGCGAGCACCCAGCGCACCCGTGGCGTGGTGGCGGCGGTGAAGTAGGCGACCGCGACCGGCCAGATCCAACCGGCGGGAGACCAATGCCCGGTGAGGTGATAGACGAAGATCCCGCCGATCGACAGCAGCAGCACGGTCATCGGCCAGCGACGTCTGACCAGCAGGAGCGCTCCGAGAAGCAGCCCGAGGGGGATCGTGCCCCGCCAGGGGGAATGCACCCCGGTGGCGAGAGCTACGGCGACGAAGAAGACCAAAGTGAGGGCAGCGAGCGTAATATCGGTGATCCGGGCAAAGTGCCGGACAGACGCGGGTTCGCGTCGTGGGGGCGGCTCGGCCATGCGGAGGCTCTTTCTCGAGGGGTGCCGGGTGTAACGCCGGGTCGGGGCGTACCGGACGTCGCCCAGGTGGTCACATGGGCGACGCCGTCGGGATGTTCGGCTTGCGTAGTCGCGTGGACCGGCGGGCTCAAGGACTGCGGAAGCTCTGGATCTGTTTACCAGCCCGGGTGGGATTGTTCGGATCAGACGTGGGTGACCAGGAGGGTCACGCCTGCCTCGCCGCCACAGTCGACGAACACGGGGCCGACGCCGTTACCGATCTTGGGGTTGAGGGTCGCCTTGGCCACGAATCCCTTCGGATCATCCTTGATGATGCGGATGTTCTGTAGCACCGGGTGCTCCCTGTCGAGCCCGGCGAGCACGGCCTTGAGCCCCTTGCCGCCGCCGCAGTGGCCGGTGATCGTCACCTCCTCGCTGCGCTTGGTGGTGGGATTGGGGCTGACCTGAACCACCGCCCTGGCGCCCTTCGGCGGCTTCGGCGCGGCCATCGCAGCGGTGGCAGCCTCGCTGGCCGTGCCGGCCTGGGCACCAGCCGGCGCACCGGCCATTCCGAGCAAACCGGCCGTCAAGCTCAGCCCGGCGATCGCAGTCATCACTCTCTTGCTCATGGCGATTCCTCCAGTTCTCATCCGACTATCTCGACGAGAAACGCTAGGCCGGGCCGCAGCGGGAGCGCGTCGTCCGTTGATCGTCACTTGACGTTGCACCATTCGCTGTACGCATTACACCGAAGGGAGTAGGCATCAGGCCTCAACCGAACGCACGAGGCCGAGACTGTCGGGGCTTTTAGGACGGGCACGTTCAGGCAGTCGCACCGGGCATGACGTGGGAGGCCGACTTCTTCGCCTTCGGTACTGGTGGAGGCTGAGTGCAGAAATTGACGCCAAGAACGTGATCTTCGTTTCGATGACGCGGCACGTTTGGCCTGGTTGGGGCTTACGTTCCTGGGCCATGCCTTTCGGACCTCTCTGACGAGCAAGCCGCCCGACATGACCGCTTCCCTGGGGAGCCGTCAGCGGCGGAGCTGGAACGGTTCTTCCGGCTGGATCGTGGCGCGCTGGAGGTGGTGCACCGTCTTGGGTGGGCGGTGCAGTGGGGGACGGTCCGTATGCCCAGGGGTGTTCATGGCCGAAGATCCGCTCGCGGTCCAGCGCCGGCCCAATATCCTGATCGGCATCGACGACGGGCGCGTGTCCTCGCACCCGGGAATTGGCCCTCCTGCCCCGGCGGGTCACGTCACCGTCACATCCGCAGTCGCCGGGCGCAGCGGTCTCCAGCCGCCGCCGTCCAGCTTGGCCGGCTCCGCCTCCACGTCCACGGTGATCACGCCGAAGAAGCTGACGGTTCTCGCTGTGCGCCGAGGGAGATGCGGGCCAGCAGCTCGTCGGGAATGTCCCGGCCGGTCGCCCGCGGCTGCCGCACGGCCAGGGAGTAGTACTCGGTAGTCCACGCGATGACAGAGTTGGTCAAAACGGTCAAACACCACGCCTGGTCCGTCTGATCGGCCAAGGCCGGCTTGGAGGGGGTCCCGGTAACAATCGCGGAGAATCCAACGAACCCATCTCTGACCTGCGGTTATTCGCCTTCCTGGGGCGGTTAACGATCTTTGCCGCTACGGTTCGTACTGGTTGTGGTGCTTCCGTGGAGGTTGATGGGGTTGGCGACCCAGTTCTTCTCTGATGAGCAGATGGAGCGGCTGCGGTCGTATCCGGACATCGGCCGGGAGGAGCTGATCCGGTTCTTCACGCTGACGCGGAAGGATCTGGGCTTCATCGACAATCTGGACCGTGGCGGCGGGCGCGGGCCCGCGGCGCGGTTGGGGCTTGCCGTCCAGCTGTGCACACGGTCGGCGGGCGCAGACCCGCAGTGATCATCTGAAGCTGGTGCTGAAGTATCTGGACTGGAAACCAGTTCCGACCAGGGGCGAGACGCTGAAGGAGCTGGAACAGTTCCTGCTGGACCGGGCGATGGAACACGACTCGCCGTCGCTGCTGTTTCATCAGGCGGCGGAGTTCCTGATCAGCGCGCGCGTGGTGCGGCCGGGCGTGGTTACGCTGATGGAGATGGTCGCGACCGCTCGGGTCGGCGCGGGCGCATTGACGTCGGAGAAGGTCGATCATTTGCTGACCAGGCCGATGCGGGCGGATCTGGACCGGCTGCTGGTGCACGATCCGGAGATCGGGGCGACCCGACTGGCGTGGCTGACGACGCCGGCGGTGGAGGCGACGCCGACGTCGATCAAGTTGGCGATCGACAAGCTGGTGTACCTGCGCGCGTTGGACGCGCATTTGCTGGATTTGTCGATGCTGCCACGGGAGCGGCGCAGGTTTCTGGCCACGTTGGGGCGGCGCTCAACGGTGCAGGGGTTGGATCGGCGTGGGGAGCGCCGGTTCCCGATCCTGCTCGCGGTGGTGGCCCAGTCTGCGGTGGACCAGCTGGACGAGGTCATCGCCTTGTTCGATCAGGCGGTGTCGGGGCGGGAGTCGCACGCCAAGGCCAAGACAGACGAGGCGTTGGCGGAACGAGCCAAGAGAGGAGAGGCCCGCCAGCTGCTGATGGACGTGATCTTGCCGATCCTGGTCGACCCGGGCGTTCCGGACGAACGTGTCGGCGGGATGCTACGGGAGCGGATCGGGATGGACAAGCTCCGCGAGGTCGCCGCGGTGCGCTGGAAGCCGCTACCCCGCGACCACGGTCGGCTGGCGGCGTTGGAGGCGTCCTACACCTATCTGCGGAAGTTCACCCCCAGGGTGCTGGCCACGATCGATTTCCAGGGCGGGCCCGGCACCGCGGACCTGATGGACGCGGTCGCCATCCTCAAGGAGTTGAACCGGACCGGCGGCCGGAAGGTCCCGGCCGGGGCGCCGACGTCGTTCGTGTCCGCCCGGTACGCCGACTATCTGGCCAAGGCCCGCAAGAGCGGGGACGACACCGCATTCCGGCATTACTGGGAGCTGTGCACCGTGCTCGCGTTGCGGGACGGGCTGCGCAGCGGGAATGTGTTCGTGCCGGGCTCGCGCCGCTACGCCGACCCGGGAACCTATCTGTACACCCACGAGCAGTGGGAATCCAAGCGGGCCGAGTTCTGCAAGCTGGTCCGCAAACCGGCGGACGCAACCGATGCGATCGAGCAGGTCAAGGAAGAGTTCCACCAGGCTCTGGAGGACTTGGAGGAGACGCTCGCCAACGCCTCCCCGAACGACGTCGGAGCGGTCCGGCTGGACGAGGCCGGACGGCTGGTCATCCCGCCGCTGTCTGCCGAGAATATCCCGGCCGAGGCCAAGGAACTGCGGGAGGAGCTGTCGGGGATGCTGCCGTTCGTACCGATCGCTTCCCTGCTGATCGAGCTGGACGCCCGCACCAAGTTCCTGGACTGCTTCATCCACGCCGGCGGCCGCAAGTCGAAGCTGTCGGTGGAACAGAAACGCAACATCCTGGCCATGCTGATCGCCGGGGCCACCAACCTGGGCCTGACCCGCATGTCGGAGGCGTGCGGGGTGTCCTACGACACCCTCGCCTGGACTCAGGAGTGGTATGTGCGGGAGGAGACGCTGCGCGAGGCGAACACGGTCCTGGTCAACCACCACTACAAGCTGGAGCTGGCCGGGAAGTTCGGTGGCGGCACCATGTCGTCCTCGGACGGGCAGCGCTTCCCTGTCCGAGGCAAGAGCTTGACGGCCCGGGAGATGAACATCCACGGCGGCCGGGTCCTGTCGACCTACACCCATGTCTCCGACCAGTGGTCGACGTACGGCACGAAGCAGATCGTGCCCACCACCCGCGAGGGTCATTACACCCTGGACGAGATGCTCGGCAACGCCACCGATTTGCCGATCCACGAGCACGCGACCGATACCCACGGTGCCACGCTGGTCAACTTCGGGTTGTTCGACCTGGTCGGCAAGGTCCTCACCCCCAGGATGCGCGATCTGGGCAGGATCACCATGCTGCGGGTCGACACCCCGGCGGCGACCAGCGCGCTCTACCCGCACGCCGGGCCGCTGCTGGCCGACCGGTGGAACGAGGACCTGATCTGCCAGTGCTACCCCGACCTGCTACGGCTGGGCGGATCGCTGAAGTTCGGGGAGGCCACCGCCTCGCTCATCGTCGGGAAGTGGTCGGCCGCCTCCCGGCAGAACACCCTGGCCGCGGCGTTGAAGGAGTGGGGGCGGATGCGCCGCACCATCCACGCCGCCCGCTACCTTTCGGATCCGGTCTACAGGCGCAAGATCTCAAGGCAGCTCAACAAGGGCGAATCGCTGCACGCGCTGCGCCGGGACTTGCACTACGCCCAGCAGGGCACCATCGTCCGGCCCCACCTGCAGGACCAGACCGAGCAGGCATGGTGCCTTACGATCCTGACGAACGCGGTGATCACGTGGACGACCGAGTATTACGGCATGGCAATCAAGGAACTGCGCGCCCAGGGCCGCGAAGTCCCCGACGAACTGCTGTCGTTCATCGCCCCCGGCCACCGCGAGAACATCAACTTCTTCGGCTTCATCGACGTCGACATCGAAGCCGAGCTCGCCAAACTGGACGACGGCTGGCGACCGCTGCGGCCAACCCTGGTGAACGAGTCAGGCACCACCTTCCTGATCAACCCCTGATGCCCGAACCCTGGAAGAAAGAACCATGGTCGTGGCCGCCTGTCGGCGTGCGGGGCCGTATGAGCGGCTCACCCCCGAAGACCGCCGCGGGCTCAGCCTCTGTTCTGGCCCCCATGTCAAGCTCTACGGCCGGTTCCGGTTGGACATGGACACCCGGCTCCACCTCACCACCGCTTGCCTGCTCACATCCCCTCACCGAGGGCGGATGTAGCCGGGCTGGCCGGCGGGCTCGCGCCGCGGCCGGCCAGCCCGGCGGCCTTCACTCGGCGGAGGGCGGGGATGGCCGGGCGTCGGTCCAGCCGGACTCCAGCACCATGTTGGCCCGGTCTCCCTTCTGCCGCACGCCGGTGACTTCGTAGGTCAGCACCTTGGAGGTGTCGGGGTCGATGATCAGTCGGCCCTGGGTGGGTTGGCCCTGCTGGATCGGGAAGGTCACGGCGACGCCCGGCCGCCCCTGCGGATCGGTGGTCCGGCCTTCGACCCGCACTGCGGGCAGCGTCGCCAGCGCCTGGTAGGCCGCGCTGCGCACTTGTGGGGAGGCGGGCAGCTCGTACAGGAGTGATGCCAAGGTGGGCGGCAGGCCGTCCTCCACCGCACCGGCGAAGTCCTGATCGCTACGGATCGCCTCAGCGGCCCGTTTCTTCAGCGCTTCGGGGTCGGCGGGCAGCGCCTCGATCTCCTTCAGGGTCAGGGGCATGGCACTCCAGTAGAGCTTCTGCTCCCTCTTGAGCCGAGTGAGAGTGCCCTCACCGGGCGAGGTCGAGTAGACGCCGCCGTCCTTTCCCATCTCCCATTCGGTCGGCGAGCCGTCCCGGTGCCATGCCTCCACATCCAGGGGGCGTGCGGCCAGCTGCCTGCGGCCGATCCAGCCTCGGCCATCCTTGGCCACCCACGTCTCCGAGAGGTATGAAGTTTCCAGACGGTAGGTGTTGCCGTTCTGACCGTACGGTCCCGCCGAGCCTACGTACAGCTGCTTGAGATGCCAGTAGGCGCCTTCTGGGGCGGCTTGGGCCTTGGCGGCGGCGGCCAGCAGGATCGACGTGCCCGACAGGGAGGTGACGCCGGGTGTGGCCGTGGGAGAGGGCGATGCGGTGAGGGTGACCTGGCCAAGGAAGACCGCCGTCGCGGCCGCGGCCGCTGCGAGCCCGATGGCACCGGCCCGCCACGGCAGGCGCCGCCGGGCCGTCCGGTGTGGGCGTGCCTGGGTCGCCATGATCGCCGCACGCAGCTCGCGCGCGCCGGGCCCCTGATCCGGCGCGTGTGGTGCCGGGTCGATGGCCCTTACCAGGTTGTCGATGTCGCTCATGCTTCCCCCATCGCGATCGTCAAGGACGCCTGCCGCTCCAGCGCCGCCGCCATCCGTTTGCGAGCCCGATGCAGCCGGGTCCGGGCGGCAATAGCCGTACATCCCGTAACTTTGGCGATCTGCTGGCTGGTCAGGCCCTCCCAGCAGGCCAGCGCCAACACCTCGCGGTCACGTTCGGGTAACCCGTCGAAGGCGGCGCGAACATGGTCCAGATCGACTGGTCTGACCGGCCGGTCGGCGGCCAGTTCCGCACGTAGCCGTTCGGTGAGCACGGCCCTGCGGGATTCGCCGCGCTGCTGGTTGGCCAGCACGCGGCGGGCCACCCCGTACAGCCACAGCAGCGCCTCCTCGTCCTCGGGTACGTCGCCGATGCGCCGCCAGGCGGTGAGGAACGTCTCGGAGATGACGTCGGCCGCGTCGTCGGGCGAACCGGTACGGCGGGCGGCGTACTGGTGTACCGCCGGGTAGTACGCGTCATAGACCGCTTCGAAGCGATCTCGGTATGTCACAGAGTCTCCTTGCCGGAAGGTGCCGGACACCTGGTAAATGTCCGGGACCTTCCGGAATGTGGCAGCTCGCTATGAGCAGTTTGCGCTACTCACCCTGTAGTCCGGACGCCATACCGTCGCCGGGGCTGGTGTGCCTGGGCGCGCATCGACCGGACACCGACACTGCCGACGCAGGTGCCCGAGACGGGAACACCCCCAGGGTTGTGATCGGGGCCGGGGTTCGACAGGTTCTTAGATAACCTTCGTTATCTGGCAAAATGGTGATCACCGGCATAGTGTGAGCTGGGCCGCCGTCGTTTGACGCGGACGCTTCGTTTCCCGGTTATCTGGCAACCCGGCGGATGGTGGAGGTCGGCACGGTGGATCCGGTCATCGCTGAGCAGCTCGGCTGCTCCCACCCGCTCGCCCGGCACCTGGACGACTCCTCACCGACCTAGCCAACGCCGGTGCCTCCGCGCACACCCGGCGGGCCTACCGCGGCGACCTGATCGCCTTCGCCGCCCACCACGGCGAAGAACTCGGTGAGCTGACCGCCGCGCCGGTTCGCGCATTCCTGGCCGAGCTCGCCGAGCTGTCTCCGGCCAGCAGCAAGCGCAAGCGCGCCGCCGTCGCCTCCTTCGCCAAGTGGGCGGTCCGCCACGACCTCCTGGCCGCCAACCCGATGGACCGCATCGACACGGTCAAGGTGCCCAAGAGCCTGCCCCGCCCGGCCGCGGCCGCCGACGTGGCCAAGGTCTTCGCGGTGATTTGCTCGCGGCGGCCGCGTAAGGATCTACCGCTGGACCGGCTGCGGGATCGGGTGCTGTTCGAGACCGCCTATGTGTGCGGCGCACGCGCCTCGGAGGTGTGCGGCTTGTACGTGGAGGACCTGGACCTGCGCCTGGACGACGAACACGTCCGCGTCCACGGCAAGGGCGGCGGTGTACGCACCGTCCTGCTGGACGACCGCGGCTACGTCACCCTGCTCAAGCTCTACCTGGCCCGCGCGGGCTACAGCGCCGGGCCACTGTTCCGCGCGTCCATCAACGGCCGCGGCGGACCTCTGTCCTACGACGCCGCCCACCACCGCTAGCAGAGCTACTGCGCCGCCGCCGGTGTCGAGATCGACATCCACCAGCTGCGTCATGCCCACGCCAGCGAGCTCATCAACGCCGGGGTGTCCATCGAGGCCGTTCGCCGCCGCCTCGGCCACGCCTCTACCGAGACCACCCAGCTGTACGCGCTGCTGGACGATAAGGTCGCCGACGCCGAGATCCGCGCCGCCCGCCGACGCCGCGACCAAGCGATCCGCTGACGACAAACCGCTCAGGGCCATCGCCCCTCTTGCACCATCAGCACAGTTCAAAGATGGGTTCGTTGGATTATCCGCGATTGCTACCGGGACCCCGACATCGGTCGGGACGATCTGATCCGGCACTTCACCCTGACACCCGCCGACGTCTGATCCATTCGCTGAGAGGGTCTTTGAACTTGGGCTCGACGGACCGGCTCACCGAGCCGGCGGCGGGCTGACCGGGGCAGCCTTTGCTTCGTGAGCCGAAGCGGGAGCACCCGGTCCACCACGCCTATCGATGATCGCAATCAGCTCCTCCGAGCTGACGTGGTCACCCTCATTCTTGATGATCTCCGC
>NZ_JBEXCR010000068.1:0-56828 GCF_040605375.1 Nonomuraea sp. NPDC005650
CGCCCACTGCTCCGCGGTCAAATCACCCCGACCCACACAAAGATCATCCCGGAGGTGGACCACCTAGGTGATCCACTTCTGAAACAGGCCCTAGTACAGCACGTTGGCGCCCCGCTCGGTCGCCCATTCGTTTAGGCGATCCACGTCTTGGCGAGTCTTCACCATGAAAGCCAGGTGCTGGAGACCTGGCCGGTGGCGGGAATAGTCGCCATCCTCCAGTGCCGGATAGAAGAACAGGTAGGTGCCCGGCTTGCCGCCTGCTGGACGGTAGGAAAACTCCTCATCTGTGGCGAAGAAGCTCTCAAAGCCGACCAGGGGCATGAACTCGTCGTAGTACGCCCTAGCCTGAGCAAGTTCTCGGACATTCACTCCAATGTGACCAAGGGGCATCCTATGATCTTAGGCGGTCCGTGGGGCAGGATCACAGGGCGGCATCATGGAGACCATAGGGCGAATGACCACGACGTTCGCCGGGGTTTGATCATGCACGCGGGTGGTCGCCCCCAGCGTTGGTCGCGTTCGCTGCGGATGCAGGCGCTCTGACCGACTCGACCATCCCGGCCCCCTCACCTCGAATACGATCAGATCGCTATCGAGTCTGCGAGCCTCGACGCGCTGGGCTTCCACACCCGCCGCTACCGAACGGCAAGCCCCTGACCATGCCGAGCCGCCCGAAGAGCTCGCCGCATCCGGGATGGCAGGCCGGGCGCTACCCGGCCGCGTCCACAGCGCGGCTCTTCCGCGTGTACGTGGACTTGGGGCATCGCCGGCGTGGCCTGGCCCGCGCGATGGTCCCCTAGGCCCGCCACTACGTCACCGCCAACGGCAGTTACCGAGCCCTGTACCTGCACACTGACCCCCTGGTGGAGGGGGTGGAGAAGTTCTGAAGCCCGTGTTCGATGCCCGCGACGGCGACTCGGAGCAGTTCCAGACCAGGCATTTCGAGATCATCTTGTCGTAGCGGTCCGGTACGCTCACCGCCGATCAACTTTGCGCGAGAGGCTGCAGATGTCCCGTCTCCTGGCCATCCTGGCGGCCACCGCGCCGACCTTCTTATCCATCCTGATGCTCCGCAGCTTCGGCTGGTTCGGTCATGAGCCGCCGCAGCTGGATCCGCTGGAGCTCGCGATCGGGGTGGCCTACGGCTACGCCACCGACTACCTGCCGGTCCTGCTGGCGTTCCTCGCGCTCTGGACGCCGCGGTGGTTTCCCAAGGTCGGCGCGATCTCCGCAGCCGTGGCGCTGGCGCTCACGGTGTCGGCCCTCGTGGTCTCTGGAACCGGCGGCTTCGGCCCGCAGTTCGGCTTCATACTGGCCTGCCAGGCGATCGCCGTCGTCGCCCTCCTACGGACCCGCCCGGAGCAGCGGGTGCCATGGCCACGGGCGGTCATCTGGAGCGCGGTCGTGCTGATCGCCCTCGGCCGGACCTTGGTCAGGAACACCCCCACCAGCGACTTCGGCTGCTACGTGGACATGAAGGGGACATGGTTACTGGCCTTCTTCCACCTCGACACCGCCCATGGCCTCTACTACTGGGTCGCGGCCGCAGCGATCGGTGCCGTGCTCTCCGGGTATCGGGCCGCACCGCTCTGTGGGCTGGTGCTGCTGGTGCCCGCACTGTTCGAGCCCGCCGCCTGGCTCCTGTCCAACGCGCCGCACAACTGCTCCAGCCCTCTGGAGCTGTTCGACTGGCCGTACCTGATCGCGGGGGTGCTGGCATTGACCTCCCGCGCTCGCCTGCTCAACCGGACCTAGCGAAGTTCCGCCTCCTGGCCATCAAGGCCGCCGCCGCGCCTCCTGTACTCGCTGTATCCCGGTGCCTTCTGCGGCTGGGCTCCGGCCACATGGCCCTGCCCGACCCCGCACCAGCTCGCCATACTCGGCCTGGTCGTCAACGCCGTCGCGCTGGGGAACACCCGCTACCTGTCAGCGGCCGTCGGCCGACTCCGTGACGACGAGGACGTCGCCCACATCAACCACCTCGACCGCTCGGCGAAGTCCCCGACCTGCCCGTACGGCCAGTTGATCCCGGTCCATCCGTTGGGGCATAGGGTAGGCCGGATGGGGCTGCAATTCGTTCAGGTGAATTTCAAAGCTCGCGATGACGCGACGCTGGGCCGGTTCTGGGCGGAGGCGCTCGGCTGGGGTGTTTCCAGCGAGGGACCCGGTGTGACCAACGTCGAACCTGTGGGCTTCGTGTGGCCGGACCCCGTCGCCGTCTGCGTCGATGTCGTCACCGTCCCGGACCCCGAAACGGTGCAGTACCGCGTGCACCTCGATCTCGCCACCACCTCTGAGGCCCATCAGGCGGAGTTGGTCGCGCGCCTCCAGGAGCTCGGTGCGACGCCCGCCGATGTGGGTCAGGGCGACGTTCCGTGGACGGTTCTGGCCGACCCGGAGGGCAACGTGTTCTGCGTCCTGGAGCCTCGGGAGATCTACCGGGACACCGGGCCGATCGCCGCGGTGGTCGTCGACTGCGCTGACCCGCGGGCCATGGCCCGGTTCTGGGGCGAGGCGATGAACTGGACCCTGCACGAGGTGACCGACGATCACGCGAGGCTGCGCTCCGCCGAGGGCGTCGGGCCGTATCTCGAGTTCCTCCGAACGCATGACGTGAAGACCGTGTGGAACCGCGTCCACCTCGACCTGCTGCCGTATCGCGGTGACGATCAAGCGGCGGAGGTGGCCCGGCTGCAGTCCCTCGGCGCGACGCTCGCCGATGTCGGCCAGGGCGACGTCCCGTGGATCGTCCTCGCCGACCCGGAGGGAAACGAGTTCTGTGTCCTCCGTCGTCCGGCCTGACGCGGAGCTTCCCTACCTGCGGGTCGCACAGCGGAGAGCCAGTACTTGATTGCCACCCCACCGGTATCGGTGAGTACCGCGTGCGCGCGGAGGAGGCGTTGCGCCGTTGCCGGCTCGTGCCATCGCGCCCGATGAGCGCAGCCCCGTGGAGATCGTCCTGACCCGGCCAGACGTCGCCCCGTAGATTGTCGCCGGCTGGCACATCGACGGCGTCCCCCGCCCAGGGCATCAGCGGGCCTGCCGGCGAAGCTCCTAACAGTCGCCGGCAGGCCCGGTCACGTGACCAGACGCAGCCAGGCCGCCGCGAGTGCGGCGTGACCGGCCGGCGTCGGGTGCACGCCGTCCTCGGCCCAGTACTCCGGCCCGGTCGTCGCAGCGAGTTCGGCGAACATGCTGTCGGCGGGAAGCAGCCGGGCCCCGTACTTGTCGGCGAGATCGTGGACGATCTGGATCTTCGGGTTCAGGTCGGCGCGCCATTCCTTGCGTTCCTCCTCACCGATGAGGGCGCGCGCGACACCGGCCTCGACGACGCCGCCGATCGGCAGGAGGAACGGCTCGATGAGGATCAGCTCCGTGCCCGCCTCGGCGAGGGGCGCGAGCAGGCGGTCATAACCCGCTTCGAACTCCTCCACGGGGATCACGTACCCCTTCGGGTCCAGCGTGTGCCAGCCCATGTCGTTGACCCCGGCGAGGATCGAGACCACGTCCGGGCGCGTGTCGAGCACGTCCGCCTGCCATCGGGCTTCGAGGTCCATCACCTTGTTGCCGCCGATCCCGGTGTTCAGCCAGGTCACGGGGCGGTCCGAGTGCCGCAGGCCCCACTCGCCCGCGATGTGCAGCGGGTAGCCGAACCCGAGGCCGTGCTCGCTCTGCAGCCGTTGGCAGTCGGTGATCGAGTCGCCGGTGAACATCACGGTGCTGCCCGGTCGGAGGGTGATCGTCATGTGTGCTCCTTGAAATCGGTTCGGGGAAGGAAGACTCACCAGTCCTGGGGGACGGTGTCGTGGACGGGAGTGGCCGCCTGACCCTTGGCGGCGGACCGGGTGCGGGCGATCCCCCAGCTGACGAGGGCCGCCGCGACGGTGGTGAGGGTGAGGCCCGCGACGGTGACGGCCTGGTGGAACTCGCCGGTCTGCCGCGGGCTCCAGTGGGAGGTGGCGATGTGGCCGGTGAACAGGGTGGCGAGGATGGTGCCGGTGACGGCGATGCCGGTGCCGGAGGCGACCTCGGTGGCGGTGTCGACGAGCGCGGTGCCGATTGTGGTCCGGTTCTCGGGCAGGCCGCGGACCACGTTGAGCCCGGCGACGACGCCGACCACGCGCATCCCGGCCGCCACGAGGACGAGCGCGATCGCGACCCACAGGTAGCCGAACCGGCCGAGCAGACCATAGACGGCGAGGCCGGACACGACCGCCGCGGCGCTTATCCATGCGGCCCGGTCCAGGCCGACGCGCTGCACGAACGGGTTGACGAACGCGCTGCCCGCGATGAGGACGACGACCTGCGGCAGCATCCCGACGGCGGCGAGTGCGGGCGTCCAGCCCCAGTCGAGCTGCAGCTGCAGCGTCACCATGTAACCGAGTCCGGCGGTCGCCAGCCCGGTGGCGGCCTTGTATGCCAGGCCGCTGGAGACCAGAGGGAGGGCGAGGAGCTTCAGGTCGAGCAGCGGATGGCGGGCCAGGCGCTCACGCAGGACGAAGCAGATCGCCGTCACGGCGGCCGCGGCGGTGGCCGTCCAGGGCGCCCATGAGCCGGCGCCCTCGTCCACGAACAGCGTCGGTGCGAAGAGCGCGAGCACGATCGTCGCCGTACCCAGCAGCATCCCGGGGACGTCGAGGGGGTCGCGGTGGAGGCCTGCCGGGTCGTCGGCGTCGATGCCGGACCGCACGCCGAGGAACGCGAGCACGGCGATCGGCACGTTCACCAGCAGCAGGACCTGCCAGGGCGCGATCGCCAGCGCCAGGCCGCCCGCCGTCGGGCCGATCGCGAGCCCGACCAGGCCGACTGTCGAGATGAGGGTCAGCGCGCGCACGCGCAGGCCGTCCTCGTCGAACAGCCGGAACGCCAGCGCCATCGATCCCGGGGTCGTCATCGCCGCGGCGACCCCCATCGCCGCCCGGACCGCGATCAGCTGCTCGGCGGTGGTGACCACGGCGGTCGCCAGGCTCGCCACGCCGAGCAGGACCAGCCCGATCAGCATGATCCGCCGCCGGCCGAACCGATCGGCGATCGCGCCGAACGCCAGCATCAACCCGCCGAACACGACCGCATAGACGCCCGTCACCCATTGCAAAGCGGTCGTCGAGGCGTGCAGCTCGCGTCCGATCACGGGCAGCGCGACGTTCAGGATCGAGTTGTCCAGCATCTCGAAGAGGAACACCGCCGACAGCCCCGCCAACGCGACCCACGCCTCCCGCAGCGACCGAGGAGTCCGGCCAGGCCGGCCCGCAGCCATCTCATTCATGGAGGACGCCCTTCACGTCGCGATCCCGGCGGGGACCCTGATCGGCGCGGCCCGGCCGCTGGCGCGGGCCGGCCATCTCCGCCCTTGTACGGGACGCGGTCGCGGTGGCGCGTGGCTCGCTGGGGCCCGCTCCGGCGACAATGACGGTTGTCTGCTCGAAGGACATGCCACTAGGTTATGTGACTAAATTAAGTGACACAAGGAAGTGAGGTCGGGATGCCCAGGACCGGAGCGCGAGGCGGACCGCAGACGCGCGCGAAGATCTCGGAGGTCGCGACCCGGCTGTTCCTTGAACGCGGATTCGACACGGTCACGGTCACCGAGGTTGCGCAGGAGGCCGGGGTCTCGGCCGTGACGGTCTTCAAGCACTTCCCGCGCAAGGAGGACCTCCTCCTGGACCGCGAGGTCGACGCCGTCGAGCTCCTGCGCTCAGCGGTACGCGACCGCGCCCCGGACGCCGGAGTGCTCGAGTCCCTGCGCGATACGGCGTTCCGTCTCCTCGATGAGCGGCACGCCCTGTCCGGCCTCAAGGACGGGTCCGCCCCCTTCTTCCGGACCGTCGCGGCCTCACCCGCACTGGTCGCCCGCGCCAGGGAGATCGCCTCCGACCTCCAACGGACCCTCGCCGGCGAGCTCGAACACGACCCGGCCTTCGACGGCGACGCCCCGCTGCTCGCCGCCTTCTTCATCGCCGGCTACACCACCGTGCTGGTGGAGACCGCCCGGCGCCTGATCGCCGGAGAACCGGCCGACACCATCGCAGACGACCACCGCGCCCGCCTGGAGCGCCTGTTCGACGCCCTCAGCGGCGGAGTCGCACCCCGGCCGTGAGGATCACCGCCGCACCGCGCGCGGTGGCGCAAGGCCGCACGCCTGGAACTCAGGTGGAGGTTCGACGAGGAGATCCGGCTGACCGGTGCGAACCAGACGCCCGCCGGGGGCTGGGTGTCTTCGAGGGCTTTGCGGACGACGCCAATGGAGACTTTGGCCCCGGCCGCTATCGTGCGGATGGATTCTCCGCGCTGGCGGCGGGCGAGGATGGCGGCGCGTTTGTCGTCATCTACCACGGAGCGTCTTCCTCTGACGTAACCGCCTTTGCGCGCTGCTTCGAGACCTTGCGGGCGCTCTCGGGCACTGCGCCGTTACTGGCCAGTAGCATCCCGATCGGTTCCTTGCCGAGGACGTGGCCTGCCTCAGTACGAGCTCAGAAAGATGATGCGCGACCGCTGTCTGACATGTGATGATCAGCGCCCACCTCGGGAAGGAACTTGAACGATGATCATCCGGGAGTGCCGCGAGGACGACCTTTCCTTGCTGGAGCACCACATCCCCTCGGGCCGCACCCGCATTCATGAAGCCCGGTTCCACCGCCAGCAGCAGGGGCTGAGCACGTTTCTGACCGCCTGGATCGACTTCGTCCCAGTGGGGCACGGAGAGATTCGGTGGCGCGGATGCGCGGCCGCCGAAGTGCGCGAACGCTACGCCAACTGCCCCGAACTCAACGGCCTGGCCGTCTGGCCCCCCGAACGACAGTCCCACGGCATCGGCACCGCCATCATCCACGCGGCTGAGGCTACCGCCGCTCAACGCGGCGATCACCACATCGGCCTGGGCGTGGATGACCACAACCTCCGCGCGGCTGCGCTCTACCTCCGGCTCGGCTACTAGGAAACCGGCTGCCGGTACCTCGACCGCTACCACTACATCGACGACCATGGCATCCGCCACGAAGTCGCCGACCCATGCCGGTTCCTGATCAAGCCGCTGCAGACTACCGGATGACCGACAGTTCTCGAGTTGAACTCGCTGGATCTTCTTCACCAGGCGCGCGATCGTACCTGGGATGACAACAAGTTGTTTCGAAGTGGCGTCCAAGCGGCATGAGCCTTCTCGCAGCCGGTACGGGTCTCGCCATGATGGTCGGACTCATTGGCGTTACGCCTCCGGCAATCAGAGTGGGATCGCCTATGACCTCGGTGGTACGGGTGACCATGGGTTGAACGAAGGGACTGAGGCGGGGATTCGTAAAGTTGTGCGGAAGCTACGGCTCGGTAAGCCTTTGATGCTGGAAGCATCCGCGAGAGAGAACGAGACAGCGAAGGTCAAGCGGCTGCGAGTGCTTGCCGGGCAGGGATATAACCCGGTGGTGGCCGTCGGTTACATCTACGGTCCCGCAGTTCGAAAGGTGGCCGCCGAGTTTTCGCGCGTCAAGTTCGCCCCGGTGGACGACGGGTCGTCCGTCAGTGGGAGTAACGTCACCCACCTGGTGTTCGCCGAGAACGAGCAGGGGCTTCTCGCGGGCGCCGTAGCCTCGACGAAGCGCATCGACTTCCTCGGCGGTGCCGAGGAAGTCGATGGTAAAGCGTTATCAAGCGGGTTTCATGGCAGGGGCCACGGCTGTTGATCCGTTCGTCACTCCAGAGACTTTGTATTTGACGCCGTCGCGCGACTTCAGTGGCTTCAATGATCCGAAGAAGGGCGCGTCCGCCGCCCAGGGGCTGATCGGTCGGGGTGTCGATGTGATATTCGATGTCACAGGCGATTCCGGATCCGTTGTTCGACGGGCCGCCACGAAGGCTGGTATCGGGGTTATCGGGGCAGATGTGGATGCGGCGAGAAGGGTGCCAAAATTCGAGGCGAGAGCCGTTTTCGTCTCTGCGGTGAAGTGTGTCGATGTGGCAGTCTTCGATTTCCTCAGTCGCTTTGCCGCGGGGAAGGTGAAGGGCGGAAAGGTGGTTTACGGGATGAAGAACGGCGGAGTCTGCGTCACGGGGAACTGCCCGGAGCTCGACGAACTCACGAAAAAGGTCGCCGCCGGTGAGATCAAGGTGCCTGCGCCAGCAGTGAGCCCCTCTCATCCCAGGGCCGGAGCGTTCTCATGGTGTGATACCACCTAGCTGAAGGCTGTCGATGGGATGGCTGTGGTAGCGGTCAGCGGATGCGATCAATCACACGTTGCTCTGAGCGATGCAAGTCGAGCCGGTTCTTCGGCGACGGCGCACTCGGCGATCACGTAGCGGTTATCTAATACGGAGACCAAAGAGCCGCCACGCCCCCATCGCGCTACGGCTGGCTGGGTACACCGCACAGCGCCCCACCGACACCCTTTCCTGCCTGATCCTCATGGGCGTACGGGTGTACAACCCAAGCACCAGCCGCTTCTTGCAAGTAGACGCAGTGTTCGGCGGCTGCGCCAATGCTTATGACTATTGCTCGGCGCATCCGATTAACTGCCGTGACTTCCACGGCAAAGCCGAATGCGAATGGTTCGCGGTTTGCAACTTCGTGTTCACGATGATCGAAGAGGTTCTGGCCATGGCCTGCCGCGTGCGCGGATTGGCCTACCTCGTCTGCAAGGCCCTCGTCGGCGACACTGAGCTGTTTTCATCCTCAGTGGGGAGCCTGCTGATCACAGCATGATCGCGAGTCCGGCGTTCGCCTGAAGGCATAGAGAAACCCCTGGTAGACGGGTGGATCACCACAATCAACACCGTCACCACCAGGAGCTTCGGATGCTGTTCTACCGTGCTGCCGTCGATTTGTCGCGCTCAACGCTGAACTACGTGGCCGGAATCATCCGTCGCCACCGCAAAACCATCCGCTCCACCTGGCGGCGACTCACTCCCACCCAGCAAGCCCTGCTGGTGCTGGTCTACCTACGCAAAGGTGAGACGTTCACCGAGCTCAGCGCCGGATTCGGTGTCTCGGTGGCCACTGCCTGGCGGTACGTGGAGGAGACCGTGAGCCTGCTGCGAGTCCGCGCCCCCAAGCTCGGCCGCGCCTTACACAAGGCCGCACGGGACGGGCTGCACTACCTGGTGCTGGACGGCATGCTCATCCCCACCGACCGCGTGCGCGCCGACCGGCCGCGCTACTCGGCCAAACACCGCATGCACGGCATGAACATCCAGGTCATAGCCTCCCCAGACGGCACGATCATCTGGACCTCCGGCTCACTACCGGGCAGCACCCACGACCTGACCGCCGCCCGCATCTGGGGCATCCTGCGCGCGCTGGAGCAGGCCGGCGTCCTCACCCTGGCCGACAAGGGCTACCAAGGCACCGAAGGCCCGATCGCCACGCCCTACAAGGGCCGCAACAAGCCCGCCTCCCAGAAAGCGGCCAATCGCGCCCACGCTCGGCTTCGCGGACCCGGCGAACGCGCCAACGCCCAGCTCAAGAGCTGGCGTATCCTCCGCAAGCTCCGCTGCTGCCCACACAAGGCAGGCAAGCTATGCAAGGCCATCGCCGTCCTGCAGAACTACGAGTTCACCCGAGGATGAAAAAGCCTCACTGTCGTAGTGACCAAGTATCTGTATGAGAAATGGAACGAGGACGTCAATACTAATGGCGCAATGCTCCAATTCGCGCAGGGAGCAACAGAAGCGGCAGCGTGAGAGATAATCACCCGAGTCATGGCCAGGCCGACCGCAGGAATATTCACCAACAAATAGGCAATCAAAACTATAGGCGCGGACGCAGCCAAATAGACGAACGGGATATGAAATGCTTTGGCGGTTTTTTGACAAAAGCAACAAGGTCGATATTGAGCGTGTGATAGTTGTGCTTATTTATAGGGCACAACTGCAAATTAGGAGAGATTCGGGAGACCTGAAGCGTGGAGAGGGTGTTTCTCGGGGTGAATCTCAACTAAAGCTTGAGCGCATATATTGGCTCTCAGACCTATGTCACAGTATAGCTGGGCCGTTTAGCTTTTCCTCTAAGAAGCTTCGGCGGGAGCGCCTATATCAGAGCCTTGCGTGGGCCTGGGAGGTTTCGCATTCCGAGCGGCGGGCTTGGATGGTGGAACACTTCGAGGAGATTCCATTTGATTATTCTGTGCTAGAAGATCGCGACCTTGGTCAGTCGTGAAGATCACTTTAAGGAGGTGTCGAACTTCGTTTGACGGCTACAGCGACCCTGATCGTTTTTTGACGGCTACGGTTCGGACAGGTCGTTGAGGGCGCCTGACATGCGTTCGATCGCGTCGCGGTTGGAGGCGGAGTCGGCCATGGGCGTGGACGTCCACCGCCATGGAAGCCAGTCCTGGCCACGCTGCACGACCAATGATCAGTCAGGAGCCCGTCATGACCACGTTCGAACACACCCTTGCCAGAGCCCTGACGGAGTTCGTGTCGTGCTCACGTGCCGGGATCGGACATGCCGCGCTTGTCACGGGCGCTCAGACGCATTGCCTGAACCAGGAGCGCTGAAAGAATACCCGCAATGAGAGATACAAGAAAGCCGGCCTCGCCCCCTGACAGATCGATAAAGATGCCAGAAATCGAGTTCCCCGCAGCTGAGCCGCCAATCATCGCCGAGGTCACCCAAGCCATTCCTTCCGACAGCCTGGAGGCAGGCACAATTCGCTCAACACGGCTAAAAGTTGCAATAATGGCAGGCGACATTCCGAAGGACACTGCACACAGAACGACCGCTAGCATTCGGCTGTCGGAAACAAATAAAAGGGGAGTTATTGCGGCCACCGTGACGATCGTGCCAGCTTGCAGTTGTCGGTAGTTGGACATTTTTCCTTTGAAGGCGCCAACGGCCAGCGATGCGAGAATGGAGCTGCCGGCCATAATCGCCAGCAGGAGCCCCGAAACGCCGCGGGCATCGTGTTCTGACGTGAACGCAACGACGGTTACGTTGATGCTGCCGAAGATCACACCCAGTCCGCCTGCCGCTAGGCACAGCATGATCAGAGGAGTCCGCGCGAACTTGTCGCGCTTGGCCGTTTGGCTGGGACTCCGAACCGGAGGCTCTGTTCGGCGCTGCAATGATAGAAGCGCGGTGCCCCCGAAACAGGCTGCGATCGCAACAGCAAGCCCGGCGACCGGGGACACTTGGACTGCCAGAAAAGCCGCCAGCGGCGGGCCTGCAACAGCGCATATCTCCTCAAGAGCGGACTCGAGCGCGAATGCGGTGCGCAGTTTCGCTTTATCTTTGATGAGGTTGCTCCACCTTGCTCTCACATAAGAGCCCACGAGCGGAGAGGTGGCCCCACCCAGTGCAGCGCAAAGCTGGGGAATGGGCAAGGCTGCTCCAAGGACCACTGTCGCTACCATAGCCAGCTTCGCCAGCAGATTGATGATGCTCAAGGGAAGAAGGACGGCGCGCTGCCCGAGCGTGTCAACAAGTCGCGCTTGCAAGGGGCCGCCGATGGCAGCCATAAGCACATAGGCGGCCGAGACGGATCCAGCTACAGCATATGAGTTATGAGTTTCGGTTAGGAGAAGGAGGAGGCTGAGGCTGGTCATGGATGCTGATATGCGGGCCAGCCACCCCGAGCCAGTAAATGCCAGAGCTCCTGGCACAGACAGAACTTCTCGGTAATGACGCAACAAGGGTCGTTCCCACCACCATATAGATCGCCAGCATTGGACCGAACCCTACCTCTCGGGCAGGTGGGAGCCGTCTGCTCACTGGCAACGATCGCGCGGGGGCGAAGAGCGCACGGGTTCCAGGCCGAGCTGAGTCGTGCGTGCTTGCACGGGTGAGGTGAGGTTGAGTACGAGGTCGCCCATGCAGTGGCATGACCTCTCGGCGAGCCACCTAAGCGGCATCTGGGCCTGCCTACTTGCCTTGTGTGCCTGACAGGCCTTCAAGCCGCTGACCATCTAGTTCGCTTGACAACCCTATATAACGATTGTGGCGCCGGATTACCACCACCGATACTCACGGCCGAAGCGCCCTCACCGCTCGCACAGGGACTTGAGGGTGTCCGCGGCCGCTTTCCACTGTTCAAATGCTGCGTCGAAGACGTTAAAGTCCTCCTCGGCCCCGCTGCCGCTCCTCAACCGGCGGTTACCGAACAAGTTCGCAGTATGGCTCGTCGATCTCAACAAGAAGCGGTAAGAGCGATCCGGATGAGGCGACCTAGGTGAGTTGAACAGGCCACATCCGCACTGTACCCTGAGCGGGCGGGTGGAATGACATAACGCTCCACCCGCCCCTTCCCTAACTTACAAAGGCAGACCGGTGAAGAGATTTGGTCGATTTTTCGTTCTCGGACTCATTGTCGTTGTTCTGTTGGCTATCTACGCCGGTGTGCTGATGCTTATCTCGTTAGTCACTCGGTGGGACCTGGAACGCGCCTTCTGGTTCGGCCTGATGGGCATCTTCTCATTGGGTGTGAGTTTCTTCCTGTTTCTTCGCTCCACAAAAGGCAAAAGCAACAAGTAATGCCTTCGCGCGACACCGAAGCCCGGCCCGATCGATCTGGGCCGCCACCGCTGCTGATAGCCGGCGAGGAAGCCGATCTATCAACGTTCCGTACATGGACTTACAGGGGTGTGGACGCGAGCATGCCGAGCGCTGATCCGCGATCACTGGAGCGTCGAAGCCTGCACGACATCCGCGAATACGCCTCCAAAATCCGGACCGGCACCGCACCCCGGATCATGGCCAGCCTCCGCAACCTCGCCATCGGACTGGCCCGCCTGATCGGCTGGACCAACATCGCTGCCGCCACCGACCACTACCGCAGCCACCCCGCCGACGGACTCCAGTTGCTCGGTCTCACAACATGAGAACGCTTCGCCCCTGCCTCTCATCCCCGGCGGCGGAGTGCCGGCTCACAGCGTGATGACGTAGCACGGCTCCTGATAACCACCACGACCTTCAGATGTACACGCCCGAGTCGAAGCCGAGCCGCAGCCAGTCCTCTTCCGAGGCCGGGTCATTGCCATCTTGGGACACGATGCAGGTCACGTCGATGTCCCACCGGCCGTCGTCGCCGACGACAACTTGGTCGGCGCCTGCGGCACCTCACACACCTCCGGCCCGGCGCCCGGCCGCCGCCGACATACCGGCCATGCCCGTCTGGGCCATGACCGCGCTCGCGTCCTGCCCGACAAGTACGCCGGTCTCGACCTGCATCAGCTGACTCACTCCGCCGCCACCCACCTCGGAGAAGCCGAAGCCCCCTGCAGCTGATCATCGGCAAGACCCGCTGCAAGAACGCTCGCACCGCCATGCGCTGTCTCAAACCCGACACCGAAGCCATCGTCAAGGTCCTGGGGCCCCGCCGTCGTACTCACTGAGCGCATCGACCGCCTCTCACAGCACGTTGTATGGACGGGCTGCGGTTCTCGACGGTGTCCAGGGCGGTCGCCCCGGGGGGCCGGGACACACAGGCTCCAGGGTGCTCAACGCCGTCACGTACGCGCGAAGCGGCTCGGGGGCGTGCTTCCGGACGGGTCCGCCCGGTCCGAGCGCCCGACCAGCCGCCGCGGTGCCGAGCCTGTCCGAGTCTGTCCGAGTGCGGCCGAACCCCTGTTGGACAGCGGAAGCGCGGGTCTTCACTGACGGTGACGCGGCGGTGCGCCGCACGGACGAAGGGACCTGTCATGATCGACAACGAGCGCAACGAGCCGTACGAGCCCCCGCAGATGCTCGAGATCGGCGAGTTCGGGCAGCTGACCCGTGGCTACGGCATGCTCAACATGGACGGCATCTACTACTTCAAGCTGTGATGAGGCCACCATGCCCATCGAGTCCCATGGAGTCCGGTACGGGTCCGCACATCCCTGGAGAAAGGCACCAGGCATGGTCGGCAACGAGCCGTACGAACCCCCGCGGATGCTCGACGTCGGAGAGCTGACGAGCGGTACAACCGGGCCGCGGATGGACCTGGTCCACTACTACCGGTAAGGCAGGGGTCCGGTGCGCAAGCTGAGCGGCGAGGAGTTCGTGGTGCTGCCCGACAGCGCCGCCGGCGAAGCCCTCGCTGAGGCGCTGCACGGCGCGGTGGTGCTGAGCTACGCGTCCGGCCGTCCATGTCTGCTGGCCGCCTCGCCCGGCGAGATCGTCCACGCGGACGCGGGCCACGCGCGGCTGGCGGTGATCGGCACGTGCCCGGTCACCGCCGGCCGACTCCGGCGGATGGCGGCACGACTCGGGTGCCTGGCGGACGCAGACGGAGTGGCTGCGGCGTTGCCCGGCAGTTTCCATCTGGTCGCGGTGGTGGGCGGGCAGGTCCGGGTGCAGGGCACCGCTTCGGGCATGCGGCGGGTGTACTACGCGCGGGCCGGCGAGGCGGTGGTCGCGTCCGGTCGGGCGGCGGTGCCGGCCGCGCTGACACGGGCGGCGGTGGATGAGCAGGCTCTGGCGGTGCGGTTGCTGACGATGGTTCCGCCGGCGCTGGCCGAGCCGCTGTGGGAAGGGGTCGCCATGGTGCCGCCCGGCGAGGCGGCCCACATCGACGCGGACGGGGTACGCCTGCGCGCCTGGTGGCGGGTGCCGGAGCCGGAGACACCGCTGCAGGAGGGGGCTCCCGTGGTGAGGGCGGCCCTTGAGGAGGCAGTGGCCGCCCGGATCGGCGAGGGCGCGGTGGTGGCCAGTGACCTGTCCGGAGGGCTGGATTCCACGCCGGTCAGCTTCCTCGCCGCCGCGGCGGCCGGGGAGCGGTCGGCGAAGCTGATCACGTTCGTACTGGCCATCGACGATCCCCAGCATGACGACCCGGAGTGGGCGGCCCGGGCGCGGGCGCATCTCCCGGGCGAACACGCGGTGGCCCGGCCGGGTGACGTGCCCAAGTGGTTCGCCGGGGTGGCCGAGGCCGTTCCCGGGCTGGACGAGCCGACGCGGTGGCTGCGCGCGCTGGCCCGCGAGCTGGCGAGTTCGGAGATGCTGGCTGGGCGGGGAGCGGGCGTGCGCCTGACCGGGCACGGCGGTGACGAGGTCGCCCTGCTGCCCGACTGCTACCTGTACGACCTGGCCCGTCGCCACCCGGCGGCGCTCTGGCCCCACCTGCGCGATCAGCGGTCCAGGGCCCGGTGGCCGCTGCCGGCGTGCGCCCGCGCGCTGGCCGACCGGCGTCCCTATGCCGCCTGGCTGGCGGATCAGGCGAAGACGCTCGGCGCGCCGCTGTCCCGCTTCCGGCCGGACTTCGGATGGGAGCAACCGCTCCGCATGCCTGACTGGACGACCGAGGCCGCGACGGACGCGGTCCGCCGGCAGCTCGACGCGTGCTCCGCCGAGCCGTACTCCCCCTTGCGCGCCCAGCACCAGAGCCTGTCGAACGTCCGTTCCATCGCCGCCTCCGTCGACGGCGTGCGGACCCTGACGGGCCGCGCGGGCGCCCCCGTGCACGCCCCCTATCTGGACGACCACGTCGTCGCCGCCTGCCTGGCCGTGCGGCTCGACCAGCGGGCGGTGCCCGGCGCCTACAAGCCGCTCACCCGGGCCGCGATGCGCCCGGTCATGCCGGCCGAATGCATGGAACGCACCACCAAGGGTGAGTTCTCGGCCGACATCTACCAGGGGCTGCGCCGCCACCGCGACCAGCTCCTGACCCTGCTCGACGGTTCGCTGCTGGTGGAGCGTGGCCTGGCCGACGCCGCCGCCCTGCGCCGGGCCTGCGTGCGCACCCCGGTCGAGGGCGGGCCGGGCGTGCTGGCACTCGACGTCTTCATCGCCGCCGAGAACTGGCTACGAGCCCTTCTCGCCTACCCTGCCCAGGAGGAGTCGTGCGCGTGAGCCTTCGCCCCGGCGTCACTCTCACCCCGATCGACGAGGTCGCCGTGCTCCTGGACGAGCGCACCGGCCGCTACAGCCAGCTGAACGCCACCGCCGCACTCGTCCTGCGCAGCCTGCTGGCGGGACACGGCCCGGATGAGGCCGCCCGCGACCTCGTCCGAACCCATCCGGCCGCGACGCCCACCGCAGAGGCGGACATCGCCGCGCTCCTGGCGCAGTTGCGCGCCGCGAACCTGATCGTCGACCGGGAGCAGCCGCGATGAGCGTGCCCATGGTGCCCGCCGACCGGCCCGGCCTGCCCTGGGGCCGCCGCCTGCCGGCGCTGGCCGCCGTGGCCGCCGCGCACCTGATCGCCCGCCTGCCGCCGGCCCGCATCCGCGCGGTGCTCACCTTCGCCCGCCGCGGCGCCGCGGCGGCCACCGCCGAGCAGGCCAGAGCGGCACGGGACGCGGTGCTCGCGGTCAGCCTGTCGTGCGCCGGGGAAGGCTGCCTGCCCCGCTCCATCGCCGCCGCCCTGCTGTGCAGGTTGTACGGATCCTGGCCCACCTGGTGCGCGGGCGTACGGGTCCATCCGTTCGGCGCCCATGCCTGGATCGAGGCCGACGGCCGTCCCGTCGACGAGCCGCCCCACCGCTATCGGGTCACGATCGCCATCGCCCCGGACGGAGAGCTTCGAAGATGAGGGCCTCCCGGACCACCATCACCATGACGACGCTCACACCTTGGCGATCAGTCGTCAGGCCGCGGCACGTTTCCGCCGGAACGGCTCCCCGATCGCCTGGTGCGGCACGATGGGCCTCAACACCTTCGAAGGCCGCCTGTCCGCGGGAGGTCAGCTCAATAGACGCTCCAGTTCTCCTTCTGCGGCGGATAGGCGAAGGTCTGGGTATCGGCCCAGTCCTCCCCGACTACGCGGTAGTCGTGCGCGGCTTCGCTCGCGGTGTGGCGGCGGCCGATGTCGATCCTGTCCGCGACCGACCAGACACCGTTGACCTTGTGCTCCACGGTGTAGAGAAACTCGTTGAAGCCCGAGGAGGACACGCACGTGTTGACGATCGTGAGCGAACGTCGTCCCGTCGTCAGATTCGGCGGGAGGGTGACGATCTGGTTTCTCCACTTGTAGATGCCATCCTCGAGCAGCGGTCGCCATCTCGCGGCCGGGGTTCCGTTCACGGTGATGGTGGCATCTTGCAAGCCGACGCCTACATCCAGTCGGCGGATCAGTCGTACGCCCGTATTGACCGGATTGACGGTCACGGTAAACCGGCTCGACCCTCCACGAGGGAACGCACGACCATCGTCACTGACGATGTGGGCGGAATCCACAATGTGGTCAGGTACCCCTTCGGACGCGCTGCGTTGTGGCGTCATCCTCTGAGCGACGATGACGCTCAGGGCCACCGCAGCTGTCGGCACGGCCACCGCTGCGAGCAGGGCGGCTCGGCGCCAACGCCGGCGGGGAGCACGGGTCGTCCCCGTGTTTGTGGTCAGGACCTGGGCGGCGAGCGGCGTGCCGTCGGCGGACTCGACGCCGCGATCCTCCTTGGACCCAGCGGGCAGCTGGCTGACACGCACCCGCTCCCACGCCCGTTCCCACGCCGGGAGCTGGTGGTCGGGGACGCGGCACCCCCGCAGGAAGGCCACCATCACCGCCTTCTTGGGGAAGCGCCGACCGGCCAGCATGTCGGCGCAGGTGGTGCGTGGCAGCCGCGTTCCGCCCGCCCTGTCCGCCCGCGTCTGAAGCTCCCGAAGTGACACGTCGGCTCGCGCGAACTGCTCGGCCAGCAGCTTCACCAGGCCCTCGTGACAGGTCACCGACTCCAGTCCGCCCTCTCCTGCAGGCCGAGGGTGTTGGTCGCCTTGGGGGGATTTGCTCATCTTTTCCCAGACCCTGCCCTCTCCTGCCCCGGCCGTTCGGCCTCACCGGCCGCGTCAGACAGTGTACGAGCGATCGCTGAACGTGTCCGCATCCGGTGATGCCGAGTACAGCCGGGACTCTGTTGGACACTCCGCGGGTGATCGGGCGAGCACGCCCGCTGCACCACGAGGCGCCGGCGTGTCCCTGACTTCCAGGTCCACGGGAAAGGGAGGCGGCCTCCTGCGCGGCGACGCTCAATCGCGCCGGGTCTCCGCCGGACACGCGGTTCTTCATGACATGTCCGCTCGTGGTTGGGCGGAAGGTTCAGCGGCGTGAGCTGCCCGAGGTGCCCGAGCGATGGCCCGGGAGTTTCGTCGTCGAGCTCGACGAGGCGATGATCGGCCAGATCCTGCTCAGGAGAGCAGCCGGGCACCGTCGCCCGGCTGCCGTGGGGAAGGCCGATCTCGGTTACCTGTTCCTGCCGAAGTTCTGGGGGCGAGGGTACGCCGCCGAGGCGTGCGCGGCGGCACTCGACTGGTTCGACGGCGTCCTTCCCGGCGAGCCGGTGATGCTCACCACCCAGAGTGCCAACGTCGGCTCGATGCACCTCGCGGCAAAGCTGGGGTTCGCCGAGGTCGAGCGGTTCCAGGCCTGGGACGCCGAGCAGTGGCTCGGCCTGCGGCCCCCGGCCACGTGATGGGGCTACGCGATTCTGGCTCTGACGCTTTCCCCGGATGCTGTTGGTGATCTTCACGATGGTGGCAGGTCGAAGAGAGCGAGTCGATCGTCTGACCGGCTGACGCTGGTTTGGTCAGCCGATCCGCTTCAGTGCCTGGGCCAGGCCGTTCAGCCCGATGGGTCCGAGGGCGACAGCATCGGTGTGCCAGCGTTTGAGATCGAACCCCGGCTGCTGCCCGGCTGTCTGGCGGGCGGCCAGCCAGGCGCGTTCGCCGAGCTTGTAGGAGATCGCCTGGGCGGGCCAGCCGAAGTAGCGCACCACCTCAGGACGGACCCGATGGGGGTTGGCGCGGCCGCGCTCGCTCAGCACCTGACAGGCTTTCTCGAACGTCCATCGTGACCCGTCCGGTAGCGGCAGGTCCAGGTGGATGCCGATGTCGATGACCACGCGGGCCGCGCGCAGCGCCGACCCGGCCAGCATGCCCAGCCGAGTGCCGGGATCAGCGAACCAGCCCAGCTCGTCGGCGAGCCGTTCGGCGTAAAGAGCCCAACCTTCGCTGTGCCCGCTCACCCGGGAGGTCTTCGCGAACCGCGACAGCGTGTTCCCAGCGGCCATCACGGCACCGATCTGCAGGTGATGACCGGGTACGCCCTCGTGGAAGACGGTCGTCAGCTCACGCCAGGTCGCGAACCGCTCCCGTCCTCCCAGAGGCCACCAGGTGCGGCCCGGCCGCACCAGATCCTCTGTTGGCGGAGTGTAATAGGGGGACCCGGAGGTCGAGGCGGAGGCGATGGTCACCTCGACCTTTCGCAGCGGCTCGGCGATGTCGAAGTGTGTGCCGTCCAGTGCGCTGATGGCCCGGTCGTGCTGGTCCTGCAGCCAGCCCCGGTAGGCGTCCACTCCGACCACGCAGTGGCTCTGGTCAAGGAGCGTGGCCACCTCCTCCCAGCTCGCGCCCGGGCGGATGCGCTCGATCTCGCCGGCCATCTCCGCTTCGATCCTGTCCAGCTCGGCCCAGCCCCACGCGTAGGCCTCGGCCGGGTCGATGTCGACGCCGAGGCTCTGCCGGGCTGCCACGGCATAGCGTTCGGCCCCGACCCCGTCCCGCTCCGTCGCCCTGGGCGCGTAGTCCGTACGCAGGTAGCGCGCGGTCGCGGCGTAGGCCGCGTGTGCCGAGGCCGCCGCCTTGGCGAGCTCTCCGGCCAGCCGACCGTCGCCATAGGACATCACCAGGGCGTCGTGAACCCCGGCGAAGCGCTCGGCCTGGATGGCGGCCTCCAGCGCCTGCCTTCGAGCCGCCACCAGGCCCTTCTCCAGGCCGAGATCGAGGCTCGTGCGCCAGCTCGCCAACATCACCGGCACGGCTGCCAGGCGGGCGGCGACGTCGCGCCACTGATCATCGTCGCCACGTGGTAGCAGGTCGACGCTGTCGCGGATGATGGTGACCAGCCCGAACTGGCCGCGCAGCATGCGCAGTGGCTCCCCGCTCGCATGCCAGTGCGACTGGGCTTCCAGACGTTCCCGAAGGTGCGCGGCGGCGTGCCGGTCGGCTTGTGAGGTCACGCTCAGCTCGGCAAGCTCGTCCAGGGTTCGGCGGATCAGTTCGGCGCGGGCGGCATGGCCGGCTGGGCTGTAGTCGGTGGCCGCCACGAAGTCACCAGCGACCCCACGGACTCCCATGCTGATCGGATCGAGCGCCGCCGAATTTCCGACATATTCCTCACAAAGCTTGAAAATCGGTGTCATCTGGTCACAGTAACCGGGCCGTGGGGTGTCACCGATGAGGCGCGTCGACAGCCTCGCGCGGGGAACGGCCCAGAGGTTGGGTGAGTCTTGATGCGCCAGCCGATCCGCTCGAGCCGTCGTTCGAGGTCCAGGATGATCGCGCGGAAAGGCAAGAGGCCGGCTGCTCACTCCCAGTCGACCTCGCGCAGCGCGGCCACACCCGCGTCCGGGTTGACGATTACCTCATCGTCACCGTCCTCGTCGGCCAGCGAGAGGATCCGGGGAGACAGCTCGATCAGCGAAGCGATGAAGGCCCGCCAGGTCTCCTCGGACAGTGACGACTGGTCACGGGTGATCAGATCGAGAATCTGGTTCGGGGAGTCCTCGAAGGAGATGGAGAGCCGCGCCAGGTGCTCCGCGGATTCGAAATCGAATCGGATCACGTTGACGTTGGGCAGATGCCTGATCCGGAGCGTCGCGTCGTCGTTCTGGAACGTGTGGTCGACCCAGCGCCACCCCTCGCCGCTTTCGGATCGCCATCCGCGGCTCTCCAACCGGCCCTGGATGTCGTCGATCTGGTCACTCTGTCCGGGCGATGTCGTCATATCCAGATACTCTGACCGAAGTAGCGGACAGGTCGCTGCCGTTACCCCGGGCAGTTCCGGGGGCCGACGCTCTGTCCTGCGCCGACGATGGTGACCTTGGCAGGGCCTTCCAGGGCCGTGACGGCGGCGGCCGTGCACACGATCTGCCCGACGGCCAGCGTGGACAGTTCGCCGGCCGGAGTCGACAGGGTGACCTCTACGTGGCCGGCCGGTGCGTCGGTCACCGAGAACGGGCCGGCTTCGAGCGGGACTTCGGTGGTGAATCCGCGCTCTTGTTCGCTCGCGGTGGGTCCGTCCGCCAGCAGCGCGAGCGTGGCCGCTCGGAACATCGGACGATCACTGGACCGCGTCACCGCGCTGAGCCGGCCGTTCTTCACCAGGAAAAGGGTGATCTTCGTGGTCGGTGCGACGCGCCCGCTCGGCGGGTTGCCGACCCTGATGACATCGGTGGGGCGCACGCCGCAGCCGGCCGCCGCGACGAGCGATACGAGGCCCGCGGCGAGCACGCGACGGGCGAGGCCGGTCCTCACTCGGGGCCTCCGTCCGGATCGGGTGCCCGGCGTGGCAGGCGCAGCGTGAACATGGCGCCGCCGTCCGGGGCGTTGGTGACGGTGAGGTCGCCTCGGTGCAGGCGCGCGTTCTCCCGCGCGATGGCCAGGCCGAGGCCGCTGCCCTCGGACCTGGCTCTGGCCGCGCTGGCCTTGTAGAACCGGTCGAACACGTGCGGCAGCACCGCTTCGTCCAGCCCCGTTCCGTGATCGCGGACCTCGAGAGTGATCCAGTGCGCGTCGGCGGAGAGCCGTACCGACACAGGTGGTTCGCCGTGCCGCAGGGCGTTGCCGACCAGGTTCGCGAGGATGACGTCCACCCGGCGCGGGTCCAGCCGGGCCGTCACCGCGGGTGGCAGCTCGGTGTGCACCGGCTCCGACCAGCCCCGGGTACGCAGGGTCGAGCGCACCAGCTCGGCCACGTCGACCTCGTTCAGCACGAGGGCCGCGACGCCGGAGTCGAACCTGCTGATCTCGATGAGGTCGTTCACCAGAGCGGTGAGGTTGAGCGTCTCCTGGCTGACCAGCCTGGCGGCCCGGCCGGCGGGTTCGGGCAGCCCGGCCGCCTCCTCCTCGAGGACGTCGGCGACCGCGGTGAGCGCGGCCAGCGGGGTGCGCAGCTCGTGGGACACGTCGGCCACGAACCGGCGGGCGTCGGCCTCCATCTCGCGCAGCTGCTTGACGTGCCGTTCCAGCTCCGCGGCGGTGTTGTTGAACGTACGTGCCACGTCGGCCAGCTCGTCGGAGCCGCGGACCGCGATCCTGGTCCGCAGCTCGCCCTCGCCCAGCAGGCGTGCCGCCCGGCCGAGCTCGCGCACCGGGCCCAGCACGCCACGGGTGGCCAGCAACGCCAGGAAGACCGCGAACGCCAGGGCCGCCCCGCCGGTGAGCCAAGCGCGTGCGGCGAGCCCGTCGATGCTGCTCTGTTCGGAAAGCAGGCTGCGCGCGGCGTAGACCTCGATGCCGGACACCCGCGTCGTCCGATCCTGCTCGATGATCAGCAACGGCGTGCCGATGATCAGCCAGGGCGTGTCATCCCGCACCACCCGCTGCCACGCGATCTCGCCGCCGGCCACCACCCGCCGCAACTCCGGTGAAATCACCCCGAGATCCAAGTTCAGCACCCTGCCGCCCGGCCTCCCGAGCCCCTGCGGGGCGACCGGCGAGCGCGTCTCGCGGTAGACGGCGACCGCAAACTCCACGCTGTTCTGGTCGGGCACGGCGGCGGCGGCGATGTCGTCGAGCTCGGCCGGGCCCGGCGTCGCACTCCGCAACGGGTAGAGCGCCTCCATGCGGCTTCTCATCGTCTGCACCGTGGCATCCTGGGTCCGCTGCAGGATCTCGCTGCGCGCCTGGACGTAGCCCCCGCCCGACACCGCCGCCGCGGTGACCACACACAGCAGGGTGAACGCGAACAACAGCCGGGCACGCAGCCCCAGGCTCGGCCGAGGTGTCACCGGCGGCTCACACCGGCCCGAACCGGTACCCGAACCCGCGCACCGTCTGCACGTAGACGGGCGCCGCCGAGTCGTCCTCGATCTTCGCGCGCAACCGCTGCACGCACGCGTCCACGAGACGCGAGTCGCCGAAGTACCCGTGCTCCCACACCGACTCCAGCAGCTGCTGGCGGCTGTGCACCCGGCCTGGCGTGCCGGAGAGTTCGAGCAGCAGGCGCAGCTCGGTCGGGGCGAGGCTGACCGGCACGCCGCGGTTGGCGACCACCAGCCCGGCCCGATCGATGGTCAGATCCCCGTACCGCTCCAGCTCCGCCTGGTCCCGGCCGATCCGCCTGAGCACCGCGCGAATGCGTGCCTCGAGCACCCTGGGCTGCACCGGCTTGACGACGTAGTCGTCGGCGCCCGCCTCCAACCCGGCCACCACGTCCATGTCGTCGCCGCGCGCGGTCAGCATGATGATCGGCACCTCCCTGGCGGCCCGGATGCGGCGGCAGACCTCGAACCCGTCCATGCCGGGCAACATCAGATCGAGCACGACGACGTCGGGAAGGTCCATGCGCAGCCGGTCCAGCCCCTGCTCGCCGGACTCCACCGCGCGCACCCGGTGCCCGTGCCGGGTCAGGGCCAGCTCAAGGCCCTCCCGCACGGCCGGGTCATCCTCGATCAACAACACTCGCGACACGCCGCCGAGTTTCACAGCACGCTCCGTAACTCACCCGCCGGTCAACCCCACCCACTGTAGGTCAGCCGTGTCCCCGCCTCGTCCGCGCCGTGTCATGGTTGTGTCACGGCCGCGCCGGAGGTCCCTCGGGCCGGCCGCCGTCGACAAACGGTGACATTCGGCGGACGACGCGCGCACATTCGGCGCCAATCGTGGTTCGTCATGGACGAACCACGCACCATCCCATCTCGGCCCCGCGACCGGCTGTACGCCGCGGTCACGCTGGTGCTCGCCGTTCTCCTGCTGCCCGCGGCGTTCGCCCGCCATCCCGGCCGCGCCCGAGAGCTGGCCTGCCGCTGGGCGTTGCGGCTGCGATTCCCCGCCGAGGACCTCAGCGGGCTCACCGACGGCGCCATGGCGGCGTTCACCGCGGCGCGCACCAGGGCTCTCTGGCGTCACGGCCAGCTCATCGGCCTCACGTCGGGATACCGAGATCCCCTTGTCCAACAGCGGATGTTCGACGAGGAGGTGCGCCGCTCCGGCTCTCCGGCCTCGGCACGCATGCTCGTGCTGCCGCCGGCGGAATCCAGCCACGTCAAGGGCATCGCCCTGGACGTACGCCCCCACGAAGGCGCGCGCTGGCTCGAGGAACACGGCGCCCGGTACGACCTCTACCGCATGTACGACAACGAGTGGTGGCACTTCGAGCACCGCCCGGACCGCGGCGGCACGCCACCACGACGACGACCCCACCCCGGCGTGGGCCACTGATCCATCCACGGATGTTGCCCGAGAACCGGACCGACAGTCCGACGGAGAGGGGGAAGCGGTATGTCATCGGGGAGTGACAACCAGTCCGGATCGCTGGGACGGCGCCTGCAGGCAGCGCGCGAGACGGCGTTCGTGGGGCGGGAGGAGGAGCTCGCGGTTTTCAACGCGGCGTTGTACGGCGGCGGCTGCAGCGTTCTGTACGTGCACGGTCCCGGCGGCATCGGGAAGTCGGCCCTGTTGCGGCGGTTCGCTCACGAGGCCGCGGTGGCGGGGCGGCCGGTGTCCATGGTGGACGGACGCATGCTGGAGCCGGCGGCGGCTGAAGCCGAGCCGGTGCTCCGCGATGCGGACGCGGTGCTGCTGGTCGACGACTTCGAACGCGTTCAGGGCTTGGAGGGCTGGCTGCGCGAGCGGTTCCTGCCGAGGGTGCCCGAGGGTGCGCTGGTGGTGATCGCGGGGCGGAACCCGCCGGATATGCGGTGGCAGGCGGATCCGGGATGGGCGGGGGCGCTGGCGGTGCTGCCGCTGCACGACCTGCGGGCCGCAGACGCGCAGGCCCTGATGGACGCCTCCGGGGTGCCGGCGGAGTTGCGCGAGCCGCTGCTGGCCTTCGCCGGTGGTCATCCGCTGGCGCTACTGCTGGGGGCGGCCGTGGCGGTGAAGGACGGCGGGGCCGGCAGGCGGTGGACGCCGAGTCAGGACGTGGTGGCCACGTTGCTGGATCAGCTGGTCGGCGAGTTGCCTTCGGCGGCGCACCGGCATGCTCTGGAGATCTGCGCGCATGCGTACAGGACGACGGAGGACCTGCTGCGGGCGGCCCTGCCGGAGGACGCCGGGACGTTGTTCCGGTGGTTGCGGCGGTTGCCGTTCGTGGAGTCGAGCAGCCGTGGGCTGTTTCCGCATGACGTGGTTCGGGAGCTGCTGGAGGCGGACCTGCGATGGCGGGATCCCGAGGGGTACGCGGTGATGCACGGCCGCATTCATGCGCAGCTGGCGGACAGGGTGCGCACGGCGGGCGATGTGGACGTGCCCGGCGCGGTGGCGGCACTGCTCTACCTGCATCGCGGCAACGAGGCGCCGGCCGAGGTCCACGGCCGCCACGACGAGGGCGAGTTCCGGGAAGAGGCGGTGCGGGAGGAGGACGTCGGCACGCTGCTCCGGGTGGCGACGGCGGCGGAGGGTGCGGGGTCCGCGGGCTGCGCCGCCTTCTGGGCGGAACGTCAGCCGGAGGCGTTCCGGCTGTACCGACGGACCGAAACCGGCGAGCCCGTGGCCTTCTCCGCGTGGTTGCGGCTGGCTGAGCTCGATGAGGAGGAGCTGACGGCCGATCCCGTCGTGGCCATGGCGTGGGCGCATGCGCGTGCCACCACGCCGTTGCGCGTCAGCGAACATTTGGCGGTCAGCCGGCTGTGGGTGCTGCCGCCGTATCGCGGGAACTCGCCGGTGATGGATCTGATCCAGTGGCGGGTGATCGGCAATTGTCTGCGGGCCGAGCGGCTGGCCTGGTCCTATATCGAGGCACGGCATCGGGTGGAGCACTACGGGATGCGCGACATCTCCGAGCGGCCGGGGGATGACGCGTACGCGCTGTTCGTCCATGACTGGCGCGCGGTGCCGGCGCGGGCGTGGCTGGAGCGGATGAACCGACTGCGCGTCGCGGGGCCCGCCGTCGGCCCGGGTGCGGCGACGGCGAAACTGGCGGTGCTGTCGCAGGCGGAGTTCGCCGAGGCGGTTCGCAAGGCGTTGCGCCAGTTGTCGCGGCTGGACGCGCTGGCCGCTTCCCCGCTGACGCGTACCAGGCTGATCGCCGAGCGGGCCGGGCAGAGCCCGGCCACGGCGCTGGGTGACCTGCTCCGCCAGGCGATCGACGACCTGGGTGAGGATCCGCGCTCGGTCAAGTTCCACCGGGTGCTGTCCGTCACCTTCCTCCGCGGCGCGCCCACCCAGGAGCTGGCCGCGGAGCGACTCGGCCTCCCTTTCACCACCTACCGCCGCCATCTGACGGCCGGCATCGAACGGGTCTGCGCCGACCTGTGGCACCGGGAGCTGTACGGGTCGGCTCCGCCGCCGTGAACGAACGCGGCCGAGGGCAGGTCAGCCGGCAAGCGCGAAGCCGGCCGCCGCCTCCGCGTGCAGCCGAGCGCTCGGCAGCACCGGGACGGCGCTGTCCTTCTCACTGATCAGCAGCTCGATCTCCGTGCAGCCGAGGATGACGCCTTCGGCGCCGTCGGCTGCGAGATCATCGATGATCTGCGCGTACGCGTCCCTGGACGACTCCCGGAGCACCCCGCGCACCAGCTCGTCGAAGATCACGCGATCGACCAGCTCCCGCTGCTCACGCCGCGGGACGACCACGTCGAAGCCATGGGCGGCCAGCCGCTCCCGGTAGAAGGGCTGCTCCATGGTGACGTGAGTGCCCAGCAGACCGACCTTGCGCATGCCCCTGGCGCGGACCTCTGCGCCCACGACGTCGGCGATGTGCAGCACGGGCACGCTCACGGCCCGCTCCACGTCGTCGCTCACCCGGCTGAAGGTGTTGCTGCAGACGAGCAGGACCTCGGCGCCGATCTCCTCCAGGTTCCTGCCCGCACCGGTCAGCAACGTACTCACCTCGTCCCAGCGGTCGGCGAAGATGAGGTCCTCGACGGTCGTGTAGTCGACCGACCAGATGAGGCTGTTGGCGGAATGGCTGCCGCCGAGCCGTTCGCGTACCCGCTGGTTGATGATCTGGTAGTAGATCACCGTCGATTCCCAGCTCAACCCGCCGATGAGACCGATAGTGCGCATGGAACTCCGTTTCGCCAGCTTGTGCCGGCAGGCTAGACGGGGTTCCTGCTCATTCAGCAGACCAAAAGCTGCCCGATCGGGTTCAGCTCGGCGGCGCCGCCAGCGCGCGGGCGCAGACACCGAGCCCGATCTCGCTGGAGGCCTTGACGAACACCACGTCTCCCGGTTCGAGGAGCGCGGTGGCCAGCCTGAGGGCCCCGGCCACGTCCTCGACGGCATGGACGGCCACGCCCCGGTCCGAGGACTCCGCCGCCTCCGCCATGGCGAGCGGGTCCCCTGTTCCGACCGCGATCAGCACGTCGAAGTGGAGGTCGGCGACGAGCCGGCCGATCTCCGCGTGCCGGGCGCGGGAGGCGTCCCCCTGCTGCCCCATCGCGCCGAGCACGGCGACCGTACGACGGGTGCCGGCCAGGGCCTTCACCGCCCGCAGCCCGGCCCGCATGGATTCGGGGTTGGCGTTGTAGGCGTCGTCGACGACGGTGATGCCGTCAGGTCGTTCGACGATCTCCAGCCGGCCCGCGGAGCGCCGCCGCGCGGCGTTCAGCCCGTCGGCGATCTCGGCGACGCCCAGGCCGAGTGCGGTGGCCGCGGCGGCGGCGGCCAGGGCGTTGCTCACCTGGTGCTCGCCTATGAGGTCGAGCTCGACCGGGGCTCGGCCGGCGGGCGTCACCAGCTCGAACGCGGTTCGCGCGCGGCCGGCCACCCGCACGGCTTCGGCTCGCACCTGTGCCTGCGCCGAGCGGCCGTACAACAGGATCCGGGCCCTGGTGCGGCCGGCCATGCCCATGACGTACGGGTCGTCGGCGTTGAGCAGTGCGAACCCGTCCGGCGCAAGTGCCTCGACCAGCTCGCCCTTGACCTCGGCCACGTCGGCCGGCCCGCTTCCCATCCGTTCCACATGTGCGGTGCCGACATTGAGCACCAGCCCGACCTGGGGTGGCGCGAGCCCGGTCAGGTACGTCAGGTCGCCCTTGCGGCCCGCACCCATCTCCAGCACCAGGTATCGGGTGCCGGCATCGGCACGCAGCACGGTGAGCGGCAGCCCGAGCTCGTTGTTGAACGACCTGTCGGTGGCGACCGTCGCGGCGTGCCGTTCGAGCACCTGGGCCAGCAGGTCCTTGGTCGTGGTCTTGCCCACGGAGCCGGTCAGGCCGATCACGGTCGGGCCGATGTGTTCGAGCAGCTGCCTGGCCAGCAGGCCGAGCGCGAGCTGGACGTCCTCGACCACGAGGGCGGGCACGCCGACGGGCCTCGCGGCCAGCACGGCGACGGCGCCGCCCGCGATGGCACGGGCCGCGTAGTCGTGACCGTCGACGCGGGCGCCGGCCGTCGCGGCGAACAGTCCGCCGGGCACCACCTCGCGGGAGTCGACCGCCGAGGGCGCCGTCACCAGCGCCCGCGGGTCGCGCACGTCATGCAGGCGTGCGCCGACGACCTGCGCGATCTCGTTCAGCGTCATGGGGATCATGAGCCGCTCCTGGCGAACGCGAGGTCGATGAGGCGGCGCAGCAGGTCCGGGTACGGAACGCCGCTCGCGGCCCAGGCCCTGGCGTAGACGGAACGGGAGGTGAAGCCGGGCATGGTGTTGATCTCCAGCACGTACAGGCGTCCGGTGTCCTCCTCATAGAGGAAGTCGACCCGGGACAGGCCGTGGCCATCGATCGCCCGGAAGGCGCGCAGGGACAGCTCGCGCACGTTCTCGGCCACCCGTTCCGGCAGTACGGCGGGGATGGTGGCGATCTCGGCCTGGCTGAGGTACTTGGCCTCGTAGTCGAGCCAGTCGCCGGGCACGATGAGCTCGCCGGGCACCGAAGCGTCCGGAGTGTCATGGTCGCCGAGCACGCCGCAGATGAGCTCGCGCGCGGTCACGCCCTGCTCGACGACGACCACCCGGTCGTAGGCCAGCGCCAGATCCACGCCCGTGCGCAGCTCCTCCATGGAGGTGACCCGTGAGATGCCGATGGAGGAGCCCATGCCGGCCGGTTTGACGTACATCGGCCAGTCGAGCGACTTCACCAGACTCCAGTGGTCGGTGGTGGTGCGCCATTCGTGCTCGGTGAACCACACATGTGGGGTGACCGGAATGTCCTCCGCCAGGAACGTGCGCCGCATCGCGACCTTGTTCATGGCCACGGCGGAGGCCAGGACGCCGCAGCCCACGTACGGGATGCCCAGCGTCTCCAGGTGACCCTGGACGACGCCGTCCTCGCCGAACGGCCCGTGCAGCACGGGGAAGACCACGTCCGCCAGATCGCGTCGCAGCTCCACCGGCCACCTGCCCTGCCGGTCGATGATGACGGCGACGGGCTCGTACAGCTCCCTCGGCAGGGCATCGAGCACGGCCTGAGCCGACTGCAGCGACACCTCATGCTCGGCGGACGGCCCACCCGCCAGCACAGCCACGCGTACGCGTTCAGTCACGATCGATCAGCCTTCCTCGGTGGCACGGTGTTCGCGGTCGCAGGACCGGCCTGCGGAGTGTCGGCTCTTCGCCTGACCGGTTCCCAGGCCATTCGCTGTCCACTTACTGACCGAAGCGCACCCGTGCCCAGGTGGCAGATTCGGGGTCACCAGGGGATGACGCCGTCGTCCTCGAAGAACGAACCGGTCGGGCCGCCGTCGGGCAGTGTGGCGAGCCGGATCGCCGTGGCCGCGCCCTGCTCAGGGGTGCGGGGTCCGTGGAAGCCGGTGAAGTCGGTCGCGACCAGGCCCGGGCAGGCGGCGTTGATCAGGAGGTCCGTACCGGCGAGCTGCCGGGCGTACTGCACGGTGACGGCGTTGAGGAACGACTTCGACGGCGAGTAGGCCGCCATGACGGGGCCGATCTCGATGTCCGGGTCCGCCTGCCGGGTGAGGGAGGCGACGGCGCTGGAGACGTTGACGATGCGTGGCGACGTCGCGCGCCGCAGCAGCGGCAGCATCGCGTTGGTCACCCGGATGACCCCGATGACGTTGGTCTCCACGACCGTGCGGACCACGTCGAGGTCGAGCGTGGTCGGGTCCTGCACCCACCCCGGCCCCGTCTCTCCCGAGATGCCGGCGTTGTTGACCAGGACGTCCAGGCGCCCGGCCCGCCGTTCGATCAGTTCCGCGGCGTCGGTGACGCTCCGGTCGCCGGTCACGTCCAGCGGCACCCCGAACGCGTCCACCCCGGCGGCGCGCAGCTTCTCGACGGCGGACTCGCGCCGGGCCTCGTCGCGGGCCCCCACACCCACGCGGTACCCGAGGGTGCCCAGCCCTTTCGCGATTTCGTACCCGATCCCCTTGTTCGCGCCGGTCACCAGCGCGATCTTCGTTTCGCTCATGCCGTTGATGCTCGCTCGCGGACGAGCGGTGCGGCCAACACCGGTACAGTGACCTGTCATACCCGGCAGGTATCACTGGGCTATGGTGTGGCCATGGATGCCTTGGAGACCCGCGAGTTGCGGTATTTCGTGGCCGTCGCCGAGGAGCTGCACTTCGGCCGCGCCGCCGAGCGCCTCGGCATGGCCCAGCCACCGCTGTCCCGGGCGATCCAGCAGCTCGAGCGGCGTCTCGGTGTCTCCCTGCTGAAACGTAACCGCCGCGGCGTCTCCCTGACCGGCGCCGGAGAGGTGCTGCTGCACGAGGGCCGCGCGGCCCTCGACGCGACCACCGCCGCCGCTCGCCGCACCCGTCGGGCCGGTGGCGCCGACAGTCCGGGCGGCCCCCGCAACCGCCTGGTGCTGGCGGTGAAAGCCGGCGCGTCTCACGAGCTGCTGCACAAGCTCCTCGACGCCTACGCGGCCGAGCCCGACGCCGCCGAGATCGAGGTACTGCCGAGTGGCACGTGTGAGCAGGAGGAAATGCTGCGCGACGGCCGCGCTGACGTGGCGCTCATGCACAAGCCGTTCAACTCCCTCGCCGGGTTCGACAGCGAGGAGCTGATGACCGAGGGGCAGATCGCCATCCTGCCCACCGGCCACCCTCTCGCCGCGCGCAAGGCTTTGTCCCTGGCCGACATCAGCGACCTCCCCGATCTTCCGCTCGCCCGCTGGTCCCGCCACGGCACGTACCCACCCGGGCCGGGCCCCGAGATCCACGACCAGACGCAACTGGCCCAGCTGATCGCTCTCGGACGCACGGTGGCCGTCTTCCCCGACTCCGCCCGCGCCTGGCTGTGGGCCGAGCACACCGCCGTCCCCCTGACCGACGCGCCCCCCGTCGTCACCCACATCGCCTGGCCCGCGCACAGCCGCTCCCTCGCCCTCGCCGGGCTGATCCGCACGGCCACCCGGCTGTGACCCTCTCGCGCCCTCCATCGCCGCCGCCGATGGGGCCAGCCGTAGACCTCCGGACTGGTCCGGAGGTCTACGCACGTTCAGGCCGCGGCCGGCGCTCGCGGGCCGCCGACAGGATCAGATCGGCATCGAGGAGGTCACCCGCCAGCCTTGGCTGTTGGTCGGCGCGTTGGAAGTGATGTTGGTCTGGGTGCCGTGCCACCAGCATCTGTTGTCTTCGAGCTGCCAGAAGGCCACGTCGTAGGTGATGTCGAAGGTGTCCACCCCGAATTCACCCATCAGGCGGGTGTGCGGTGGGACGGGGTTGCTGGCCGTAATGGTGGTCGACGACGTCATCGACTTTGTGACGCTGCTGCTGACCGAGGCGGAGAACGTCACGTCCAGCAGCTCGGATTTGAACGTGTCGCTGACGCCGAGAGTGACCGAATTTGTGACCGAGAAGGTTTTCGACTCGGTCGTGGAGAAGGTCCCCATCCCAGTCGTATCGGTTCTGTTGTCGACGAACGCCGTGGCGACCGGAATGAATCTCGGCGTCACCTGCCTGATCCAGAACGTGAGAAGCACGTGCTTGTGGGTGTGGCCGTCAGGGAATTGAAGGAATCTGACGATGGGATTGCCGGCCTCATCTTTGAAGTTCGGATCGGCGGTGAACTGGTCGAACTGGTAATGGTAACTTTCGCCTGGATAGGGCAGGCAGGTATAGGCCGCCGATGCCGTTCCCGGGATCGCCACCACCAGCCCTGCGACCAGCGCCAGCGCCAGCGCGACCCGGCGTCATCGACGTCGGATCCCCCCTCGGCCAACTGTCGTCGACATGAATTCCCTCCTCCGCGAGATTTCTTACAGACAAAGCCGGGCGACCAGACCCTGCGCCTGTCTTTGACGGGCATTTAGATCTGATCCGCATAAGACGGTAAGGCCGATTCCGCCTCATGTCTGGATCAACACCATTGCTCTATTCATCAGGACACGGAGAGTCAGCTAATCAACGAGCTGGGGCCGTCAGGGTGGCCGGATGCGGCCGATCGACCGAGGACGCCGCCCGGCGCCCGGCGAGGTCGTCCGCCGGCGCACCCGCGCCACGGCGATGGCATGACGTGGCTGTGACTCGGCGATGACTTCGCCGCCGACCTGGCCCGCGGCATCGGACTCCCCTGCGTCGAGGCGATGGCCCGGTACGACGTGCTACGCCTCGGCGGAGACGGCGAACACCAGCGGCTCGGCGAACTCGACACCGCGCTCGGCACACCGCTGAGCCACGCGCTGGCGAAAGCGGCCCACGGGCTCAGACACGCGGACGGCGAGGCACTCTCGCACGCCACCGACGTCCTCGCCCACCTCGGTCACCACCTGCTCGCCGCCGAGACCGCGACCTGCGCGGTCCGCGCCTGTCGCCGCGCCGGTCTGGCCGGCAAGGCGGCGCTGACGCTGGAGCGCGCGGCCGCGCTGCGCGCCCGATGCCGAGGCGCCGTCACCCCCTTGCTCGATCACGAACACGTCTCCGCCGTGTTCACCCGCCGCGAGCGCGAGGTGGCACTGCTCGCCGTCCGCCTCAGCAGCCGGGCCATCGCCCAGCGCCTGGGGCTGTCGGTGGCGACGGTGAACAACAACCTGGCCCGCGTGTACGGCAAGCTCGGCATCAGCAACCGCTCCCAACTCGCCGCCCTGTTTGATGCCGTTCCGGCGGATGATCTCCACCCGCCGATGCCCTTTACAACGTAGATTTCTTAGGGGGTCGCGGTGGCCCTTCGGACGCAGTCGCGAAGCAGGGCGCGGCGCTGGTCATGTACGTCATCGGGCTCTTGGCTGCTGGCCGCGTACACGTTGCTGACCGGCGACCAGGCCATGGACATGGCGATGACCATGGCCATGATGTCGAACGGGTCGCCCGCGCGGACCCGCCCGGCGGCCTGGGCCTCGGCGATGGCCGTGAGCTTGCGGTCGTCGTAGTGCTGGTGGGTCTCGACGAGGTGCCCGGCAGGCCGGCGCTCCAGCCGCGTCCAGGTCGCCAGCCGGATGAGGTCGGGACGGCGCAGGTATTCGTCGTAGAGGCGCACGGCCCAGTCCGCGAGATCGTCGGCGTCGATGGGCACGACGTTGGTGATGCGCTCCAGCGAGCTGAGGAAGATCGCGTCGAAGAGCCGTTCCTTGTCGCCGAAGTAGGCGTAGAGCTGCGCCTTGTTGGTGCGCGCCGCCGTCACGATGCGTTCGATGCGCGCCCCGGCGATGCCGTGCTGAGCGAACTCCTCGGTGGCGGCGTCCAGGATGCGCTGGTACGTCGCGGCACCTCGCGAGGTCTGGGGCTGTTCCGGCATGGGCCCACCCTACCAAACAGAACAGTCTGTTTGCTCTGGTGCGCTCGGTCGGCGACCGCGTCGCGGTGGGCAACATCGTCGACTCCTGCGGCGTGTGCGCCATGTGCGAAGCCGGACAGGAGAATTTCTGCCACTCCTTCCCGACCCTCACCTACGGCGGCACCGACCGGCAGGACGGGTCGACCACCCTGGGCGGCTTCTCCCGCGAGTACGTCGTGCGCGACGCATTCGCCTACCCGCTCCCCTCCGGCCTCGACCCGGCCGCGGCCGCCCCGCTGCTGTGCGCCGGCGTCACCGTCTGGGAACCCCTGCGCTCCCTCGGCGTGGGCGCCGGCAGCCGCGTCGCCGTGGCCGGGCTCGGCGGCCTGGGCCACCTGGCGGTCAAGATGGCCGTGGCGCTCGGCGCCACCACGACCGTCGTCAGCCGTACGCGGGACAAGCGCGAGGATGCCCGCCGGCTCGGCGCTCACGACCTCATCGTCTCCACGGACCTCCAGGAGATGGCCGCGGCACGCGACACCTTCGACGTCGTCATCGACACCATCTCCGCACCCCACGACCTCGCCCCGTATCTGAAGCTGGTGGCGATGGACGGCACGCTCAGCCTCCTCGGCTACCTGGGCCCGGTCACCGTCGAGGCCATGGACCTGCTCGTGGGCCGCAAGAAGCTCAGCTCCGCGGGCAGCGGAGGCCGCCCCGCGACAGCCGAGATGCTCCGGTTCTGCGCCGACCACGGCATCGCCGCCGACGTCGAAGTGCTCCCGTCGGCACAGGTGGACACGGCGCTCGACCGCCTCCGGCGGAACGACGTCCGCTACCGCTTCGTGCTCGACATGTCCGACCTGAACTGAAGAGCCGGCCGGCCGGGCCGTTGTGCGCGTCGGCTCGTCCGGCCCGGCCGATGCCGAACCGGACGGCAGGCGTCGCCCAAGCCGGCGACCTCAACGCATCGTGCTCATGGCACGTTCGATCTTCTCGCTCGGATACGGCGTTGCCCGATCAGACCAGAACAGGTCCCAGTAGAAGTCGTTCATCGCCTCCGCCACGGGCGCGTGCCGGCGGAGCATCGCGGCGACAGCCGGCGGAGCACCGGCAGGTTCCGCGCCGTCCGCCCACGCCCGGATGTACTCGTTGCGCTGTCCCACTGCACCGTTCCGCGGCACCGGCACCCCGCAGATATCGGAGACGAGCCAGTTGACCAGCCGCATCAGCCCGTAACCGAGGTCGTGAGTCCGGTTGCGGTCCAGGAATTCGATCTCCTGCCTGGACAGGTCGAACCGGGAGGAGGTCGCCAGCCCGAGGTCGGCGATGTACAGGCGTTCGCCGTCGGTGAGGATGTTGCGGAAGTGGTTGTCGAAGTGCATCAGCTCCTGGCCGTTCATGAAGGCCACGTCGGTCAGCATGCACGACTCGACCATGGCGCTCGCCGCCACCGCGGCGTCCTGGCCGGCGGCGAGCTGAGTGGCCAGCCACTCGTTGAGGTTGTGGGGGATGAACTCCTGAAACAGCACGATGCTGGCCGAAGCCTGTGCGACGGCGTGGAGACGATCCCGTACCGCCGGCGACCCGCCCCAGTACCGCACGACCGTCTCAACGTCGGCATGCTGATCGCTCTGCGGCGGCGCCCCCGGCAGCACCCGCCAGTGATACAGCAGCGGGAAGGCCGCGGTGCGCCCGGCCAGGACCCAGTTGGTCGTCATGACACCGGCCGCGAGTTCACGCCACGTACTGAAGCTCGGCCCGCCGATCCCGTACTGGCAGAACGGAGGCAGCCCGAACAGGTTGGCCGTGGACATCACGTTGCCCGCGCGGCGTTCCAGGTCGGTCAGCGGCACCCGCTTGGCGAAGACCGGCACGCCGTCCACGGCCAGCAGTGCCGAGGTGCCGCCTATCCCCTCACCAAGAACCTGTGCCTGCTCCAGCGACTCGCCGAGCTGCCGGTCGCTGTGTAACGCCAGCGCGCTCGCGACCTCGCCGTATCGGCTGACCCGCTCACCGTGAGACATGTCCAACCGGCTGTTTCGCAGTTCCAACGACACACCCTTCGTGATCAACTTCGGGTGTGTCAGACACTACACCGCCAGGTGGCCGACCGGCCGGACCTGGAACGTCCGGCCGGCTCGGTTGGCAGCCGGGCAGGGTGCTCTGCTCGATGTCAGAGCGTCATGAGGCGCTCGTTCCCCGGCCGCTGGGGGGTTGGAAGCCGGTGAGGCCGGGTGTGTTGTTCGTGGTCAAGACGATCTGGTTGAGCACCAGCCCGGCCTCACGGGGGGCCAGCGAGATCGTGTGCTCGCCCGGCGCGAGCGTCAACGCGGCCGCGGCGACGCTCGTGCTGCCGTACCAGGTCTCGAACCCGGTCTCCGGCCCGGACTTGTTCGACTGGTACCTCCACTGCCCGTCGACGAGCACATGGTAGGAGTCGGCGTCGGCGTTCGGGTTGCTCGTGTTGACGAACAGGTAGTACGTGCCACCGGTCCGGAGGTCGACGGTGAAGTCGAGCCGCGGTGGCGTTCCCGCCGCGGAGCTCCCGTTGACCTTCTGCGTCGGACCGGCCTTGAACAACGCCTCGGCCTGGGCCGCCGAGGTCGCCAGCCACTGCGCCTTCGCGCCGGCGTCGGCCGGCGGGACGACCTGGAGACCGTTACGGGCCAGCGCCCAGCGGTGCGTCCCGTTGTTGCTGTCGGTCGCGTGGGCGGAGGCGCTGTTCTCGAGCGCGTCGGCCGCATCGGCGACCACCCGGCCGCCCTGCTCCAGGTACGGGCCGACCGGCGCGCCCTCTCCCCTGCCCACCGTGACAGGCACCACCCAGGCCTCGCCACCACCAGCGGTGATCGAGACCTCGGCCGTGCCGGCCCGGTGCCCGGTGACCCGCGCCTGACCGTCCTGCACCTCGACCGACACGGCGGTCTCGTTGTCGGAGTTCGCGGCCACCACCTTCCGCACACCCTCGACCGTGCTCGTCTCGCCTGCCGACGTCTGGATCGCCGGCAGCCGGCGGAGCTCCGGCATCGTGTCGGGACGAGGCGCCACGGTGGCCCTCTGGGGTGCGGCGATGTTGTTCGGGCTCTCGGGCGGGCCGACCAGGCCGTCACCGGCCGCGCCGGCGCGGGTCTCGATGATGATCCGGTCGAAGAGGATCGCCGCGTCCGAGCGGTAGACCACGAGGTCGTGCCACCCCGGCGTGGTCACGTCGACGGTGAAGCTCAGGGGTTCGATTCCGTGCATGATGTTGAATCCCCAGGTGCTGGTGCTCGTACCGGCGACGGAGTTGCCGCGCAGCAGGCTGGGGGCCTGGGCGTCGAGCCCGATGGCCGTGCGCGCGGTTCGCGGCGTGCCGTCGTCCTCCGTGCCCTCGTTCAGCGTCGGGATTCGGTAGAAGGTCCCGGTGAAGCTCCCGGTGGAGGTGAAGTGGACCCGGTATCTCAGGCGGGCGGTCGTCTCGAAGCCGGAGTCGACCCGGGGCGCGATCTCCGGGAAGCCGCCCATCGATGCCCCGCGCTGGCCCACGCCCTCAAGGGGAGCCCACCGGCTCCCGTCGGCGCCGGGCACGTTCTCGGAGAAGTGCTCGGCCTCGAGGGCCACGTATCCGTTGGCCTCCAGGTGCGCCGGCTCGGCGACCCGGCGTAGATCCACGGCTGCCCGCTCCGCGTCGACCGTGAACGTCGCGACCGGGTCGCCGACCTTGGCGCCGTCGACGGCGTTGAAGACGCGGATCGTCCCCGTCGTGGCCGGGTGGTTCTTGGCGACCGTCACCGTGACTCGTTGCTCTGTCGCGGTCGTGCCCGAGCGCTGAGAGAGGGTGATCCACGGGGCGTCCGCCTCGCCGACCCACTGCTGCGGTTTGGCCACGTCGTCCCGGGAGAACACGTCGAAGAACCGCTTGTCGTCGGGCCCGGCCGAGTTGAACGTCAGCGTGCCGCGGCCAGGCTCCTTGCTCCCCTCGGCGGCGGCGCCCACGGCGTCGGCCGGTGCGGCCACCCGGGCGTACCGGTCGTTGGTGAGCATGACGGCGCCCTCGTTCGGGAAGCCTTCGGGATGGCTGTGGCCGATGGCGTGGTCCCACTTGCCGTCGCTGATCGTGTTCCAGTAGTCCTCGTCGGCGAAGATGCGCTCGCGGGCCTGCTTCGAGAGCAGCTCGTAGCTTCCCGCGCTGGCGTAGCGGCCTTGGGCGGCGGCGAGCTGGTTCTTCCAGTAGTAGCCGATCTGCTCCGCCATGTTGCGGTAGGAGCGGACGCGGTGGAGCACCTGCTGATAGAACGCGGAGCGATAGCGCGGTTCGAGCTTCGCGGAAACACCCTCGAGCACCGTCACGAGCTTGTTGGACTCGTTGATGTAGCGCTGGAGCTCATCCCCGTTCGAAGTGGCGCTGAACGGGAAGACCTGACCGTTGTGGATCCTTCCTGAGTTCGCGTTGGAGGAGTTGATCTCCCCCCAGAACTCGGCGCGCTTGGTGTTCTCGAGCGCGTCGAACCTTTTCAGCGCGTCGGCGACCGCGGCCGCGTTGTCGCCCCTCAGCCGGAAGTCCCGCTGCGCGTGCTCGGTGAGGAACTTGGTGTCGTCATAGCCCTGGACGTCCCACGCGAGCTTGGCGAACAGGTCGAGCTTGATCTCGCCGGGTTTGATGTCGCCGACATTGAGGATCCAGTAGCGCCCCGCGCCGGAATTCCACGCCCGGCGCAGTTGCTGCACCATCAGGGACATCGGCGTCGAGTTCAGCCACAGGTAGCTCTTCGGCTCGCCCCAGTAGGAGATGTGGTAGTAGACGCCGTTCCCGCCGGACCGGGCGGCTTCGGTCCGCGTGGGCACCTGGCGCAGATAGCCCTGGTTGTCCTCGGCCCACATCAGGGTCACGTCGGCGGGGATGTGGTCCTTCAGCCCGGCGTTGTAGAGATCGTTCATCTCCTTGTAGGGGATGAACACCTGCGGCACGGCGTCGGCGCTGCCGTAGATCCCCGCGATCAGCTTGCGCTGCTCGCGGATGACGTCGGCCAGCATCTCGATCTTGTCCTTGAACCCGTACGGGTTGCCGGGTGTGAACACCGGATCGCTGTCGTGCACACCGCGGATGCCCAGGGCGAGGATGTTCTCGAAGGCGGCGTTGGCGACCACCCGCTGGCGCCAGTACTCCAGGATCGCGGGCTTGTTGATCGAATAGTCGAAGGCCGCCACGGCGTCCGCGCCCTTGATGTCGAGCGCGTCCTTGTTGCGGGCGTACCACTGCCGCCACTCGCCCTCGTTGTTGCGCAGCATCAGCTCCGCGTGAGAGGAGGATGCGACCACGCCGTACGCCGCCGCCTCGCGAGCGTTGATCGGGGTCCCCTGGTCGTACGTCCCGGTGTCGGTGACCGCGTTGAACGCCCTCGAGGCCAGGTGCATCGCCGGCCACAGCGTGTTCAGCCTGAGGCGCAGCATCAGCTCATAGACGTGCCGGTAGTAGTTGACATCAGGCGTGCCGTTGGCGGTGGGGAACTTCTTCTTCGCCCACGCGACGGTGCGTTCCTCGTCGTTGACGAAGATTCCGCGGTACTTGACGTCCGGCCCGTCGTCGACCCGGGCCTTGCCCTTGACCTCGATGTCGTCGCGCTGCCTGACCGGCACGTCGCTGTACCAGTACCAGGGCGAGACGCCGATCTCCTCGGAGATCGAGTAGATCCCGTAGATCGTCCCGCGGGCATCGCTGCCCGCGATCACCAGTGCGTTGTCGACCCCGGGGACCGGGTTCTTGATGGTCTTGGTGGCGTACGCCTCCCACCTGCCCTTGATCCCGGCGGCCTCGGCGAACTTGCCGGCTCCGACGATCCCGTCGATCAGCCTGCTCCGGCCGATCTGGCCGATGATGATCGCGGTCTTTCGGCCCGCGGCGTCGGTCAGCAGGGCCGGCAGCTTGTTCCGGTCGGCCTTGGCCAGCCGCGCTTGCTTGGCCGGCTCGTCGTCGGCGAACAGGCTCTGCACCTCACCGGGATCGATCGCCCCGGTCACCATGGCGACGTCCTGACGCAGGTCCTGGACCGCGCGGCGCACCTGCTTGTAGTCCCGATCGGCCTGATCGCCGTCGTAGGACGGGTCGATCAGGATCGGAGCGGTGGTGTGACCGTTGAAGACGGTGAAGTCGGTCGACGCCGCCTGCGCCGGCGTCACCCCCACCGATGTCAGCGACGCGGCCAGCACAGCGCCGATCGTCACAGCCGCGGACCACCGCCTGACCCGACCCGCCGCATCGCGCTCGTCGTGCTGCACACCTCGACCTCTTTGTCCGGGCTGCGACATCCCTCGCCCCTCTCGCCCGACTTGTCACTGTGTGGCCGGCATGATCGCAAGGTAGGTAGCACCCGACAATTTCTGCAAGGTGTTGCCAGAATTTCCATCTCGTGACTAGATGCGTTCGTGGAGCCCACGATCTTTGACGTCGCGCAAGCCGCCGGTGTGGCCGCGTCGACGGTCTCCCGGGCGTTCAACAAGCCCGGCCGGGTCAACGAAGCGACGCGACAGCGGGTGGTCGCCGCCGCCGCGCAGCTCGGCTACCAGCACAGACCGCAGAACCGCGCTCTTCCCGGTCTGCGCCACCGCACCATCGCCATGGTGCTGTCCGACATCACCAACCCCCACTTCTTCGAGCTGATCCGCGGCGCGGAGCAGCGCGCGAAGGCGTCCGACGCCACGCTGGTGATCCTCAACGCCGAGGAGTCCCGGCGCATCGAGGAGAACCAGATCCGCGACCTGGCCGCCGGCGTGGAGGGGTTCGTGCTGGCCTCCAGCCGGCTCGACGACGAGGTCCTGCGCGACCTCGCCAAACTGCACCGGATCGTCCTGTTCAACCGAGAGCTGCCCGGGTTGACCAGCGTGACGTTCGACACCGGCGCCGGCTGTCAGCAGATCCTGGAACACCTGGCCTCGCTCGGGCACCGGAGCTTCACCTACTGCGCCGGGCCGCCCAGCTCCTGGATAGGCGCGGCGCGCTGGGCGGCACTGAGCGCCGGGGCCGAGACGCACGGTCTGACGGCACACCGGATCGGTCCGTACGCCCCCAACGTCGCCAGCGGCGGGGCCGCGGCCGACGGAGCACTGCGCACCGGTGTGACGGCGGTCGTGGCGCACAACGACCTCGTGGCGATCGGCATCATCCGACGCCTCTCCCAGCGCGGTGTCCGGGTGCCGGCCGACATCAGCGTGATCGGGTTCGACGACATCTTCGCCGCCGACTTCGTCCATCCCTCGTTGACCACCCTGGCCGGGCCCGGCTCACACGCCGGTCGGCTCGCGGTGGAGCTCTTGATCGAGCAGTTCGCCGCACGGTCACAACGCGACGGCGAGGCGATCCGCCTGCCTACCGAGCTGGTGCTTCGCGAGTCGTCCGGCCCAGCGGGACGTCCCGCCTGAGCGCGCTGCCCCACGGCGAGAATCTCCGACGGAACACTTGAGGTTCCACCGGGTGGAAGGTGCAGATTCGAGCCATGAACGACGTCACTGGTCTTTACACGATCGGAGAACTGGCCCGGCGTACGGGGCTGCGGGCGCGCACGATCCGATTCTGGTCCGACAGCGGCGTCGTCCCCCCGGCCCAGAGGTCGGAGGGCGGGTACCGGCTCTATGACGCGGAGGCGGTCGCGCGGCTGGACCTGGTCCGGACACTTCGCGACCTCGGGCTCGGCCTTGAGGCCATCCAGCAGGTGCTGGAGCAGCGCGTCACGCTGAGCGAGGTGGCGGACCTGCACGCCAGAGCACTCGACGCCGAGATCCGCACCCTGAAGATCCGCCGGTCCGTCCTGCGCATTCTGGCCGACCGTGACAGCTCGACAAAGGAGATTTCATTGATCAACGCACTGGCCCGACTATCGGCACGGGAACGCCGGCAGGTCATCGACGACTTCGTTGACCGCGCGTTCGCCGACGTCGTCGACGAGGACTCCGCGCTCGTCGCGGGATGGATGCGCGACCTCCCCTACGATCTGCCGGAGGACCCGACCTCCGAACAGGTCGACGCGTGGGTGGAGCTGGCCGAACTGGCGGGTGAGGAGAGCTTCCAGCACACGGTCCGACGGATGGTTCTCAGCGGCGAGGACGACAACCGCCTGGAGTACGGCCTCAACCTCCGGCCCTTGGTCCTGGAGCACGCGGGCGCCGCTCTGTCGCGCGGAATCGCGCCGGAGTCCCCAGGGGCGCGCCTGATCCTGGATCGGATCATCCCTGACGACCTTCCCGCGGAGGAGACCGCCGCCCTGATCACGTGGCTGGACCTGGTCGCCGAGCCCCGGGTGGAGCGGTACTGGCAGCTCCTGAGCATCCTCAAGGGCCAGACGCCGTCCCCACCAGCGGTCCCGGCCTTCGAATGGGTGCTGGCCGCGCTGCGCGAACACCGCTGATCCGTACGTCCGCACCGGCACCCGCCGGCGAACCACCAGGTCGCTGCCCCGGCCGCCGGTATGGCGCTGGAGGTTGGTGTAAACGGCGCCGGGAATCAGGGCGTTGGCGGTGATGTTGTCGGCCGCCCAGTAGACCCCTAGTAGCTGGCCGTGGCGTGCTTTTCGAGCACCATGACACCGTCGGGCCGACCCGTCGTCGTTCCAAGGAGCGGAAAGGTTGTGGCAAGAGCTGCGCCTGGTCGCATCAGCGGGAGTGCGGCGGGCACGGTGACCGGGTACGCGGCGCAACCGGCGGCGCCTCGCCGGCGGTGGGAGCCTGGGGGACGTATGAACATCGGTCTCGGCCTGCCCATCAGCGAGCCCGCGGCCTTGCTGGAGTGGGCCCGGCTCGCGGACGCGGGGCCGTTCAGCACGCTTGGCCTGCTCGATCGTCTCGTCTACGACAATCCCGAGCCCTTGGTCGCTCTGGCCGTGCTCGCCGGGGCGACCTCCAGGATCCGCCTGCAGACCGAGGTGCTGCTCGCCCCGCTGCGCGAGCCGGCGCTGCTGGCCAAGCAGACCGTGACCCTGGACCGCATGTCGGGAGGCCGCTTCACGCTCGGCATCGGCTTGGGGGCGCGCCGGGACGACTACGAGGCCGTCGGTGCGGACGTGCACCGGCGCGGGGCGCGACTGGAGGAGACGATGGAGGTGCTGCGCCGCGTCTGGTCGGGCGAGCCGTACGGCGAGGGGATCGGCCCGATCGGGCCCAGGCCCGCCCGCCGGGGCGGCCCCGAGGTGTTGTTCGGCGCCTTCAGCCCGGCCGGGATCCGGCGTGCCGCCCGTCTGGGCGACGGTTTCCTGTGCGCGGCGCACCTCGCCGACGCCGAGGGTCTGTTCCGCTCCACCGAGGCGGAGTGGCAGGCGCAGGGACGTTCTGGCCGTCCCCGGCTGGTCGCCCAGTTCAACGCCGCGCTGGGACCGGATCACCTGGTCAAGGAGGCGCGTGACCGGCTGTACGACTACTACAGCGGCCCCCACTACATGAACCTGCCGGCCGGCTTCGCCGAGGGCGCGGTGGCGAGCATGCTGACCACGTCCGACCAGATCCGCGACACGGTCACCCGGATGGCGGACATCGGCGCCGACGAGGTCATGTTCTACTGCTGGGCCTCGGACACGACCCAGGTGGAACGCTTCGCCGGAGCGCTCGGCGGCACGTGAGGGCCTCCTCACAGACCTACCGCCAAGGAGGCCGGGTCTTGAACGCTTGCCGCCGGACTGGTTGCTCAGTCGGGCACGGTAAGGCCCCAGCGTTCGAGCTCAAGGATGCGCTCCCGCGGCACGACGCCGCAGCGCGCCGCCCATTCCGCCCAGGCGTGGGCGAGTTCGCGCACCGTCTCCGGGTGGCCGGCGGCCATGTCCGCCAGCTCGGCGGGGTCGCATTCGACGTCGTAGAGCTCCCAGTCGCCGGGGTACTCACGGACGAGCTTCCACCTGCCGCGCCGCACCGCCGCGTTGCCCAGGTGTTCGTAGAACTGGCTGCGCTCGGGCTCCTCCTCGCCGCGGAGGGAGGTGAGCATGCTGCGGCCCTCCAGCGGCAGCGGGTCCCGGCCCGGGATGTCCACGGGGTACGCCGCGCCGGTCGCCTCCAGCACGGTCGGTACGAAATCGGGCAGGTAGTGCGGGTCCCGGCAGATCGTCCCGGCCCGGTCCCCCAGCCCGGCGGGCCAGTGCACGATGAACGGGCTCGCCACGCCGCCCTCGTGCACCCACCGCTTGAACAGCCGGAACGGGGTGTTGGACACGTTGGCCCAGCCTGGCCCGTATGACATGTGCGTGTCCTCGCCGCCGGGGGCGAGCTCGGGCCGGTTGCCGACGTACACGTCACGGCCGTCGCGGGTGGCGGCGGATGCGAATCGCTTGCCGCGGGCGACGTAGTCGCGGCCCGTGCCATGGGGCAACTCTTCGGCGCAGCCGCCGTTGTCGGAGAGGAAGACCAGCATCGTGTTGTCCAGTTCGCCGGTCGCGCGCAGCTCCTCGACTATCTTGCCGATGCCGCGGTCCATGGCCTCGACCTGCGCGGCGTAGACCTCCATCCGGCGCTGCTCCCACTTCGGGTGCTCGACGTCCTCCCATGGCGGCACGTGCGGGTTTCGGGGGCTGGGGGTGGCGTCCTCGCCCAGGATGCCGAGCGCGCGCATCTTGGCGATCCGCCGCTCGCGTACCGCGTCCCATCCGTCCTCGTATCTGCCGGCGCAGCGCGCGACGTCGGCCTCGGGGGCGTGCAGCGGCCAGTGCGGCGCGGTGTAGGCGACGTAGCAGAAGAAGGGCCGGTCGCCGTAGCGGGCGCGGTGGTCGCGGATGTAGCCGGCGGCGGTGCCGGAGATGGCGTCGGTGTAGTAGAAGCCGGGGTCGTCGAGCGCCTCCCGCGACACGTCGCGCTCGCCGCGGGTGAGGCGGCGGGGCGCGTAGTAGTTCCCACCGCCGTCGAGGGTGCCGTAGAAGTGCTGGAAGCCGCGCCGCATCGGCCACGCGTCCGACGGCACGTCCTTTTCGTGCGAGAGATGCCACTTGCCGCTGAGGTACGTCACATAGCCGGCCGCGCCGAGCATCTCGGCGACGGTGAGGCAGCGGTCGTTCAGGCTGCCGGCATAGCCGCCGGGGCCGTCGTCCGCGGTGAGCACGCCGATGCCGGTCTGGTGCGGGTGCAGGCCCGTCAGCAGCGAGGCGCGCGACGGGCTGCACCGGGCGGTGGTGGTGAATCTGGTGAGCCGGACCCCGGCCAGGCCGAGAGCGTCGAGGTTGGGCGTCTCGATCTCGCTGCCGTAGCAGCCGATGTCGGAATAGCCCATGTCGTCCGCGAGTACGAGCACCACGTTGGGGCGGTCGGTCATCGTCATCCCCTCCTGGTCATCGGACCCTAGAACAAAAAACCAGTCATGTGAATGGTTTGTCGGCGGTTTTCTGCGCCACAAAACCAATCAGTTGAGTGGGATGGCTTAGGGTCACGGTATGTCCGTGAAGGAACCGGCGTACGAGCCGTCTGGCAAGGGGCGACACGCGGCGCGGGGATACGCGAAGGGGCGGGCCCGCCGCCAGGAGATCCTGCGCGCCGCCTTCCGGGCCTTCGCCGAGCAGGGCTTCCGGGCCACCTCGATGCGCGAGATCGCGGAGATGGTCGGCTTGAGCCAGGCCGGTCTGTTGCACCACTTCTCGTCCAAGGACGAGTTGCTGGAGGAGGTGCTGCGGCTTCGCGACGAGGAGCAGACGGCCTTCATCGAGCGCTTCTTCCAGGAGGACAGCGTCGATGAGCTCGACTACCTGGTGCGGCTGGTGGAGGCCAACTCCCGCCAGGCCGGGCTGGTCCGGCTGTACACGGTGCTGTCGGGCGAGTCGGTCAGCCCGGGGCATCCGGCACAGCCGTACTTCCTGGAGCGGTACGCCGAGACGCGCGGACGCGTCGAGGGACACCTGCGGGACGCGCGCGACCAGGGGCGGATCGACGCCGGGGCCGACCTGGCGGCGGCCGCCTCGACGATCATCGCGGTGATGGACGGTCTGCAGGTCCAATGGCTGCTCGACCCCGCCGCCGTGGACATGCGGTCGGCGTTCCGGACCTTCCTCGACTCCTACCTGCGCGGACTCGCGCCGCGACCCTCACGGTAGGGAGTCCGGGGGCGCCGCCAGGGCACGCACGGGGCTCGCGGGGACGTACTGCTACAAACAAGGAGAGCGCATACGAGGAGGTTCCGTGACGATCCAGTCAACGGCCGCGGATTTCCTGGCGGCAGCCGAGCCTATGCAGGGCGTCGAGGTCGAGCGGCTCGTCGAGCTGGCCTACGCCCCGCCCCAGCCGCAGGACGGCCGCGGCCACCTGCTGGACCTGTACGTGCCGGCGGGCGGGGGCCCGTACCCGCTGGCCATCTGGACGTCGGGGTCGGCGTTCCGCTCCGACGAGGGCAAGCAGGGCGCGGCGGAGGTCGCCGCCGCCCTCAACCCGGCGGGGTACGCCGTGGCCGGGGTGAGCGTGCGGGCCAGCGGGCAGGCCGTCTTCCCCGCCCAGGTCCACGACGTGAAGGCGGCCGTACGGTGGCTGCGCGCGAACGCCGCGCGGCACCGGCTCGACGCGGGCCGGTTCGCCGTCATGGGCAACTCCTCCGGCGGCTGGGTCGCCACGATGGCGGCGCTCACCGGCGACGTACCGGAGCTGGAGGGCGAGGTCGGCGTCGTGGGGCCGTCCAGCCGGGTGCAGGCGGCCGTCGACCTCTACGGGCCGACCGACTTCCTGCAGATGGACGCGCACATGCCGCCCGGCGCCCGCGAGGAGTTCAACGCCCTCCTGGGCCTGTCGGACTGCCACGACGACCCGCTGTCCCCCGAGTCTCGCCTGATGGGCGGCCCCATCCGGGAACACCGTGAGGCTGTCGCGCTGGCCAACCCCGTCACGCACGTGACCGCCGGCATGCCGCCGCTGCTGATCGTGCACGGCCGGGCGGACCGGCTCGTCCCGGAGCACCAGAGTGCCCTGCTGTTCGAGGCCGTCGCCGCGCGGAACGGCACCGCCCTGTTCTACTCCATCCCCGAACTCGGGCACGAGCACTCCTTCCTCACCGACCCGGCGCGGGCCGAAGGCCACGTCGCCAGGTGGACGAGGGCCGGGCACCGAGGGCTTCTGACGGACGCGCCGCCGCCCACCTGGGAGACGGTTGAACGGTTCGTCCGCGCGGCCCTCGGCTCCCCCGCCGCCCGCGGCGACGAGATGGCGACGGCGTAGGGCTGCCCGAGCGGGTTGCGGTGGTTCGGCGGCGTAGGCAAGACTCGGCGGCAGTCGCGAGGTGGGCGGAGGGGACGATGAGCACCGCTGACAAGGGCAATGCCTATCTGGAACGGGTCGTCGCGCAGCAGGCGGTGCTCGAGGACGACCTCAGGGCACGCCGCGCCGCCTCCGTCGAGCCGGCGCCCCCGGCGGCGGCGCTGGTCAAGCGCGAGCGGGCCATCGGCGGGGCGGCGCCCGACAAGGCGGCCGCGGGCCCGGTGGACGTGCGGATCACCGGGTTCTGGCGCTGGAAGAACGTGCTCGTCCCGCCCAACGCCTTCGTGGTGCACACCCGGCGTGGCCGCGAGAAGCCCCTGCACGTCGGCCTGGGCGTGTCGTTCCGCTTCAACCCGTCCACCGACTCGTTCCTGGTCGTGCCGGGGGCCACCCAGACCATCCTGATCAACGCCTACTGCGTCTGCCGCGAGCTCCAGGGTGTGCTGGTGCAGGGGTACGTGCAGTGGATCATCCACACCTTCCCCGTCGCCTACCGCAAGCTGGACTTCAGCGATCCGCAGGACCCGATGCGGCTGGTCAACCTCCAGTTGCGGGAGCAGGCGGAGGCGGCCATCAAGGACAAGGTCGCGACCATGGGCGTGCGTGACGTGCTCAGCGACAAGCAGCCCATCATCGAGGAGCTGACCGCCCGCCTGCGCGCGGTGGCCGAGGGCGAGGACGACAGCGACCAGGGGCTCGGTCTGCGCATCGTCACCGTCCAGATCAAGGAGGCCGTCGTCAGCTCGTCGCGGCTCTGGGAGAACTTACAGAAGCCCTACCGGGCCGAGCAGGGGCAGCGCGCCCGCCTGGCCGAGCTGCAGTCCGAAGAGGCGATCACCCAGCGCGAGATGGCGGGCGAACGGGTCAAGGAGACCCAGCGCCTGGAGAACGAACGGGAGCTCGCCGGGCTGCGGGCCCGTAACGACGCGTGGCGGTTCGACACCGAGGTGGCCGAGCGGCTGCGGCGCACCCAGCGCCAGCATGACGACTCCAGGGCGGTGGCGGAGCTGGAGACCCAGACGACCCTGCACGCGCTGCGGATGGAGCGCGAACGGCACACCGAGGAGTCCGAGACCGGCAGGCTCCGGATCGAGCGGGAGCAGGAGCTCAAGAGCCTGGAGCTCGCCGGCGAGCTGGAGCTGGCGCGTTCCCGGGCGCTGGCCGAGCATGAGCGGGCGCTGCTGGACGTGGAGCGGCTGCGGCTGCGGGCCGACATCGACAACCAGCAGTCTCCGGCCAGCCTGCAGGCCAAGCTGATTGGCTTGCTGCCCGAGATCACGGCGAAACTCCCCAAGCCGGAGGAGCTGCGCATGGTGTCGATCAACGGCAGCGACCGGACCACCGTGTCGGGCCTGCTGGCCGAGCTCGCCGCCATGGTCGGAGTGCTGCGTTCCGCGATCGACCGGGACACCCCGGGTTCCTGATCGCCTTCACTGTGTCGAGAACCGAGATCAGATTCGGAACGTGGACAGGGGAGCCGTGCAGAGCGTCTGCTCGGCGCCGTACTCCTCGAACGTGCTGATGGGGCGGAAGCCGAGGCGGGCGGCGAGTTTCAGAGATCGCTTGTTCGCGGTCTGGGTCACGAGCGAGACCGGCTGGTCGGGGAGTTCGTCGGCCGCGGCGCGCAACGCGGCCGTCGCGGCCTCGAACGCGAACCCCGCACCCCATGCGCTGCGCCGCAGTACATAGCCCAGTTCCAGTTCCTCGTCACCCTCGGCCGGCCGGCAGGCCAGCATCAATGTCCCGATAAATCGGTTCGTCGCGTTGTCCGCGATGACGTAATTGCCGGGCCTAGAGGTCACGTTGGCGAGTGCCGCGTCGAAGCGCCGCTCGACGTCACCCCGAGGCTGGGGACCACCGATGTACGCCTGAACCTCGGGATCGGTCGAGAGCTCGATGAATCCTTCACGGTCGGCGTCGTGCAACGCTCTGCGAAGCAGGAGCCGTTCCGAAGAGACTTCCGTGGCGGACAGCGTGCGCAATTGGCTCATAGGCCCGTGATCCTAGGACACGGGCCCCCCGCACCCGCCCGCGTGACAGGCGTCCTCCGGGAGTACATCGCGAGGATGAGGCCGCTTCAGATCATTCCTCGGAAGTACCCGAATTCGGCATGACGGCCGACGCGCCCGCCCCTCGGCCGCGCCTACCGTCGCGGACGACCTCAAATTGCCGAAGAAGGGCGACGAAACAATGCATCGGTGGCCTGTGCTGGCTCTCGCCGGACTGCTCACCTTCCCGGCTCCCCTCCCCGCGGTCGCGGCGCCGGCGGCACCGCGGCTGCCCGCCCCCACGGGTTCCGACACGGTCGGCACCACGTCCCTCTACCTGAAGGACACCTCCCGGCGTGACCCGTGGGTTCCCACAGCGACGTCAAGGGAGCTGATGGTGTCCCTGTGGTACCCGGCGGTCAAGCCGCGCCAGGGGCACCGGGCCCAGTACGTGACGCCGAAGGAGTCCGAGCTGCTGGTGAAGGACGCCGGCCTGCCCGGCGTCGCACCCGACATGCTGAGCAAGGTACGGACCAACGCCTACGCCGACGCCGCGCCGGCGAGCCGCAAGGGCGGCCTGCCCCTGGTGGTGCTCTCCCCCGGTCTCGGCTCCCCGCGCAGCTCCCTCACCAGCCTGGCCGAGGACCTGGCCAGCAGGGGGAACGTGGTGGTCGGCATCGACCACACCTACGAGAGCGTCGCCACCGCCTTCCCCGACGGGCGGGTCGCCACGTGCGTCGCCTGCGGGAACAAGGACCCGGACCTCGGGCAGAAAGTCGTCCGGAGCCGGGCGGCGGACGTCTCCTTCGTCCTCGACCAGCTGACCGGCTCGAAGCCGAAGTGGCAGGGGGCCGCGCTGATCGACCGGTCACGCATCGGGATGGCCGGTCAGTCGGTCGGCGGCGCGAGCAGCATCGCGGCCATGGTGAAGGACACACGCATCCGCGCGGGAGTCAACCTGGACGGCAGCACCTTCGCCCCGATCCCGAAGGACGGCCTGTCCCAGCCGTTCCTGTTCGTGGGCACGGCGGAGATGCACAGCCCCGGCGGCAAGGACGGCAGCTGGGCGCGCGACTGGGAGAAGCTGACCGGCTGGAAGCGGTGGCTGGTGGTGACCGGCGCGGAGCACGCGTCCTTCACCGACGTCCCCATGCTGGCCGAACAGATCGGCATCGACCTCGGGTTCTCCATGACCGGCGTCCGCTCCGTGGAGATCACCCGCGCCTACGTCGCCGCCTTCTTCGCCCGCCACCTCTCGGCCAGGCCGCAGCCCTTGCTGGACAAGCCGTCCGCCCGCTATCCCGAGGTCACGTTCTGCTCCGTCCGCATCAAGCAGTGCCGCTGACCCTCGAGCGAGATGACGCGACCGACGAGTTCGACGCGCTCCCGCCGGATGCCGACGAGGAGACCCGCGAGCGACTCGCCCGGCTCATCGCCCCGCAGATGCTCGCGCTGAACGCGAAGCACCCGACACCACCGCGCACCGTCGAGCACGCCGCAACCGGTCGGCACGCGGCGACCGCCACGCTGATCAACGCGCTCCTCGATCTCTACAACCCGGCGCAGCTCGACGTGTTCACGCGCATCTGGAAACAGCTGGGGTGATCTGAGACCACCCGTCAAGGATCGTGAGAGGCGTGCCCGGACCGGTGTGGTCAGCCGGTCTTGGCGGCGAAGGGACCGCCGTCGCCGAACGCGAGCCGCGCGAAGTTCTCGCCGATGCGGCGGTGTCCTGCGGGATCGGGGTGGACCTCGTCGGGCAGCGGGAGTTCGGCGTAGTCCGTCTCGCCGTAAAGGTCGCGGCCGTCGAGGTAGTGCAGGTTCGGGTCGTCAGCCGTCCGCTGTTCGACGATTCTGGCGAGCTCGTCCCGGATGACGTTGAGCGTCAGCCGCCCGGCGGCGCGTTCGGCCGGGTCGCCCGTGGCCTTGAACCGCAAGGTCCCGCCGTCGAAGTCGGGCGCGAGGGGGCCGGGGGTGTCCTCCTGGACCGGGCACAGGATGGGGGACACGACCAGCAGCGGAGTGGCCGGATGCCCCTCGCGGATGGTGTCCAGGAAGCCGTGGACCGCGGGGGTGAAGGCGCGCAGGCGCATCACGTCGCCGTTGACGACGTTGATGCCGAGCTTGACGCTGATCAGGTCCGCGGGGGTGTCCCGCATCGCCCGGCCGGTGAACGGGTCCAGCAGCGCGCTGCCACCGAACCCCAGGTTGACCAGCTCCACTCCCCCTTGGGCGGCTGCCAGGGCCGGCCAGATGGCGGTCGGGTGGGCGGCGTTCGAGCCGTGGCTGATGGAGCTGCCGTGGTGCAGCCACACCCTGCGCCCGCTGTCCCGCGCCGGCTCGACCGGGGCATCGGTGCGCAAGGCGATCAGCTCGGTGATCTCCGTATGCGGAAGCCAGATCTCGACGCCCTTGTCACCCGCCGGCAGATCGGCGAACCGGGCGGTGCCGGCGGGCCCCTCGCGCAGTTCGGCGGACTGGGTGACCAGGTCGATGATCATGTGGACCCTGCCGCCGGCCACCGTGGCCTGGGCAGTGAGACGGCCATCGATCAGCAGGTCGTACACGCCGTCCGGCTGGGCCGGGAAGCCTCGGTAGGCCCGCTTGGTGGGCAACGTGTCCAGTTCGATCGTGGTGGCCCGGGTGCGGAAGGTCAACCGCACGCCGGAGGGCTGCGCCTCGGCCATGGCCAGTCGGTCGTCAGGGATCTGCCGCCGCGCCCGGGCGGGCAGCCGATGCGGGAGCAGACCGTGGGCGGTCGCTTCCACGTCGAGGAAGCCGCGCAGCAGGTCCGCGGTGACAGGTGTGGTGATCCAGTCGTGTTCAGTGTTCATTGTCTCAACCCGTGTTTCCGAAATATCAGGATGTGGCCTGGTTCCGTAGCAGAGCGTCGAGGGAATCCAAGATCCAGGTCCAGGATTCCTGCGAGTCGACGGCGGTGTGGCTGAAGCCTCCGGCCAGCTCCAGGCTGACGTAGCCGTGGAAGACGCTGCCGAGCATCCGGACCGCGTGCGTCTGGTCCGGCTCTGCCAGGTCGTAGCCGCGCAGGATCGCCCGCGTCATCTGTGCGTGCCGGACTCCGGCACTGGCGGCGGCCGTCTCGGGGTCGAGCCGGAGCCGGGCGGCGGCGTAGCGGCCGGGGTGCTCCCGGGCGTAGTCGCGGTAGGCCTCCGCGAATGCGGCCAGGGCGTCCTTCCCGGCCCGCCCGGCCAGGGCGGCGGCCGCCCGGTCGGCGAGCTCCTCCAGCGCGAACAGGGCGATCCTGGTCTTGAGGTCCTGGGAGTTCTTCAGGTGCGAGTAGAGACTCGCGACCTTGACGCCGACCCGCCGGGCGAGCGCGGAGACGGTCACCTGGTCGAAGCCGACCTCGTCGGCCAGCTCCGCCCCTTCCCGGGTCAGCCGCTCCGGGGTCAGCCCTGCTCTGACCATGACCTTCCTCTCGCTAGGCTAAAGCTAGTATGCATTTGCCTAATAGTTTTAGGCAAATGGGGCGGCGTCAGGGGCGACCCGGTCAGCCGATCGGTGGGGCGGCTCAGCCGTCCGGCCGGTCCGCCGGTTCAGCCGTGGTTCCGGGTGAATGGTCGATGCGCGGTCCGGCGTGGGGTTGCGACGCTGGAGGCCGTACAGAGAGGAGGGCTTCTCCATGAACACCCGCAGCTCACGCCCTGCCGTGATCTCCGGCCAAGCGCTGAACCAGCCGCGCAGCCTGGCGACGTTTCGCACCATGAAGCTCCTGGTGAGTGCCTACGTCGCCCTCAGCGTGCTCACGATCGTGGCCGCCTATGTGCTCCGCCGTGATCCTGGGCTGGTGAACGACGCGGTCTGGGTGCGCGGCGGGATCGTCGCCCTCACCTCCGTGCTGATGCTCGCCTTCGTCGTCGGCACCGCCCGCGGCCGCCGCCGCGCGTACCTGCGGTTGCGAATCGCCTCGGGCGTCATGGTGGCGGCCATCGCGGTCCTGATCTCGATCCCGGGGTTTCTGCCACCGTGGATGAGGGTCGAGCAGGGCGTTTGCGGGGTGCTCCTGGCGGGCGTCGTCGTGATCGCGAACGGCAGGCACCTGCGCTCGCTGTTCGCCACCGGGTAGAGCCATGCGGAGCCCCACCGCGGCCACCTGCTCACCCTCGCCGGCTTCCACAGGCTCATGAACCGCCTGCACCCCCGGCGCTCAGCATGCCACCCAAGCAGGAACCGCCCGGCCGTTCCGACGTGGCCGGGCGGTTCGGTGGCGGTCAGACCTGGTGGGCCTGCAGATACAGACGGTGGTGCTCGTTCTGGCGCGTCTGCTTGATCAACGCTGTGGCGTCGGCGACCTGCCCGGCCATCAGCAGATCGGCCTCCTCGCGCAGCCGGTCCACCGAGTCCTCCACCGCCGCGGTGATGCGGTGGTCGGCCGACCAGTGGGTGTCGCCCTCAAGAGTGAGCTCGTCCTCCAGCTCGTCGGCCACGGCGCGCAGCCGCTTGGCGATCTGCTTGGGCGTCTGCGTGCGCTCTTCCCGCAAGAGCTCCAGCGTCGTGCCCAGAGCCTTGGCGTCGAAGGTCTGCGGCTCCGTCGCGTTCAGGCTCTCGCCGTGTCCGCCCCGGTCGCCCGCGTCCACCGTGGCGAAGGGCAGCAGGTTGCGGAAGGTGAGGTACGAGGCGGCGGACTCCCCCGCCGTCGCGTCGGTGATCGTGTCGAAGGCGGCCTGGAACATCGCGCCGAGCTGGCCGCCCTCCAGCTGGGCCAGCGGCAGGTACCTGTCGAGCTTGATCAATTCGGAGGCCAGGTCGGCCTCGATGGCCTCCTCCAGCACCGCCAGCCCGTCCTCGTTGTTGGCCCTGCGCTCCAGCAGTTTCTTGACCGCGGTGCTCTGGATCACCCACGCCGTGGTGTGGCAGCCCATGCCCGCCACCCCCGCGGGAGCGGGCGGGCGGCCGTTGATGTCGGCGCCCTGGCGATCGACGAAGGTGACCACGAGCGGGTCGCCGGTGTCGTCGCTCACCCAGCCCTTGACCTGGTCGACGGCGGGCAGCCTCGGCATCCTGTCGAGCTCCGCCTTCAGCAGGGCCAGCAGCTGGGTGCCCGCCTCGGTGTTGAACTTGAGCTTCGGATACAGCTTCGCGAGCTGCGCCTTCAGCTCGGCCATCGCCGCCTCGCCCGGGGTGGGCGACAGGAATTCCGAGTGGGACACGCTCTGGGGGTAGGCGAGCGAGCACAGCCGCTGATGCTCGTGCAGCAGGTACGACATGATCTTGACGAAGCGGTCGGTGGAGTCGTTGGCCTTGGTCGTCTCGCCCTGCGTCTCTCCCTTGGCCAGCGCCAGATACTTGTTGATCAGCTTCTTGTTGTAGGCGTAGACTTCCGGGTCGGCGAACACCAGGTTGGCGGCCACGTTCTTGATGGTCTGCGCCGCCTTGAACAGGTGCTGTTGCGCCCCCTCCCCGCGAAGCTTTTCGGTGAGCGCCTTGGCCTGCTGCTCGATCCCCGAGACGTCCAGCGTGAACGACGTGCGCTTGTCGAGGTGCTTCATCATCTGGACGGCCAGTTGCCCCAGCTTGCGGCTGTCGTTGCGCGGCTGCATCGCCGCCGCCTGGCTGAGGGCGTAGTTGAGGCCGGTCTCGCGCAGCGCGGCGTCGAAGGAGAACATGCGCCACAGCGCCGCCTTGACCGCCGGCAGATCGGGCGGCGGCGTCGGCTCCTCGAAATCCTCGGGCCGCAGGATGACCGTCCCCGTCCTGGTCATGGTCGGCGGCTGGGCCGGTTGGACGGGCTCCGTCTCCATCTTCTGGGGCTTGGCCGCCTGGTCCACGTAGTAGCGCTCGCACTGCATGATGATCCTGCGGTAGTGCGCCTCGGCCGAACCGGTGGAACGGTCCTTGAGGTTGCGGACCGTGGCGTACGGCGTGTAGTTCACGTACGCCAGATGGTGGGCCAGCGCCGGGCCGAGCGCCGCGACCATCTCGTCGGCCCGCCCCGCGACCATGCCCTGCAGCGCCGCGTCGAGATGCTTGCGCGTGCGGAAGTCGGAGTCCTCCAGCCGCAGCACCCGCGCGTCGTGGTCGCTCAGCCACTCGAGCATCTTCATCTGCGTGCCGACCGGGTCGGCCATCCATCTGGTGGCCTCGTCATGCGCCGTCTGCAGCACCACGACGGCCTCTTTGATCGGCTTGCCGTACATCTCGGCCTTGAGGACGTCCAGGTGAACCGCCCAGGCGATCGTGTGGTCCCCCATCCTGCTGCCGAACGGCGACGGCGTGCGCGGGCTCGGGCTGATCTGCACGCGCCAGACGTTCTCGCCGGACAGCAGCACCGCCGGCCGCAGGTGAACGGCGGGCAGTCCCCTGTGCTCGCGGGCTCGCATGCCCGCTTCTTCCTCGACCGAGGTCTGGGTGTCTTTCTTCAAGCGCTTCATCGCGCCCCCTCCCATGAGTGCGAGACTTCTCTTCTCCTCCCATGCGGCGCATCGCGCAAGATTTAGCGTCGAAGTTTGTCATTACAGGCACTGGAACGATCCATTACGGCGTGGCCCTGAACCTGCTCTGCCACTCGCCCTTTCAGCCCGGAGTACGGCGGCGCGCCCGCACCACGCGCGAGATGTCAGGGCCCGGATGCCGGGGTGTCCGGGCCCTGCCGCATCACCGGCGCGGCGCCTGCCATCGGGTGTCGAGCCGGCCGTGTCGCATTCGGCCGACCAAACGGACCTCCAGCGTCTCCGGCGCGTTGTCGCCCGCGTCCCTGCTGATCGCCACCAGGCTGTGCCGTACCGACAGCTCGTTGGCGTTCACCACCATGCCCGGCGCGAGGACCAACTCCACGTTGCCGCCGTTCACCCGCAGCTCGATGACCAGTTCGGGCGCGCTGCGCACCGCGCTGGTCAGGTCCAGCAGCACGTTGCACCACGCTGTGCGCAGCGTGATCCGGTGCGGCAACGTCCACCGGCCGTCACGGCGCACCGAGCCGTGCCGCTCCTTGATGGTGAGCAGTTCGGCGGCCGGCTCGGCCGGCGTCCCGGCGAACGGCAGCGCGAGTGCGCGGTCGCCGCCTGGCGCCGCGACCAGATCGGTGACGAGCGGGGTCAGCTCGTCGATGGTGCGGGCGGCCAGCGCCGCGTTCAGCCGCTCGTCGAACTCGACCGCGTCGAGCCGGCCGTCGGCGACGGCGGCGTGCAGCAGTTCGATGACCCGGTCGCGTTCCGCGTCGGACGCGCGCAGCGCGGGTGAGCTGGGGGGATCTACCGGCATCCGGCCTCCTCCGTGGTGAGGTGGTGGCACCGCGGCCACCTGACTGATCGGTTTTGGAGACGGCTGTCTACGCGATCCTGCGACGGTAGGTGGCTATGGCGAAGGCGTACGCGACGACGAGGATGCCGACGCACCAGGCCAGGGCGATCCAGATGTCGGTGCCGACCGGCTGCTGGGTGAACAGGTCGCGGATGGCGTTGACGATGGAGGTCACCGGCTGGTGCTCGGCGAAGACGCGCAGCGGGCCGGGCATGGTGTCGGTGGGTACGAAGGCCGAGCTGAGGAACGGCAGGAAGATGAGCGGGTAGGAGAACGCGCTCGCGCCTTCCACGGACTTCGCGGACAGACCGGGGATGACGGCGATCCACGTCAACGCCAGGGTGAACAGGATCAGGATGCCCGCGACCGCGAGCCAGGCCGCCACTCCCGCTCCCGAGCGGAAACCCATGAGCAGGGCGACGAGCACCACGACCACGAGCGAGATCAGATTGGCGACCAGCGAGGTCAGCACGTGCGCCCACAACACCGACGAACGTGCGATCGGCATGGACTGGAACCGCTCGAAGATGCCGCTCTTCATATCTATGAAGAGCCGGAATGCGGTGTAGGCGATGCCCGAGGCGATCGTGATGAGCAGAATGCCGGGCAGCAGATAATTCACGTACGAATCCGACCCTGTTTTGATCGCGCCGCCGAACACGTAGACGAACATCAGCATCATGGCGATCGGCATGATCGTGGTCGTGATGATGGTGTCCGCGCTGCGCATGATGTGGCGCAGGGACCGCCCTAACAGGGCGGCGGTGTCACCGAAGAAATGCTTGGCCATCATTGTTCCTTACGCGTCCGTGCCGACGAGGGCGAGGAATACGTCCTCAAGGGTCGGCTGCTTCTCGACGTATTCGACCTTGGCCGGCGGCAGCAACTGCTTGAGCTCGGCCAGAGTGCCGTTCACAAGGATCCGCCCCTCGTGCAGGATCGCGATCCGGTCGGCGAGCTGCTCGGCCTCGTCCAGATACTGGGTCGTCAGCAGCACCGTCGTCCCCCGCCG
>NZ_JBEXCR010000069.1:0-53919 GCF_040605375.1 Nonomuraea sp. NPDC005650
ACGGCGCCCCAGGCGGCGATGCGCAGGGTGGTCTGGTCCTGGTCGGTGAGGGTGATGGACATGGTGGTGTGCTCCTTTGATGCTGTTTTGGAAGGTGGTTGAACGGTTCTGTCTTGTTCAGGTGCCCGGCTGAACCGTTCATGGGCTCTACTGTCGCGGGTCGTTCTGATACGGGGCCGTTGCCGTACTGACGTGGCGGCTGACACGACAGCGCCGACGGGCGCGATCCGTTCAGGGCGGACGCGTTGCGGGGGTGGCTTGCGTCGGATTTGCCGGCCACCGATGAGTTCGGCGTCCGGGCCAGGTCTACCCCTGGAGAAGCGGACCGATCAGTGAGGGATCATGAGCGCAAACGCACTACCGCCCGTCGTCGACGCCGACACCTGGCAGCGTCAGCTCGAAGAGCTGCGTGCCCGGGAGAAGGCCGCGACCCGGGAACTCGACGCCATCGCCGCCCAGCGCCGCCGCCTGCCCATGGTGAAGATGCCGGACTACACCCTTGAGGGCGAGGACGGGCCGGTTCGGCTGGCGGACGTCTTCGAGGGCAAGAGGCAGCTGATCGTCTACAACCACATGTGGTTCCAGGACAAGGAGTGGCAGTGCCCGGGGTGTACGGGGTTCACCTCGCAGTTCACCCGGCTGGGGTTCCTGGGCGACTACGATGCCCGGTTCGTCATCGTCACCCAGGGTCCGATCGACGAGGCACTCGCCTACAAGCGGCGGGTCGGGAACAAGATGACCTGGTACTCCACCGCGAACAGCCCGTTCGGCACCGACGTCGGCGCACCGCCCGGCGGGCATTTCGCCGTCAACGTGTTCCTGCGGGATGGTGACACCGTGTATCGCACCTGGCACACCAACGGCCGGGGCACCGAGCAGCTCAGCCACTTCTTCGCGCTGATCGACCTGCTGCCGTACGGGCGGCAGGAGGAGTGGCAGGACTCGCCCGACGGCTGGCCGCAGGGGCCTGCCTACAGCCGGTGGGCCAGCTCCCAGGACATCGCCGCCCTGTACGGCTCGGACACCGCCTAGCGCCATGGCCGGGAGGCGCGATTCCGGCACGGCTCGTCGCGGGATGTCGGAATCCATCGCTCCAGGGGGCCGCTGCGCGTGCTTCTCCTCCCGGCGAGCCGGTGCCCGCGCTGCCTTGGAGCAGGGCTCGTACGCTGGTGGAAAGGAACGGATTCACCGTCCGCGGGGGCGCTGTCCGCGCTCGCGCTGCTGGGTCATCCGGCCGGTGCGGGCCTGTTCCAGCAGGTCATCATGCAGAGCATCCCGGCCGGGGTCCAGCCGTACGAGCCGCGGGAGGCGGCCGAGATCGGCCGACGGCTGCTGGACGTCCTCGACCTGCGCACCGAGGAGGCCGAGCGGTTGCGCGCCAAGGAGGCCGGGGGACTGCGCACCGAGGAGGCCGAGCAGCTGCGCGCAGAGGAGGCCGAGCTCCTGCGGACCGTGGCGGTGTCCCAGCTGCTGGCCGCCCAAGGGGAGCTCGCGCGGCGCATGGCCGCGCCGCTCACGATGACCCCGCCCTTCCAACTGGTCGCCGACGGCGGCGTGCCCGCCGACCTGCTCGCCGACGCCCCCGGCGACATGCCCGTGCTGATCGGCACCACACGCGACGAGGCCCGGTCGTTCTTCCCCGAGGCTCCGGCGGATGTGACCGACCGGTTCTTCGGTGCGGGCAGCCTGCGGCTGGCCCGGCAGGCCCGCCTGGCCTTCGCCTACCGGTTCGACTGGTCGCCGCCCGGCAGCGCGTTCGGCGCGTGCCACTGCATCGAGCTGCCGTTCGTGTTCGGTGATCTCGACGCCTGGCGCGCCGCGCCGATGCTGGCCGGCGCCGACCCCGCCGACCTCGGCCAACTGGTGGACGAGGTGCAGCACGCCTGGGCGGGCTTCGTGCACGCAGGGTCGCCCGGCTGGTCACCGTACCCGCACGTCAGGCACTTCACCTGAGCACGAATGCCCTGGCCGCATCGCGTCGGTGTCAGGCACCCGAGGGCTTCCCTGTTGACTTTGTCGCAAGCTATGACGCAGCATGTTGATACAAAGCTTGCGACAAAAGGAGGAAACATGGCGAACATTCGATCCGCGGGAAGCTGGCTGGCGCAGCACGGTCTCGGTGACGGCCCGCCGACGCCGTTGCTCGCCACGCGACTCGCCGCCCGGTCGCGGGCGCGGCTGCTCAGCAGTGTCCTGGTGGCGGTGCTGTTCGTGGCGGCCGCGCTGGCGCAGGTCTCCGGCCTGCGGGCCAAGTCCGAGTCCGGCGGGCCCGGGCCGGGCGGGTCGACGCCGGTGCTGGTCCTGGGCGCGTCGATCGTCGGGCTGTTACTCGCCCGTACGCTGCTCGACGCCTGGGTGCGGCGGGTCGACCGGCGGGCCGGGGCGGCGCTGGCGCGGCGAGTGGCCCATCCGGTGCAGCCCGGCTGGCGGGACCTGCTCGGACGGCCGTACGCCGCTTTGGCGGGCAGCACCTTCGCCGGTGCGCTCGCGCTGGGGGCGAGCGCACTGGCGGTCGGCGAGGGCACCACGCGGCAGGCGGCCGTCGTGCTGCTGGTCGCCGTGGTCGGGGTCGGCGCCGGCGCGGTGCTGCAACTGCGGGATCTGCTGGCCCGGCCCGTCGTGGCCGAGGACGAGGTCTCCCTGATGGCCGACGTCATCATGCGCATCGAGGACGCGCGGGAGAACAACGCGCCGTCGGTGCTGGGGGCGCTGCCGGTGGTGCTGGTGTTCGGGTTCGCGCCCGGCTGGTGGAACGCCGCCGCCCTCGGCGTCATGGTGCTGGGCCTGGCCGCGCACCTCGCCGCCCACGCCAGGACTCCGTGCGCGGCGGCCACGGCCCGGCACCTGGTGGATGCTTCGACGGACGTCCGATGATCGTCATCGACGCGGGCTCGCCGGTGCCGCCGTTCGAGCAGCTGCGGGCCCAGCTCGCCCGGCAGATCCGGGACCGTACGCTGGCCGTGGGCTCCCGGCTGCCGACCATCCGACGGCTCGCGGTCGACCTCGGCCTGGCCGTCAACACGGTCGGCCGGGCCTACCGGGAGCTGGAGGAGGCCGGGCTGATCGAGACCCGGGGGCGGGCGGGCTCGTTCGTGTCGGCGTCCGGCGAGGAGGCCCGCGAACGTGCCCACCAGGCCGCCGCCGAATACGCCGCCGTCGTGGCGAGCGTCGGCATCGACGAGAACGAGGCGCTCAGCATCGTTGAGGCGGCCCTGAGATCCGGCCTCACGGCGGCCCCCACCTCGCTCTGACCCGGCTGTGTCCCGGGACCGCCCGGCCCAGGCGGTCCCGGGACACGAGGAAACCGGGCTGTCTCACCCGCGAGCGTCCGGCAGGGGTTCGCGGACGAGGCGGCCCGGTCCCGCGAGGAGATGGACACCACCAGGAGGGGTCATGGCCGCCGATCCATTCCTCGTGTCGACAGGGATCAGGCGAACGTCACCGATCGGGCCCACACTCGTTGCGTCCGCCGCCAGGCCTGCCCACCGGCCACGTCGAGCAGCGGCTCCGTGCAGTGGTCGGACATCCACAGCGACGCCGTCCTGTCGGTCTGGTTGGAGACGGCGGGCGACGGGTCGGGCAGCTTGATGCATCTGCCGGAGGGCGGGTTGAACAGCCGGAGCGTGCGTCCGGGGCCGGTCTCGAAGAAGAACTCGCCCGTGGCCGCGTGGGCTGCCGGTGCGAGCAGGAACGTCAGGGAGAGCGTCGCGAGGGCGGAGACGGTCTTTCTCATGGTGTCCTTCACGAGTGGGTGAGCTCGATCTGCGTCACGCAGTCGGCGTCGGGGGTCAGGTCGGGGGTGTGCAGCACCTCGCGGGTGCCGATGAACGCGCTGGCCGCGAACCGCGCCAGGTCGGAGCAGCCGGCGGGCTCGAAGGCGGCGGTCGCGCCGGAGACGACGCGGCGCTGTCCGATCATGCGTACGGCGGGGTTGGAGCGCGTGACGAAGGCCACCCTGACCTCGTCGAGGCCGTAACCCGAGTGGTTGACCACCTCGATCCGGTACGGCCGGTCGGCCGCCACGGCGGGCGCGACGGGCAGCAGCGCGCTCGCGGTGGCCAGGAGGAGCGCGCCCGCGGCGCGTCTCATCGCGTGTTCCTGGTGACGCGGGCCGTCCGGTCGCCGATGGTGATGACGTCGTTGCAGCCGATCGGGTCGCCGTCGACGTCGCCGGTGGTGAAGAGCCGCTGGCCGCCGACGATGCCGCTGACCGCGTACTGCCTGACGTCGGAGCAGGCGCCGAGGTCGAACGAGACCACCGTGAACGGCGGGACGTTCGGCCGGCTCATCAGCTCGGGGGTGGGGTTGCTGAAGCGGCTGACGGCCAGGACGATCTCGTCGAACCCCTGGCTGGAGTAGTTCTGCACCTCCACCGTGTAGTTCTGGTCGGCCTTGGCCGCCGCTTGGGCGGGCAGCGGCGCCACCATGGCCAGCAGGGCCAGTGCGGTGACGCCGGCGCGGGCGTGGGTCAGGAATCTCATGGCCGTCTCCTCACCGGAATGCCTTCGGAACGGTCCAAAACTAAGGTGCCGCCCAGTGGCGCCCACATCCCTAAACCTGGGGATGGCGGCCTCCGCCGGCTCGACGACCAGATCTGTGGAACGGGTGTCCTTGTGGACATCCGGCGTTCGCCAAGAGACTGGCCACATGATGACGAATCGGTCCGACGAAGTGATCTTCGCCGTGTCCGACGGAGTGCTGCTGCTCGATGTGGCCGGCCCCGCTCAGGTCTTCAACGACGCCGGCGGCTACCGGGTGCGGCTGGCCTCGCCGGACGGGCAGCCCGTTCGCAGCGATGTCGGCATCTCGCTGAGCGTGGATCTCGCGCTGTCGGATCCGGACGTCGCCGTGGACACGCTCGTCGTGCCGGGCTATCCGCGGAAGTCGTCCGGGGTTCTCACGTCCGCGCTGGTCGGCAGGTTGCGGCAGCTGGCGCCGCGGGCCCGGCGGGTGGTCTCCGTCTGCACCGGCGCGTTCCTGCTCGCCGAGGCCGGTCTGCTCCACGGCCGGCGGGTCACGACGCATTGGGACGCCTGCGCCGAGTTCGCGGCGCGGTTCCCGGACGTGACGGTGGAGCCGAACGCCATCTACGTACGGGACGGCTCGATCGTCACCTCGGCGGGCGTCACCGCCGGGATCGACCTCGCGCTGGCGCTCGTCGGGGAGGACCACGGCGAGAACCGGGCCCGTGAGGTGGCCAAGCACCTCGTGGTGTTCCTGCAACGCCCCGGTGGCCAGCGCCAGTTCGGCATCCCGGGCGCCACGCCCGCGCCCCGCAACCCGACCGTCCGCCGCGCCCTCGACCTGGTGGCCGCGGACCTGTCCGCGGACCATCGCCTCACTACGATGGCCGCCAACCTCGCCATCAGCGAACGTCACCTGACCCGCCTGTTCCGGCGCGAGCTGGGGTCGACGCCGGCCCAGTTCGTGGAGCGGCTCCGGGTCGAGGCGGCGCAGGCACGGCTGGAGTCCGGGGACGCCGTCGTGCCGGAGATCGCCAGGGCGTGCGGTTTCGGCTCGCAGGAGACCATGCGCCAAGCGTTCCTGCGGGTGCTCGGTGTCGCACCGTCGGCCTACCGGCACCGGTTCCGGCTGTCCGGATACCGGAGCGCACCGGATCCGCGAACCTGAGCGCCGCGCCGCCGGGTCAGTACATCTTCGTGGTCGTGCGCTGGACGACGGAGGGCGTCAGGCGGACGCGGTTGGCCGTGACCCGGTGGCCGCGGGTGTCGGTGACCCGCACGGCGAAGGGGCCCTTGCCCGCGCCGGACTCGGCGATCCAGTAGTTGTAGTCGGCCCGGGCCAGCTTGCGCCACGTGCCGCCGGCGGACTTGACCTCGACCGAGGCGAGCGGGTTGCCGTGGTCGACGACCAGCAGGGCCAGCCACCACTGCGACGACCCCTCCTTGACGCGGAAGGAGAGCGGCTTGCCGATCCGCGGGTTGGCCGCACGGCTGTAGCTGACGCCCACCATGCCCTTGCCGGGGTCCGCGACGCGGGCGAACGCCTTACGGCTCAGGTCGATGTGCCCGGCGGCGCACTCCGGGCACTGGTCGACGACCTTGACCTGGACGGAGCCCTTCGGCCCGGTGACGGTCAGGTACCCGCCGCAGGCGGCGGCGGCGCGGTACTCGGCGCGGGACAGCGCGACGTAGAGGCCGCCGGCGGGAGGGGACGGATACGAACAGTTGCCGCCCCCGGACTGGAGCTCGTAGAAGGTCGCCTTACCGCTGGTCGCCTTCGCCGACGCGCGGGTTTTCCCGGTGCCCTCCCCGCTCCGGGCCATGGCGGAAGCCGGGAGGAGCGAGGTCGCGGCGAGCGCGGCGGCGAGAACGATGGGTAAGCGTCGCATCCAGGTCTTCCTCTCGTCGGTGACGGGTGTGACAGTAGCGAAATCGGTATATCTCGGTACGGTAAAGCTTCAGATCCGGTCCAGGTAGTCGCCGGAGTCCGTCGGGTAGGAGTCCGGCACCTCGGGGTTGAAACCGAGGAAGTACGTGACGCCGCCGGTGCGTACGGGCCTGCTGGCGGGCAGCGGCGCGGGCAGCCGGTCCGGCAGCGGAAGCCGGGACCAGTCGACGTGGATCACTCCGTCCGGCGAGCGGCGCAGCGCGGGGAAGACCTCGTGCTCGGCGACCTTCTCCCCGGGAGCGTGGATCTCCAGCGAGAGACGGTCGTCCTGGGGGAGCTCGTCTTCCCAGTCCGCGTTCGCCACGCCCCACCACATGTCGGCGATCAGGCCGTCGGCGACCGTCCGGACGTCCGCCGGGTCGGTGAGCAGCCACGACCACGTCTCCATGTCGCCGTTGTTGGAGATGAGCGCCTCCAACCGCAGCAGGAAGAAGCCATGCGTGTGACGGCACCGGATCTCCGGGACCGGGCCCGGCTCGGGCTCTCCCAGCGCCGCGACGCGGGTCGCGGCGCCCTCGTCCCACGGGTCCAGCCTGAGCGCTTCGAGGTAGGCGGCGACAGCGCCGGTCCGGTCGCCGAGGTGTTCCAGGGTCATGGCCAGGGAGAACGCCGCGAGATTGTCCTGCGGGTCGAGTTCGAGTGCTCGCCGCGCCGCCCGTACGGCGTCGTCGGCGACGGCCCGGCCGGCCGTGTCGCTCTCCGCCAGGCCGGGGAACGGCTCCTGGTTGTCCCACCACCACGACTGGTTGAGCTCGCCCCAGGTGTAGGCGCGCAGCCGCGCCTCCGCCCAGAGCGCGAGCCCGGTCGCGGACGCGTCCGGCGCGAGGCCCTCATAGGCCCGCAGGACCTCGGCGGACGACTCCGCCAGGGTTTCCATCGTGACCGTCTCCGCCGTCTCGACCTGGTCCCGGAGGAGACGACCGGCCTGTCTTCGCGGTACGTCGTCGTCAAGTGCCATGCGGAGAGACTACGGGCGGGGGCTCGCCGTCATGATTCTTTGCGGCTTGATATGTCTAGGAAATAGCCGGTTATTGCCCTGGATGTTCCGATACTGGCAATCGAGACCCGAAAGGGCTGGCGGTGGCGGGCGGCTGAGGTGAATCGGCTGACGCCAGGTGGCCGCGGATGCTCTCGGTGTCGACCCCTGTCTCCTCGGTCCAGTCGATGCCGAGGGCGGTCAGGATGGTCAGGGCTTCGGTCCAGTGGCGGTGGGCGTGGTCGGGTTCGCCGAGCGCGGCGTGGGCGTGCGCGAGACCGTCGTGGGCACGGGCCTGGTCGCTCGGCTGGCGCAGCTCCGAGGCCAGGTCCAGTGCCTGACGGTGGCAGTCGAGCGCCTGATCGGCGTGGCCGCGGGCATGCCGCAGCCGGCCCATGCCGTGCAGGGACTCGAACTGCCAGTTGCTGTTGCCGATCTCGCGCGCCAGGCGGAGGGCCTGCTCGTAGCAGTCGTGCGCCTCCGCGTACCGGCCCTGGAGGCGGTGCAGGTGGCCGAGGCCGTTGAGGCTGTCGAGCTCGCCGAGCCGGTGCCCGGTGGCGCGGGCCAGGCCCAGCGCCCGCGTGAAGTAGTCGGTGGCCGGCTCGCGCGCGCCCTGCCCGAGGTGGATGAAGCCGATGCCGAGCAGCGCCCGCAACTCGCCGGTGCGGTGGCCGATCGAGCGGGCGATGACCAGGGCCCGCGCCAGCTCGTCGGAGCTCTCCTCGTACCACCCCATGATTCGGTGAACGTTGCCGGCGGCGATCAACGCGTCCAGTTCGCCCGTACGGTGACCGATCGCCTGGGCGATCTCCAGCGCCTGCGCGAAGTGGTCGGAGGCCCGCGCGTATTCTCCCTGGAACCCGCGGACCATGCCGATGCCGTTCAACGCGCGCAGCTCGCCCGCTCGATGACCGATCGCGCAGGCGATGGCCAGGGCGCGGGAGCAGTCCTCCAGAGCTGTCTCATAGCGGCATTGCATCTGGCGGATCTCGCCGAGCCCGAGGAGCGCCTCCAGCTCGCCCGTACGGTATTCGGCGGCCCGGGCCGCCGACAGCGCCCGTTCCAGGAGCGTCTCGGCCTCGGCATAGCGGCCGCGCGTGCGCAGGCACCGGTGCAGGGTGGCCGACAGGTGCCGGACGTGCTCGGAGAACCCGCGTTCGGCGGCCAGCTGCGCGAGGCTGAGCAGGTTGGACAGCTCGGCCTCCAGCCAGGCGGCGGCGTCGGCCACCGCCGGCGTGGACGTCTGGTCCGGCGCGAGCCGCGGCCGCATGTCCGCCTCGTAGGGATAGAGGAGGTCCATCGCCGCCGACGCGGCGCGGTTGTAGTGGTCCAGCAGCCGCGCCAGCGCGGCATGCCGGGCGGCCCGGGGCTCTTCGGCGGCCGCCCGCTCGGCGGCATGTGTCCTGATCAGGTCGTGGAAGCGGAACCGGCCGGGGACCGGCTCCTGCAGCAGGTGGGCCTCCAGCAGGCGATCCAGCAGCGTCGAGGCCTGCTTGACGGTGCCGGCCAGCAGCGCCGCGGCCGCGTCGGGCGCGAGGTCCATGCCTGGGTGCAGGCTCAGCAGCCGGTACGCGCGCCGCTCGGCGGTGGTGAGCTCCTTGTAGGACAGGTCGAGGGCGGCGGTGACGCTGTGCTGCCCGGCCCGCAGCTCGCTCAGCAGGTGCTGGTGCTCCTCCAGCCGCCGCAACAGGTCAAGCACGCTCCAGGCCGGATGGGCCTTCAGCCGGGCCGCGGCCAGGCGGATGGCCAGCGGCAGCAGCCCGCACCGCCGTACGACCTCGGCCAGCGTCTCGCGCGGCACGCCCGCGGCCCGCTCCGCGCCGGCGGTGCCGGTGAACAGCGCGATCGCGTCCGCGAGCGGCAGCACGTCGACCGACACCGTACGGGCGTCGTCCAGCCCGACCAGCCGCCGCCGGCTCGTCACCAGCACCAGGCAGCCGCCCGCGCCCGGCAGCAGCGGCCGCACCTGCGTCTCGTCGGCGGCGTTGTCCAAGACGATCAGCATCTTCCGGTCGGCCAGCACGCTGCGATAGAGCGCGGCCCGGTCGTCGAGGTGCTGCGGGATCGACTCGCCGGGCACGCCCAGCACCTCCAGCACGCGGGCGAGCGCGTCGGCCGGATCCGCCGGGGCCATGCCCTGCGTGTAGCCGTGCAGGTCGACGAACAGATCGCCGTCGGGAAAACGCGGAGCCAGCTGGTAGGCGGCATGCACGGCCAGCGCGGTCTTGCCCACCCCCGCCATGCCGTCGATGGCGGTGACCACCACCATGGCCGCGTCGCCGACGTCGTCGAGCGCGGCCAGCTCCTCGGCCCGGCCGACGAACGCCGCCGCGTCGCTGGGCAACTGCCGCGGCGTCGGCCGCACCGGGCCGGGGCTCTCCTGCGGCCCGTTCGCGGCGCGCGTCAGAGCGGACAGCTCCGCCGCGTCCAGGCCCAGCGCCTCGGCCAGCAGCCGCACCGACGCGCTGCGCGGCCGCCGCAGCTCGTCCGCCTCCAACCGGCGCACCGTACGGACGTTGAGCCCCGCCCGCGCCGCCACCTGTTCCTGCGTGAGCAGCGCCCGCTCACGCCAGCCTCGTAACAGCGCGCCCAGACCGGGCTCCCCTATCGGACGGCGCGCCTCGGCACCGTCGCGTACTCCTGACGGCATGAACCCATCTCCCCGTGGTCAGCTGTCCGGATCAAGAACGAGCCTATGTCATTCCGCGTCGAGCCGCTGGTCCAGACGGGGTCGCTATAGCAGGTTGTCACGCGCGTAGGCGGCGGCCTCCGTGCGGTTGCGGACGCCGATCTTGGCGAAGGCGTTGTTGATGTGCGTCTTCACGGTCGTCTCCGCGATGAAGAGCGCCGAGCCGATCTCCGCGTTGCTCAGCCCCCCGGCGACGAGCCGCAGCACCTCGACCTCCCGTACGGTCAGCCCGTCGGGACAGGACGAGACCGGCGGCGGCGCGGCGCGGGACAGCGCCTCGACCAACCGGCGGGACACCGCGGCCGAGAACGTCGACTGCCCGGCGGCGGCCGAGCGGAGGGCGGCGGCGATCTCCGCGCGGCCCGCGTCCTTGGTGAGGTAGCCGCAGGCCCCGGCCAGCAGGGCGGAGTCCACGGACCGGTCGTCGTCGTAGGTCGTCAGCACCACGACGGCCACCTCCGGGTGCGCGCGGGCGATGCGCCGCGTGGCCTCGACGCCGTCCAGCACGGGCATGCGCAGGTCCATGAGCACGACGTCGGGGCGCAGCTCGGCCACCAGGCGCAGGGCCTGCTCGCCGTCCCCGGCGTCGCCCACGACCTCCACGTCGTCGACCAGGTCCAGCAGCGCCACCAGTCCCTCGCGCATGAGCTGCTGGTCGTCCACGACCAGGACCTTCATTCCGGCACCTCCGCCCGTACCTCCCACAGGTCGTCCGACGGTCCGGCGCTCAGCGTCCCGCCCGCGAGCGCCAGCCGCTCGCGCATGCCCTGCAGACCGTGCTCCGAGGACGGCGGCGCGCCTCCGGCCGCGTACGCGTTTCGCACCACCAGCCGGACGGCGCCCTCACCGTAGCCGAGCTCGACCGCGACCGGCTCGCCCGGGGCGTGCTTGGCGGCGTTGGTCAGCGCCTCACGGGCCGTTCGCAGCAGGCAGACCTCCGCCGCCGGGGTGATCGGCCGCCGCGTGCCGGTCGTACGCAGCTCGGCGGGCACGTCGTGGTCCCTGCGATGCTCGGTGACCAGCAGGCTCAACGCGTCGGGCAGCGGCGGCACGTCCTCGCGCAGGGCCGCCACCGCCGAGCGCGCCTCGACCAGCCCTTCCTGGCCAGCGCCCGCGCCCTGCGGACGCGCGCCACCGCTCCCTCCACGTCGCCCCGCTCGGTGAGCATGGCCTCGGCGACCTCCAGCTGCACCCCGAGGGCGCCGAGGGAGTGCGCGAGCACGTCGTGGAGCTCCCTGGCGATGCGGGTCCGCTCGTCGAGCGCCATGGCCCTGGCCCGGTCGTGCTGGGCCCGCCGGTACTGGCGCCGGTGCAACGCGAAGAGCACGGTGCACATCACGACCGCCCCGCGGACCACGATCGCCGATCGCGGCTGCCCCCACCACAGCAGGCTGCCGGCCATGAGCGCCAGATCGGCCACGGTGACCGCGACGATCGCTCCCATGCTCGGCGTCGTGTGCGCCGCGAACAGCAGCAGCATCGCGAACACGAACACCGTGGGCCCCGCGTCGGCCGACCCCGACACCGACGCCGCGACCGCCGAACCCGCCGCCAGCAGGCTCACGGCCAGACGCGGGAAGCGGCTGTCGAGCAGGACGAAGGCCAGCCAGCACGCCATCGACCCGCCGAGCGCGGACCACAGCAGCACGGGGAAGCGATCGGGCTCGGCGGCCACCAGCGACCACGCGAGGACCAGGCTCATCAGCAGCCTGACCAGGCGCCCCGTCTCCGGGTCGTCGGCCGCCAGCAGCCGGACGACCCGCCCCCACACCTCGCGCATCGCCTAGCGCGAGTCCTTCAAGGTCAGAATCATGTCCACCAAGATAAGCCGGAAGGCCACGAAGCCGGCCACCACCAGCAGCGCCACGACCACGATCGCGAGCAGGAACTTGCCGTTCATCTTTCCCCCGTTGGCGTCCAGGAGCCGGTGCAGCAGGTCGAGCCAGAGGCTGCCCGGGCGTCCAGAGTGCTTGTCCATGCCTGGGACGGTAGGGACGGGGCGGGGTGGAGCGGCACCTCCGAAGGGTGGAGCGCGGGGTGGAGGCGATGCCGGGTCGAGCTTCCCTCAGGCGGTCGCCGGGGTGAGCCCGCGCGACGGGGTGAGCCGGTTGCGGACCCACGAGGCGCCGGCCGCGCCCGGCCAGAGCCGGGTCGCCAGGTTGCGCGCGGCGATCCCGGCGCGCGTGGCGGGGACCATCATGGCCGCGGCCGTCCCGACGTTCCCCTGGCGGGGGTCCACCAGGACGCGGTGCCTGGCCTCGTACCGCGCGAAGGCCGAGTACGGGTCGGCGGGGGTGGCGGCCAGCTCCTCGGCGAGGGTGTAGGCGCCGGCCATGGCCAGGGTGGAGCCGTCGCCGAACAGCGACACCGACGAGGCGGCGTCGCCCAGCAGCGCGACGCGCCCCTTGGCCCAGGAGTCGAGCCGCACCTGGCTGACCGAGTCGAACCAGAGGTCGTCGGCGGCGCGGGCCTGCTCCAGCAGCTCGGGCACGCGCCATCCGTCGCCGGCGTAGGCGTCGGTCAGGATCCGCTTGTGCTGCGCGAGGTCGCGGTGGTTGAAGCCGCGCACCTCCGGGCGGCGGAAGATGAAGGCCGCCACGGCGCGGCCGTGGACGGGGTGGACGGAGGTCAGCCGGCCGGGGGCGTTGTGCAGCACGACGTCCTGCCGGTTGTCGGCCGGGCCGTCGAGCCGCATCGTCGCGACGTAGAGGCCCATGTGCCGGACGAACTCCGACTCGGGCCCGAAGGCCAGCCGCCGGGTCGTCGAGTGGAGCCCGTCGGCTCCGATGACGAGGTCGAACCGGCGCGGTGCGGCCTTCTCGAAGGTGACCTCCACGCCGTCGCCGTCCTGGCTCAGCGCGGTCATCGTGTCGCCGAACAGCACCTCGGCCGAGTCGCGGCTCGCCTCGTACAGGATCGAGGCCAGGTCCGTACGCGTCACCTCCACCTCCCGGCTGCCGGACGCCCGCCGCATCGCCCGCAGGTCGACCCGCCCGACCTGGCGGCCGGAGGCGTTGACGAAGCTCAGCGCCGTCACCTGCGTGGCCACCTGGCGCAGCCGCGGCATCACGCCCATGCGGTCGGCCACCGCCACGGCGGGGCCGCGGACGTCCACGGGGTTGCCGCTGGAGCGCAGGCCGGCGGCGCGTTCGACGACGGTGGGCCGGAAGCCGTGCCGCGCCAGCCAGTACGCCAGCGTGGTGCCGCCGATGCCGGCTCCGGAGATCAGGACGGTCTTGGTGCTCATGGCTCACTCTCCTCGGGTTCGGTGACGTGACCATATGACGCGATTCGAAAGTTAGTCAATCGACAGTTATTGAGTTGACCAAATTTCGCATTTGGTCATATGGTCTCGGTGTGAGCGCCGAACGACTCCGGGACCCGCGGCAGCGGGCCGAACGGGCCGCCCGGATCCTCGACGTGGCGGCCGACCTGCTGCTGCGCCACGGCTACCGGCGGGTGACCATCGACGACGTGGCCGCCGGGGCCGGCATCGGCAAGGGGACCGTCTACCTGCACTGGAAGACCCGCGAGCTGCTGTTCGGCGCGGTCTTCGCGCGTGAGGTGCTGCGGGCGATGGACGAGCTGCGGCGGGCGCTGCGGGAGGATCCGCGGGCCTGCCTGCTGCACCGCTTCGCGCGTACCTACTTCCTGGCCATCGCGGACCGGCCGCTGCTGCACCGCTTCCTCCTGGACGACCCCGATCTGGTCGGCAAGCTGGCCGGTTCCCCCGACCCCGGCCGTGACGAGCGGCACGGCGCCATGGCCCGCGACTATCTGGGGCTGCTCGCCGGGCACGGCCTGCTGCGCGACGACATGGAGGTCGATGAGCTCGGTTACGCCTATCAGGCGACGTTCGAGGGGTTCCTGCGGGCCGCGGGCGCCTCGGACGGGCGGGAGCGGCAGGCGGATCTGCTCGCGCGTACCGTCCGGCGGGCGTTCGAGAGCGAGCCGGCTGTTTCCGACGCCACGCTGAAGGACGTCGCCGCGGCCGTGGTCACCTTGCTCGGCGACCTGATCGACGCCGACCGCGCCGAGTCCGGGATCCCCGAGGGTCAGACCGAGAGCTGAGCCGGACGCGGCCTGGTTTCCACCCGGGCTGACAGCGGCGGTCTCAGGACGTCAGAACCCGATCGAGTGCCATCCGGCCCGCACGTCCCCATGTGCGCTGGCCGCCGGGGAGGCCCCGTTCCCAGGCCTGGCCGATGCCGATGAGGGAGACGCCGCGCAGGACGGCCCACCCTCGCGCGCGCCGGATTGGCGGGCGCGTCGGTGGGCGCGGGCAGGTGGAGCGCCCTCAGGAAGCCCGCCAGGCTGTCGGCCGCGCGGTGGCCGCGGCTGATCGCGGCCCGGTCGCCCGGCTCGCCGTGAACCCAGGTCGCGACGGTCCACGGCCACGGGAAGCTGCTGGACGGCTCGCCCGTCCGCACGGGGGCCGGCACGGGGAGGGGAAGGCGCGGGGCCAGGGCGGGCAGCCACCGCTGCTCGTTGCGGAGACCGGGCGAGGCGCCGGCCCTGCGCGGCAGGCGTACGGCCAGCTCGTCGCCGAGCCGCCACAGTTCGTTGGCCCAGCCGGTGACCGCTCGGCGGAGGTCCAGCTCCGCGAGGTCCGGATGCTGCTCGCGCAGGAGGGACCGCACCAACCTCTCGTCGCCCGGCGGGGCATCACTGACAGTAGGTGTCACGGGAGGTCCTTAGCTTTTGCCCATGAACACCTTCGACTTCTTCGTCGGCACCTGGACCTCCAAGCAGCGCCGTCTGCGCGAGGTGCTCACCGGCGGCGACGACTGGTACGAGTTCGCCGGGATGACCCGGTGCTGGAGCGTCCTCGACGGCAAGGGGAACTTCGACGAGGTCACCTTCCCCGAGCTGGGTTACGGAGGAGTGACACTACGCCTGTACGACGAGGCCCGCGACGAATGGTCCCTCTACTGGGCGGGCAGGACAGGGCTGTCCTTGCCGCCCGTGGTCGGCCGGTTCGGCGCGGACGGCCGCGGGGTCTTCACGGCGGACGAGCTGTACGAAGGCAGGCCGATCACCGTGCGGTTCCTGTGGTCGGAGATCACTGAGACGTCCTGCCGCTGGGAGCAGGCGTTCTCCACCGATCAGGGTGCCACGTGGGAGGCCAACTGGATCGCGGACTTCACCCGTACGAGCTGACCGGCGCCGCTCGGCCGGCCGCGGCCCGCGCCACCCACGGACCAGGCGCCCCGCGCCCGGAGTCCTCAGTCCTGGCCCGAGACCACGCCGAGCTGGTCGAAGGCCGCGTCGACGCTCGGCCACAGCGCGGCCGGGTCGCCCGCCGCGACCTGGTGACCGGCTAGGTAGCAGGCCAGCGCCACCTGCGGGGCCAGTGCGGCGGTCTCCGCCGAGGCGCCCTGCTGCCGCAGCAGCTCGCCGACCAGCTCGACGAGGCGCCGATGTTTGCGGGCCGCGCGGTCGGCGAGCTCGGGGTTCTCCGCGATCAGCCGTTCGCGCAGGACGTAGCGATCGGTGTCCCGCGTCGCCCACGCGCAGACGTCCGCCACGGTGTCGCGCAGCACCGCGAGCGCCTCCGGCAGCGTCGGCGGACGGTCGAGCCGCAGCTCGCGGTGTCGGCGGGCGAAGTCGTCCAGCCATTCCTCCTCGCCGGCGAAGACGACCTCCTGCTTGTCGCCGAAGTAACGGAAGAACGTGGTGCGGCCGACCCCGGCCCGGTCGGCGATGTCCGCGACCGTCACGCCGGCGTAGTCGCGTTCGGCGAACAGCTCGTACGCGGCCGCGACGATCTCGTCGCGGGCCCGCTGCTGGTTGCGCGCGCGGAGGGTGGATCGGGGCACCACGTCAGTCTAGCCTCGCTGTACTTTGCTCCATTATGGTACGCAGTACCACTTAGGTACTTCATTCCATGGAGGATGGACATGCGAGCGGTGCAGATCACCGAGTTCGGCGGGCCCGAGGTCGTGGCCGTACGCGACGTGCCCGAGCCCAGGCCGGGAGCCGGTCAGGTCCTCATCGACGTGGCGCGATGCGGGGTGAACTTCGCCGACGCGCTCCTGCGCGAGGACCGCTACCTCGCCTCCGTCACGCTGCCGCTGATCCCCGGGATCGAGGTCGTCGGCCGCGCCGCGGACGGACGGCGGCTGGCCGCCATGATCTCCAGTGGCGGGTACGCGGAGAAGGCCGTGGCAGCCGAGGGTGGCGCCTTCCCGGTGCCCGACGGGGTGGACGACGTGGCCGCCGTCGCGCTGCTCGCCCAAGGGCTGACCGCGTGGTGGCTGATCAACCACACCGCGCGGGTGCGGCCGAGGGAGAGCGTGGTCGTCCACGCGGCGGCGGGCGGCGTCGGCTCGCTGGCCGTACAGCTGGCCAGGCTGCGCGGTGCCCGGGTCATCGCCACGGCGAGCACGCCGGACAAGCGCGAATTCGCGCTGTCCCTCGGCGCGTCCGCCGCCGTCGACCCCGCGGCGGACGACCTCACCGAGGCACTGTACGCGGCGAACCACGGCGAGCCCGTCGATGTGGTCCTGGAGATGACGGGCGGGCGCGTCACCGATCAGAGCATCGCCGCGCTGGCCCCCTTCGGCAGGCTCGCCTTCTACGGGATGGCCGGCGGGGTCGAGCCCGGCCTGGTGTCGCCGCGCGACCTGCAGCGCCGTTCGGTCACGGTCAGCGGCTTCTGGCTGATGAACGCCCTCGCCCGTCCGGAGGTCCTCCGTGAGGCGTACGCGGAGATGTCGGGGCAGGTCGCGGCGGGTGAGCTGCGCGTGGTCCACGGCGGCGACCACCCGATGTCGGACGTACGGCGCGTGCACGCGGACCTGCGTGGCCGCCGGACCACGGGCAAGCTCGTCCTCGATCCGACAAGATAGAACCGATCGGTTCGATGTCTGCTACGATCCGGATTCGTGGCGACATTTGTCTTGATCCCCGGTATGTGTCATGGCGGCTGGTGCTTCGACGAGCTCGCCGAGCAACTGCGGAGTCGGGGGCATCGCGCGTACCCGCTGACCCTGACCGGCATCGCCGAGCGCAGCCACCTGCTGCACGGCGGGGTGAACCTCGACACCCACATCCAGGACGTGACCGGCGTCCTGACCGCCGAGAACATCACGGAAGCGATCCTGGTCGGCCACAGCTACGGCGGAATGGTGATCACCGGCGCCGCCGACCGCGCGCCCGCCGAGCGGGTGCGCGGCCTGGTCTACCTCGACGCCGTCGTGCCCGGGCGCGGGGACTCCTGCTGGAGCCTCGTCACCGAGCAGGAGCGGCGCTGGTACGTGGACGTGGTGGACAGCGGCTACGCGACCCGGCCGCTGCCGTTCTTCGACCCGCGCGCCACGGCCCACCCGCTCGCCTCGCTGCTCCAGCCGCTACGACTCACGGGAGACCTCTCGCACGTGCGTCGCAGGGAGTATGTGTACGCGGCGGGATGGGACGGGGAGTCGCCGTTCACGCCCGTCTACGAGCGGCTGCGCCGCGACCCCTCGTGGACCGCCCACGCGGTGGACAGTGCGCACAACCTCATGCGCGACGCGCCACAGGACCTGCTGAAGATCCTGCTCGCCGCCGCCTGAGGGCTCTCGCGAGTGGCGTCCGGCGACTCCGGATCAGGGATTCGAGGTCAGGGAGTCAACGAAGCGTGACATTCCGGCCAGCCACCGGTCGGGGTTCTCGGCCTTGCGATGGACGAACTCCGCCACCTCCGGATGCGGGAAGATGTGGAAGCGCTCGGCCTCGAGCCCCTCGACGACCGCGGTGGCCACCTCGGACGGGTCGAGGATGGTTCCCGAGGCGGCCACGGCCCTCGCGGTCAGATGGTCCTCCTCCAGCCCCTGCTCCAGCATGCCGGTACGCACACCCTGCGGGCACAGGACGCTGACCTTGATGCCCTGCGACGCGTAGTGGATGGACACCCACTCGGCGAACGCGATCGCCGCCGCCTTCGTCACCGCGTACGGGGCGTCGCCGGGGCAGCTGATCAGGCCCGCGGCGGAGCAGGTGTTCAGCAGGTAGCCGCCGCCTCGGGCGACCATGGCTGGTACGACGGCGCGGGCGGCGTACACGTGGGCCAGCACGTTCACCGCGTACAGGCGGCTCCACTCCTGGTCCGGGGCGTCCAGCCCGTGGCCGGCGATGATGCCGGCGTTGGAGCAGAACAGGTCCACCGGGCCGAACGGGGTCTCAGCCAGAGCGGCGACCTCCGACTCCGAGGCCACGTCCACGCGTACCGCTGCGGCGCGGTCACCGATCTCCTTGGACACCGCGGTCGCCCCGGCCTCGTCGAGGTCCGCGACGACGACTCCGGCCGCTCCTTCGGCGGCGAACCTGAGCGCCATCGCCCTGCCGATCCCGCCGGCCGCGCCCGTAACGACGACGACCTTGTCCCGTACCCGCATCTGCACTCCTTCCGACCCAACGCCCTATCCCGCATTCCACCCCCCGGAAGAGGTCCCCCCGACGGGCGCTTCCACCCTCCCTGAACTTCGCCCCTTCCCGAATGGGGGCTTCCATCCTCCCCACACGGGCGCTTCAGCCCTCCCCGAACGGGCCCTTCCGCTCTCCGAACGGGCCTTACTGCCGAGCGCGTCCGCCCGCTTCAGTCCACCATTTCCACCGATCTCGGGCCACCGCTCCCGCACCAGTCCCAGGATCGACTTTCCGCCCACCCTCGCGCATTTCGGGCAGCGCCCGCCCGGCCTCGCGCGGTATTGGGATCACTTGCCCGCCGATACCGCCTGCCCATCGGGACCGCCTGCCCGCCCCGACCGTGGCCCCTCGCGCCCCCGCCCCTCGCGCCCCTCGCCGCTCGCGATGAGCGGCACGGCACCATGGTCCACGACCTGCGCCCCCAGCGACGTCCGCCCCCAGCGGCCGCTGTCTGAAGCCGCTCACGTACCCCCCACCCCGCCACCCCGAGGCCTCGCCCCACCAACCCCCACCCCCGCAGGCAGAAGCGGCGAACCCACCCCAAACGCCTCCCAGCCCCAACCCCCACCCAACGAAGAAGCAGCGTGGGCAAAGAACCTCCCCCAATTAGGGCGTGATTCCACTGCGACTCAGCGTGATCAGATGAGAGGTTTCTCATCTGGGCTTCAGCGTGGTCTCCTCGAAGGGCGTCAAGGTCAAGGTCATGAAGCATCGGGGAACGCTGGTCCTCTTCGCCTTGGCCGCGGCGATGGCGGGATTCATGTCGGTGGGGCTGGTGCGCGCGGCCGACAACGAGCCCGATCTGGGCGAGTCCGTCGTGGTGTCACACACGCCCGCACTGAACGGGGCCGGCATCCAGGCCCCCACAGGCAGCGGCACCCCCGGGCCGGGCTCGACCCCGCCCACCACCGCCGCGAAACCAGAGCTGACCGCGAACGCGCGACCGGATCCCGCCGCGAGCGCGAAACCGGAGCTCACCATGGGCGCGGCAACACCGTCCGCCACGAATGTGGCATCACAGCCGGCCACGGGCGCCGGGCCTCAGCCCGCTGTCGGCACCAGGCCACAACCCACCACCGGCCCGCCACCGAAGCCCACCTCGAGCGCCAAGCCGAAGTCCGGCACGGATACCGGGCCGAGACCTGCCAGGAGCACCGGGTCGCGCGACGACGACGGGTCTGCGGCGCGCGAGAGAGTCGTACGGCCCACCCCGCGCCAGACCAGGGCCGAGCCGGTCAGACCGCCGGCGCCCAGACCAGGCGGCGATGACGACGATGACGATGGCGGCGGCGGCGGCGGTGGCGGTGGCGGTGGCGGCGGCGGAGATGACGATGACGGCGACGACGATTGACCAGGTGATCGAATGCGGGTGAGCGCCCGTGCCCGGATCGTGGGCTGGATGCTCGCCGTCGTCGGCCTCGCCCTCGCCGTCTCGATCTTCGCGACCTGGACCATCCTCCTGGCTCGCCTGGACGACCGTACGAACCTCGAGCTCAGCAACGAGGCGGAGAAGCTGCGCCGGTACGCCGCGACCGCGCGCGACCCGGAGAACGGCCGCGCGATCACCGACGTCGGGCAGTTGCTGACGGAATACCTGGCGCTCAACGCGCCCGACAGATGGGAGACGTTCTTCAGCATCGTCGACGGCAAGGCTCACAAGATCACCGCGATCCCGCCGCCTGTACGCCTCGACATCGACGACGCGCTGGTCGCGCGGCTGGCCACGGCCACCAAGCCCGACGGCGGCGAGATCGAGAGTCCGAAGGGAACGGTCCATTACGCGGTGATCCCGGTGACGGTGAAGGCCGACCCCCGCCCGGGTCACTTCGTCGTGGCGATTCTCTACGACCGCCACCGCGACGAGATCGTCGACGCGGTGCGGGTCCTCGGGCTGTCCGCGCTGGCGGCGCTGGCGTTAGCGGGGGCGGCCGGGTGGTTCGTGGCGGGGCGGGTGCTGGCGCCGGTCCGGTTGATCGGTCAGACGGCCGAGCAGATCAGCGACTCCACCGATCTCACCCGCAGGCTCGACGTGCCGGGCGACGACGACGTGGCCGCGCTGGCCGCGACGTTCAACCACATGCTCGACCGGCTCGAAAACGCCTTCGTCGTACAGCGGCACTTCATGGACGACGCCGGTCACGAGCTGCGTACGCCGATCACCGTCATCCGCGGCCATCTGGAGCTCATGGGAGACGATCCGCGCGACCGCGCGGAGACGCTCGCCCTGGTCACCGACGAGCTCGACCGGATGAACCGCATCGTCGAAGACCTCCTCACCCTCGCCAAGGCGGAGCAACCGGGCTTTCTCGACATCCACGACGTCGAGGTGGCCGACCTCACGGTCAGCGTCGTCGCCAAGGCCCGCGCGCTCGGCAACCGCCGCTGGCGGGTAGACGAGGTGGCCGAGGCCCGCGTGCCCGCCGACCGCCAGCGGCTCACGCAGGCGCTCATGCAACTCGTGGCCAACGCCGTCCGCCACACCACCGACGACGACCTGATCGCCGTCGGCTCCGCCGTCCGCGACGGATGGGTCGAGCTGTGGGTACGCGACAGCGGCCCCGGGGTGGCGCCCGCGGAGCGCGAGCGGATCTTCGGCCGGTTCGTGCGCGGCGCGGGGCGCACCGTGTCGTACGAAGGCGCCGGTCTGGGGCTGGCCATCGTCAGATCGATCGCCGAGGCCCACGGCGGCAACGTCAAGGTGACGGAAGCCCCGGGCGGCGGAGCCCGTTTCGTCATGTCCATCCCACTGTGGGAGCTCTGGAGACTGGGATGAACCGGATTTTGATCGCCGAGGACGAGGCCAGGATCGCGTCGTTCGTGGAGAAGGGGCTGCGGACCAACGGCTTCGTGACCGCCGTGGTCGGGGACGGGGTAGCGGCATACGACCTGGCCTGCGCGGGCGGGTTCGACCTGCTGATCCTGGACATCGGGCTGCCGTTGAGCGACGGGTTCACGGTGCTGCGGAGGTTGCGGCAGTCCATGGTGACCATACCGGTGATCATCCTGACCGCCCGCGACAGCGTGAGCGACACCGTGGCTGGGCTGGAGGGCGGCGCCGACGACTACATCGCCAAACCCTTCGCCTTCGAGGAGCTCCTGGCGAGGGTACGGCTACGGCTGCGCCTCCGCGCCGACCGCACGCCGGAGGTCACGGTGTTGCGGGTGTCGGACCTGTCGCTGGATCTCCGTACGAGGCGGGCGTACGTGAGGGATCGGACAGTTGACCTGTCGACCAGGGAGTTCGCGCTGGCGGAGATCTTCTGCCGGCACCCCGACCAGGTCCTGACGCGCGAGCAACTTCTCAGCCACGTGTGGGGCTTCGACTTCGACCCCGGCTCCAACGTGGTGGACGTCTACGTTCGCTACCTGCGCCGCAAGATCGGCGCCGACCGGATCGAGACCGTCCGCGGCACCGGCTACCGCATGAGAGCCGCCTAATCATCACCTCACCCTCGCCTCACCCCGCCCCGACAAGCTGTTCTCAGCAGCACCAACGGAGGGAGCGCCGTGACAGCCGGACTGGTAATGGATCTCGTGTCGATCGTCGCCCTGGCCTATGGCCTCTACTACCGACGACATCACCGACGCGACCTGCTCTTCGCCTATGTGGCACTCAACGTGGGCATCTTCGCGGTCGTCTCACTCCTGCTCGTCCAACGCGTCGACGTCGCCGTCGGCTTCGGCCTGTTCGGCGTGCTGTCGATCATCCGACTCCGCTCCAGCGAGATCACCCAGCAGGAGATCGCCTACTACTTCATCGCCATCGTGCTGGGCCTGGTCAACGGCATCGCGGGCGCCTGGCCGCTGACCGCCCTCCTGCTGGACGCCGTCCTGCTGGCGGTGATGTACGTCGCCGACCACCCGGGCCTGCTCGGCCGCACCCGCCACCAGGTCATCACCTTGGACGTCGTCCACTCGGACCCGGACCTGCTCCGAGTCGACCTGGAAAGCCGCCTGCGGGCACACGTCCTCCACTACGTGGTCACCCAGATCGACTACGTCCGCGACATCACGGTGGTCGACGTCCGCTACGTAGCCCCTCCCCAACGGGTCGGCATCCGCTGACCCCAACCACCGAACGCCACCTGGCTGGAGGTGGAGCGCGGTGCCCGGGAGGTGGAGGTGGCGGAGCCGATGGTCGAGCGCGATGCCTTGGTGGTGCCGCGGAGGTGGGGCCGGAAGCGGAGGTGGCGCGGTGCGGGGTGGAGGGTGCGGGATGAGGGTGCGGGATGCCGAGTGCGGGGCGCGGGACTGGAACGCGGGACGTGGGGTGGAGGGCGGGGGATGCCGAGTGCGGGGCGCGGGACTGGAGCGCGGGACGTGGGGTGGAGGGCGGGGGATGTCGGGTGAAGGGTGTGGCGGGAGCGAGTCGGTGGATGAGGTCATGGACAAGATCGTGGGGGTGTGGTGATGGGTGAGTTGGATGCGGATGTGCTGCTGGCCGGGGTGGCGGCTGAGGTGGCGCCGATCGGGCTTGAGGACGTGCCGGAGCTGATGAGCCGGGTCGATCGCAAGTACATCGTGACGGCCGCCACCATGGCGGCGCTCGCGGCCGAGCTGGGGGGCCGGTTCGCTGTGCTGCGCATCGGGGCAAGACGCCAGTTCCGTTACACCTCGACGTACTTCGACACGCCTGACCTGCTCACCTTCCACCAGCACCGACAGGACCGGCGGCGCAGGTTCAAGCTTCGTACCCGCACCTATCTGGACGGGGGTGGCCGGTGGTTGGAGCTCAAGCTCAACGGCACGCGTGGCAGCACCGACAAGCACCGCATCCCGTACGACGACGCGCCGAGCCGGATCCTCACCCGGGAGGCACTCGACTTCGTACGCGACACCCTGCTCGCCGAGTTGCGCCTCATCGCCCCCGAGACGCTGGGGCCGGTGCTGTCCACCGACTACCGGCGGGTGACCTTCATCGACCCCTCGGGCGCGGCCAGACTCACGTGTGACACGGGCCTGCTCTGCCACGACGGGCAGTCCAGCGCACCGGCTCGCCGCGATTTGGTGCTGCTGGAGTCGAAGTCCGCCGATGGGAAGGCGCTGGTGGACAAGGTTCTGCGTGGGATGGGGGTGCGGCCGGTCACCGTGAGCAAGTACTGCCTGGCGGTCGCGGCGCTCCGGCACCTGCCCGCCAACCGCTGGCATCCGGTGCTGCAGCGCTATCTCGTCCACCGTCCCGAGCCGAGTGCGCAGCGGCTCGTGTCCAGGGGTTCGACGGGGTGCTGGGGCCAGGCGGCCGCGCGAGGGGGCCGGTGGGCGGGGCCTCGGGGAGCTCACAGTGGCAGGAGGAGCAGCGGGAATGGCGCTGGTGTGCAGGCGTGATTCGGTATTCGGGCTTGGGGTTGCGTTCCCCGCTTGTCTCCGTGTTCGGGCCTGGGTTGCGCTCCCCGCGTGCGTCCGTGTTCGGGCTTGCGTTGCGTTCCCCGCTTACCTCTGTGTTCCCTCAGGGGTCTGGGGATTCGGGGGGTTGGTGGATCGGCCGCCTTTCTAGGGGGACCGCGTCGAGCGCGTTTCCCGGAGGGCGGGGCTGGTTACGGTGTCCAGGCTGGGTCTCGGCCGATGATGCCGAGGAGGCGGTCGAACGGTGGGGCGTGGTTCGGTACGTCGACCGCTGGGCCGAAGGCGCCGCGTTGTCTGCCCATCTCCGCCATCTGGCCGGTGAAGTGCAGTGCCACCGAGACGGCCTCAGGGTCCGGGCTGTACTCCTGGCCGGTGGCCTTGGCCAGGTCCCAGCCGTGCGCGACCATGTCGACGAGGTACATGTGGGCCAGCGTGGCCATCGGCAGGCCCATGGCGGGGCTGGTGCCCTCCCACGCCTCGGGGCGCGACCAGGTGGCCAGCGTGCGCTCCGCTCGTTCGGGGAAGTCGCCCACGTACGGTTCCTGCTCGATGCGATCCCCCTGGTTCCCCAGCGACTCGAACAGGTCCGCCACCCACTCGAGGTGGTTGATCAGGCCTTTGACGTCGAACTTCGCGCAGGGCGTCGGGAGCCCGAGCTGGTCCTGTCGCACCGTGTGTACCAACCCGGCGGTCTGTTCGGTGGCGCGCGTCATCAGCGGCATGATGTCGTCCATGGCAGTCATGGTGCCCCGCCTGCCCGAGGTGCGGCTTGTAAAAACGCGACAGCGTGGCTGGGTCAACCCGTACGCGGGGCTCGACGCCTTCGATTACGCGCGGCACGCGCCCTCGCCGGAAATTTCGGCGTTTGTGTCGCACTTCTGGGTCGTCACGTGGACCGACCTTGCCGACCCGTACGAGCAGCGCATCGTCTCGCATCCCACCGTGAACATGACGATCTCCCATGACTTCCACCGGATCGCGGGGGTGATCAAGGGCGGGTTCTCGTACACGATGCGGGGCAGGGGTCGCGCGCTTGGGACGCGTTTCCGCCCCGGCGGCTTCCGGCCGTTCCTGGGTGGTGGTTCGGTGTCGCGGTTGACCGGTCGTTTCGTGGAGATCGGCGAGATGTTCGGGGCGGCGGGTGTGTCCCTGGTCGAGCAGGTTCAGGCCGAGGCTGATGCTGGGGCCGCCGTCGCGCTCGTCGACGGGTTCCTGCGGGGTATGGGGCCGGAGCGGGATCCGTTGGTGGAGGAGGCCGCGGCACTGGTGGAGCTGGCCGAGAACGACGTGTCCGTGACCAGGGTCGATGAGCTGGCCGCCAGGTCGGGGCGGTCGGTGCGGTCGCTGCAGCGGTTGTTCCGGGACTATGTCGGGATCGGTCCCAAGTGGGTGATCCGCCGTTTCCGGTTGCACGAGGCGGCGGAGCGGGTCTACGAGGGGCTCGACCTTGCCACGTTGGCCGCTGAGCTTGGCTATACCGATCAGGCTCACCTGACTCGTGACTTCACCGCCGCGGTGGGCATGACGCCTGCGGCTTACGCTCGGCTCGGAAGTGACAAGGCGTGAGTGCGTGAGCTCGGCGTCCGCTGGGGGCTCGGGTCCTTGGGGGAGGCGGTGGTCTCCGCGGCTTGGGGGAATTGGTGGTCTTGCTGTTCGGGTCCGGTGGTGGCGGGCCTTTTGTGAGTGAGTGATCATCCGGCGAGGTGATTTGCTGGGTTTAGGTGGGTTTCTGGTAATTGCGGGTTTCTGTGCGTTCGAGTGTTTCGGATAGCAGTCGTCGTACCGTTTCCCCGAAGGGGACGTCGAGGTAGAAGAAACGGCTCCGGTTGGGGAAGTCCGCGCGCAGGGACTGGAGTGCCGGCCGTGAGGATGCCTTCGAGGATGACGTGGTGGCCGTGGTCGAGCGCGTAGCGGGTCACGGTGTCGATGAGGCCGATGTTGACGCCGTCCGGAACGTCGAGTTCGCGGAGGATGTCGCGGCACAGCAGGTCCTGGCCCACCAGGGCGAGGCCGCGGCTGCCGGCCAGCGTAGCCGCTGCTCTCGGGTTCGTGCTGCGAATCTGATGGGTACGGTCGTCATATGCTTGAGCGCATTCATGAGATATCAGGCGTCTTGCTAAGTGCGGACGGATATCTTGACGATTTCTGGCCGAATTTCCGGAACATTGATGACGTGTTCTGGAAGCTTGAGCGTATTCAGCGCTTCGAGGCCGGGGAGCCGAGCTGGCTGGCGATGATGGAAGGCGACTGGGAACGCTCGCTCAAGTTGGTCGACGACTCCGGTGTCGAGGGCCGGAGCAGGGCCTTCCCGTGCCGGCGGATCCGGATCGTTGAGCAACCCGTCACGCCGTACCTGCAGTGGGAGATGCACGTGCTGGCGTTGCGGGTGGCGGTGGCCGAGCAGGTGCGGGTGCTCGACGCGGGGGAGGTGTCCGATCTCGAGATCGACCGGCGCCTGCCGGAGCTCGTCGTGCTGGGGTCGTCCGTGATGTACGAGGTGACGTACGACGCCTCCGGGGCCCACAGCGGGGCCAGGCGGATCGACGACCCCGAGGTGATCGCGGCGTGCCGGGGTGAGCTCGACAAGCTGTTCGCGGCCGGGGAGGACTTCCAGGTCTACTACGAGCGGGAGATCGTGCCGATGTCGGCTTCCCGGGTGACGACCGTCTGAGATCGTCGTCGGCGCCCTCCTCCGATGACCGTCCGAGGTCGTCGTCTCAATGCCGAGGGCCGTCTCGGTGCCGAGGGCCGTCTCGGCTGCCTGCGCCGGGGCCTGTGAGGGTGTTCAAAGGGGGAGGCTGCCGGGGGTCTGTGAGGGTGCTCGCAGGGGGAGGCTGCCGGGGGTCTTGAGGGTGTTCAAAGGGGGAGGCCGCCGGAGGCCCACGCGAGCGTTCACAAGGGGAGGCCGCCGGTGGCGGTGCTGGTGGAGCCGGTGGCTCGGTAGGCGGCTATGGTGCGTTCGGCGATGCGCATCTGGTGGATCTCGTCGGCGCCGTCGGCGAACCGGGCCCAGCGGGCATGCTGGAACATGCTCGCCAGCGGCGTGTCCGTCGAATACCCCAGCGCGCCGTGCACCTGGATCGCCCGGTCCACGATCCGGTTGAGGCTGCCCGCCACGAAGTGCTTGGCCATCGACACCTCCGTACGGAAATCCTCGCCCTTGTCGATCTTGGAAGCGGCATGCAGGACCATCAGCTTGCACTGGTACAGCTCCATGGCCGAGTCGGCGATCATCCACTGGATGCCCTGCTTCTCGGCCAGCAGCGAGCCGTGGCTGTAGCGGTTGAGCGCGCGGTCGACCATCATGTCCAGGGCCGTCTCCGCCTGGGAGATCCAGCGCATGCAATGGGCGAGCCGGGCCGGGCCCAGGCGGTACTGGCCGAGGCGGTGACCGTTGCCGCGACCGCCGAGGATCCGGCTGTCGGGCACGCGCAGGTCCGTGATGACGATCTCGCTGTGGCCCGTGGAGCCGTGCATCGTCTCGATCTCGCGTGCGTCGTCCCAGCCCGGGTCGGGGAGGTCGACGAGGAAGGCGGTGTTGGCGCCGCGCGAGCCCTCCGGCACGTCCGGCTCCGTCCGCGCGATGAGGATCGCGAAGTTGGCCCGGCGCGCGTTGGAGATGAACCATTTGTGGCCGTTGATCAGCCACTCGTCCCCGTCCCGGACGGCCGTGGTGCGGATCAGGGTGGGGTCGGAGCCCGCCACCTCCGGCTCGGTCATGGCGAAGCAGGACATCTGCGTGCCCTCCAGGAGCGGCCGCAGATACTTCTCTTTCTGCTCGTCCGTCGCCCAGTGCAGGAGGGTGTGCATGTTGCCCTCGTCCGGGGCCATGCAGTTGAGCACCCACGGCCCGACGCGGGTCTTGGCCGCCTCCGACTGCACCATGGCCAGCTCGACGTGGCCCAGCCCCATGCCGCCCCACTCCTTCGGCATGTGGGGCAGCCACAGCCCCTCGGCCTTGGCCTGGGAGCGGAGCCGGAAGATCGTGCGGAGGTAGGCGTCCCGGTCGGCCTCCTTCACCTCCTCCATGGCGGGGATGACGGTCCCCTGGATGAAGGCGCGGACCCGCTTGCGGATCTCCTCGTGCTCGGGGGCGAGGGTGAAGTCGATGGCCATACCTGACACCGTGTCACGGTCGGCGCAGCGGCGTGAAGGCCCAGGACATACGCGGCTCCACGGCCCAGTGGAAGAGCTTGCGGACCGGCGGCGTGCACAGGAGCGTGGCGGCGGCCACGCCGAGCAGGATCGACAGCGGCACGCCCAGCTCGAACCGCTCGGCGACCTTGACCACGAACCCGTGGAGCAGGTACGCGTACATGGTGGCCGCGCCCAGCCCGCTGAACCACGTGCGCCGCGCGGGCGTCACCGCCAGGAAGGCCGCCAGCAGCACCGCCCCGGCCAGCAGCAGCCCCAGCCGGATGGCCGTGCCGGTGAGGTCGTCCACGTGCAACTGCGCGTTGGACAGGCGCCACCTGATCCACTCCGTGGGCACCTGTTCGTGGACGAGCAGCGCCGCGGCCAGCCCCAGGCCGAGCGTGAGAAAACCGGCCAGCCTCATGTACGGCCTGCGCAGCAACGCGAAGTGCTCCGGCTTGAGCATCAGCCCGAGCACGTAGAACGGCAGCAGGCCGAACGTCCGGTTCATGGCCAGCTCGTCGGGCAGCGCGCTCATCCCGGTCAGCAGCGACAGCACGACCGCGATCGCCAGCGGCCACCTGAGCTGCTGCCACACGGGCGTCGACAGCCGCCACAGGAACAGCGACAGCAGGAACCACGTCAGGTAGTACGGGTCCAGCAGGCTCAGCTCGAACTTCCCGTACAGGATCAAACGCGGCAGCGAGTACGCCAACTCGAAGATCAGGTACGGCACCGCCAGCGTGGAGATGAGCTTGCGCGCCTTCCCCGCCGAGAACGTGAACCGGCGCGACAGATAGCCGCTCAGCACGATGAACAGCGGCATGTGGAAGACGTAGACGTAGAAGTACAGCGCGTGCGCGATGGGGTGATCCCGCTGGTCCTCGATGAGGTGACCGCACACCACGAGCAGAATGGCCAGGTATTTGGCGTTGTCGAAGAACGGGTCCCTGGCGGTCACGGACCTGGTGTCGAGGGCGACGGGAGAAGTCACAAATCCCGCACCCTAGCCACCGAACGCGTAACCGCCAGGAAACGCCGAGTGAGGGCTTACCGAAGGGCCGGTGTCGCCGCGCGTACCGTGTCCGCCAGCGCGGACGCGGCGGCGGCGTCGAGCCGGCCGTCCACCACCGCCGTCACGACCCGCCTGGTCAGCGTGGTCTCGACGACGAGCGGCCGGTCCCAGGCCAGCGCCTGCCCCACCCCCGGATAGTGCTCCACCCGCACGAACCACGGGTCGCCGTCCGCCTGCACGAAGACGAGCGTCCAGTCCTGCCCCTCCGGCGTGGTGCCGGCCAGGGCGACCCAAGGGTCGCGGCTGCCGTGCACGGCCTCCTCGCCGCCGGGGAGGGCGATCCGGGCCGTGGAGGTGCCGGGGGCGCGCCAGAAGAAGCCGCCGTACCCCGCGCCCACGCGGCCCTTGGTGGCCGAGCTCCGGACCTCCAGCGGATCGCCGGTGAGGTTGGTGAGCGTGAACGCGAAGTCCAGCGCCCAGAAGTCCCCGAACGGCCGGGCCGTGACGGTCCGCTCCTCGCGCGCCACCGGCCGTCCGCCGGGCCCGGCCCACTCCAGGTGCTCGACGAAGCCGGAGTCGTCCAGGCGGGAGAACGACAGGTGCCGCTGCGTCCCGTGATCGTCCAGCCAGGTGGGCCCCTGGTCCTTGACGTACGTGCGGCCGCCCCAGAAGTTCGCCCCGCCCAGGTCGGAGATCGCGACCCCGGCCCCGAGATGGTGCACGTGGTCCTCGGGACGCACCTCGGTGACCTCGACGCCACCCAGCGTCCGGACCCCGTGCAGGTACGGCCGGGGGGAGTCGGTGGCGGGCAGGTCGGGCCGCAGCTCGTAGGCGGCGACCGGCCGGTCGGAGGCCAGCAGCTCCACCCTGGTCCAGGGGACGTCCAGCTCCGAGTAGAGCGACAGCGTCTCGGCGCTGCGGGCCGTCAGGCCGGCGACGCCCGGCAGGAACCGGTGCGTGACCTCGCCCGTTTCGGCGTCGCGCTCGACGGCCTGGTACCGCTCCGGGATCGGCAGCGGCTCGGGAGCCAGCCGCACCGCGTCCAGCACCTGCGTGAACGTCTCCGTGGCGGACAGCGGCACCATCAGGTCCGCGCCCGTGCGGACGTGGTCGACGAGGTTCTCCAGCAGGTCGGTGCGCTCGTACACGGTCGTCGTGACCGTGCCGTCCGGCAGCTCGACCTTTAGCTGGTCCTGCGTGTAGACGAGCGTGGCGCGGCCCGCGTCGCCGTGCACGACCAGGTACGGCTCGCTCCGGCCGGTCGCGCAGAGCGTCACCGCGATGGTGGTCACGAAGCCGTCGTCGTAGCGGATCCGCAGGCAGGACGTGTCGTCCGACTCGATCGGATGGGCGTGGTAGAGCTCGGTCTCGATCTCGGCGACGGGGCCGTCCACCAGGGCGAGGGCGGTCGCGACGGCGTGCGCGAACGGGTTCGTCAGCGCGCCGTCGACCACGTCCACGCCGTCGAGCCGGCGCTTGCCAGACCAGGCGGACCTGGTGAAGTAGGCCGAGGGCCGCTCCCAGGCGCCCGCGCCGCCGATGCCGCGCACGCGCCCGATGGTGCCGTCGGCGATCAGCGCGCGCAGCGCGGGGACCGCCGCCGAGCCCAGCGACTGGAAGCCGACCTGGCAGGACAGCCCCGTCTCCGCGACCGCCGCGGCGATCCGGGCGTGTGCGGAGGGGCTCGCCGCGGGCGGCTTCTCCAGCAGCACGTGGGATCCCGCGTGCAGGGCGGTCACCGCGAGGTCGGCGTGGGTGTGGATCGGCGTGCAGATGACCGTGATCTCCGCGCCGGTCTTGGCGAGGAGCTCGCCCAGGTCGGGCGACTGCAGCGGCGAGCCGAAGTCCACCTCGGCGGGCCGCACGTCGCAGATCCCGGCCAGCTCGATCAGCCCCTGGCCGGCCAGCCTGCGCAGATTGCCCAGATGGTGCCGCCCATGGCCGTGCGCACCAGCGAGTACCACCTTCATCGCGTCCATCTCAACCCCAGTCCCGAGTGCTCGCCCGCCCGCAGCACGCCGTCGGAGATCCGCACCGGGTACGGCTCCTCCAGCAGCCCGAGGGCCGCGAACGACGCGTCCTCCACATCCTCCGCCATGACCGGCAGTGGCAGGGCCAGCGCGAGCTGCCCGGACATCTCGCCCAGCAGGTGCGGATAGACCGGCACGTCGTACGTCCTGGCCAGCTCCACGATCCGCAGGAACGGCGTGATCCCGCCGACCCGCACCACGTTCGGCTGGACGATGTCGCAGGCCCCGGCCGCGAGCAGGTCGCGGAAGCCGTAGGTCGTGTAGACGTTCTCCCCGACCGCCACCGGCACGTCGATGGAGCGCCGCAGCTCCACGTGCGCGGCCACGTCGTCGGCGGGCAGCGGCTCCTCGATCCAGTGCAGCCCGAACTCCCGCAGCGCGGAAAGAGCCCGCCTGGCCCGGTGCAGGTCCCACCGCTGGTTGGCGTCGATCATCAGCAGCCGGTCGGGCCCGATCACTTCGCGAACGGCGGCCACCCTGGCCACGTCCTCCGCCAGATCGGGGCGGCCCACCTTGATCTTGACGCCCCGGTACCCGGCCGCCACCCAGCGCCGCGCCTGCTCCACCAGCTCGTCCAGCGAGTAGTGCAGGTTGACGCCGCTGCCGTAGACGGGGACCTCGTCGCGCCGCCGGCCCAGCACCTCGACCAGGCCGCGCTCGCCGCAGCGCAGGTCCCACAGCGCCAGGTCGATCCCGGCCAGCGCGACCGTGGTGATCCCGCCGGGCCCCGCCTCGCGCAGGTGCCGCCACAGCCGGTCCCACACCACCTCGGGGTGCGCGGGCAGCCCGATCAGCGCCTCGCGCAGGTCGTGGTCGAGCAGCGCCTGTACGGCGTGCGCCCCGATCTGCGGCGTCCACGAGAACCCGGTGCCGGTCCGCCCGTCCTTCAGCGTGACCTCGCACACCACCACGTGGTTGTACGGGACGTCCGCGCCCCACGGCCGGGGAAGGGAGGCGGTACGCAGCGAGGTGCGCAGGTCGGCGATCGTCATGACGCCGCCAGCTCCAGCCCCGTCTTGATCAGCGCCTCCAGCTCTTCGAGGTGCTCGTCGGTCGGCTCGACCAGCGGCGGGCGGACGGCGCCCACGTCCAGGCCGCGCAGCCGTACCCCGGCCTTGACCAGGGCGACCGGGTAGCCGGGGACCTTGCCGCGCAGCCGTACGAGCGGGGCGTAGAAGCCGGTGAGCAGCCGCTCGTCACCGTTCAGATAGGCCAGCGCGATCTCCGGCGCGAACGCGAACACCGCGCTGGAGTACAGCTCCACGCCGATGCCCCGGTAGGCGGGCATGGTCAGCTCGGCCGTCGGCAGCCCGTTGAAGAACAGGAAGTCCGGGTACGACTCCCGCACCGCCAGCACGATCCGCTGCATCCGGTCGATGTCGCCGACGCCGTCCTTGAGCCCGATCACTCCGGGGATCCCCGCCAGCTCCACCACGGCCTCCGGCTCCAGCACCACGGAGCCCCGCTGGTAGACGATCACCGGCAGCTCCGCGGCCACCGCCGACACGTAGGCGGCGAAGCCGTGCGCCGGCCCCTGGGCCAGGTACGGCGGCATGAGCAGCAGCCCGTCGGCGCCCGCCGCGCGCGCGGCCCGCGCCTGGCTGAGCGCCGTGCCGAGCGGGCCGCCCGCGCCCGCGAACACCGGCACCCGCCCGCCCACGACCTCGGCCGCCACCCGCACCGCCCGCGCGTGCTCGGCCTCCGACAGCGCGGAGAACTCGCCGGTGCCGCACGCCACGAACACGCCGCCGGGACCGTGCTCCATCCCCTGCCGGACGTGCTCGGCCAGCACCTCTTCGGCGAGCCGGCCGTCGGCGTCGAAGGGCGTCACGGGGAAGAACAGCACACCGCTCAGGTTCATTCAGCTTCCTTCATTTCGGTACGCCAGCTTCGCTTGGGCTGCCAGCCGAGCAGGCGCTCTGCCTTGGTGGTCGAGAAGGCGGGGGTGGTGCCGGTGAGACCGGCGGCGAACGGTTCGGTGCCGGGCACGACCTGGGGCAGCAGGTCGGCGAGCGGCTTCCTGGCCAGCGCGTCCGCGGCCCCGGCGAAGAACACCTCGCCGCTGGGCAGCTCGGGCAGCGCCTCGGCCAGCACCATGATCAGGTCGGCGCAGTCGCGGGCGTCGATGTAGTTGAACAGCGAGACCCCGCCCAGCTCGGGCCGGTCGAGCCGCTCACGCAGCGTGTGGCCCGACTGGGTGGGCGCGCCCGCCCACTCCTCGGGCGGGATGACGAAGCACGGCCTGACCGCGGCCATCGCGGTCGTCCCGGCCAGCGCGAACGTCTTCATGGTCTGCTCGGCCACGACCTTGGACAGGTTGTACGCGTTCCACGGGCGTACCGGGTGATCCTCGTCGATCGGCAGGTACGCGGGCGCCCAGCCGCCCGGCGCGCCGTACCCGATCACGGTGGGGCTGCTGGCCACGACCACGCCCCGCACGCCCAGCGCGACGGACGCCTCGCAGACGTTGAACGCGAGCTGGGTGTTGACCTTGAAGATCACCGATTCCGGATGGCTGAACGGGGTCGCGATCGCGGCCAGGTGGATCACGGACTCGGGCCGGAACCTGGCGATCACCTCGAACGCCTGGCCGGTGTCCGTGAGATCGGCCGGTAAGGCGACCGCGGCCTCGGGTGGCGTGCCGGGTGTTCGGTCGACGCCGATGACCTCGTGCCCGGCCGCCGCGAGCGTGGTGACCACGCTCCGGCCCAGGCGTCCTGCGCTTCCGGTGACGAGGACTCTGCTCACCGTGAGGGCTCCTTCAAGACTGCAAACAGTTGCACTAAACCTTTGTGTCCTCAAGGCGAGGTCGTCAAGAGGTGATTTCGCCCCCCGCGCTCGAACAGGGGTTTCCTGAGGCAAGGGGGCGGCAAGCGCTTTCATGGTACTCAGAGATTCTGCAAGCGGTTGCGTTAGGGTGGGCGACTGTGACAGTGACGATTCGTGATGTGGCCCGGGCCTCCGGTGTGCATGTATCGACCGTGTCGCGGACGTTCTCCGCGCCGCACATGGTGAACGCGGCCACCCGCACCAGGGTGCTCACGGTGGCCGAGGAGCTGGGATACCGCCCCAACCGGGCGGCCAGGGCGCTCACGACCGGCCGCACCCACAACCTGGGCCTGATCGTGGCCGACATCGCCAATCCGTTCTTCCCCCCGCTGATCAAGGCGGCCCACTCGGCGGCCAGGCAGCGCGACTACCACCTGTTCGTGGCCGACACCGACGAGGAGGCGGCCACCGAGGAGGAGCTGGTGCAGGCGTTCTCCAAGCAGGTGGACGGCCTGGTGCTGTGCAGCCCGCGCTCGTCCAACAAGACGCTGGAACGGCTGGCCGCGCGGGTGCCGTTCGTGGTGATCAACCGGCGGCTGCGCGGTGCCGCCACGGTGCTGATGGACGTCGGCCACGGGGCCAGGCTGGCGGTCGAGCACCTGACCGGGCTCGGGCACCGCCGCGTGGCGCTCGTGGCCGGCCCGGCCGGCTCGTGGACCAGCGCGGAGATCCGTACGGCCGCCGAGCAGGTGCAGGGCGTCGAGCTGGTCGTCATCGGCCCCAACGCGCCCACCGAGCGGGGCGGGCTCGCCGTGGCGCGCCAGGTGCGGGACTCCGGGGCGACCGGCGTGCTCGCCTACAACGACCTGGTCGCGATCGGGCTCATCGAAGGGCTCGGCGACCTGGGGCTCGGCGTGCCGGAGGACGTCAGCGTGGTGGGGATCGACGACATCGTCTCCGGCCGGCTCAACCGTCCCAAGCTCACGACGGTCGCCATGCCCACCGCCGCGGCGGGCCGGCTCGCCGTGGACCTGCTCATCCAGGAGGTGACGGCCACCACCTCGCTGGAGACGCGCCTGGTCATCAGGGAGTCCACTGCTCCGCCACGATAGCGGGCCTGCTGCAAACGGTTGTACTAACCGAGCAGCGAATTCATCTGACTTCTCGGGCGAGCAAGCTCTCTAGCTGGGCAAACGTCGTAACGATATATCGGTAACGGCTATGTAACGTCTGCAAAGGGTTGACGTAACTTTCCCCCCAGCTATAGGAAAGCGCTATCCATTCACATCTCGCCGGAAGGTCCGTGAATGACGAAAGAGTTCCGTCATGGCTGACACGGTGGCGGTGACGACCGGAGGCGGACCCCGCTCTCTCCGTGCCCGCCGCGAGGCGAGGGCCGCCTACCTGTTCCTGGCGCCCTGGTTCGTCGGCCTGCTTGTCATCACGGTCGGCCCGATCATCGCCTCGCTCTACCTGTCCTTCACCGACTACAGCCTCCTCAAGGAGGCCAAGTGGGTCGGGCTGGACAACTACGTCAAGATGTTCACCGAGGACGAGAGGTTCATGTCCTCGCTGAAGGTGACCACGATCTACGTGGTCGTGTCGGTCCCGCTGCAGCTGGCCTTCGCGCTGGCGCTGGCCCTGGTGCTCGACCGGGGGCTGCGCGGGCTGTCGTTCTACCGCTCGATCTTCTACCTGCCCTCGCTGCTGGGCGGCAGCGTCGCGATCGCGATCCTCTGGCGCAAGGTCTTCGGCGCCGACGGCCTGGTCAACGCGGTGCTGTCGATCTTCGGCATCCAGGGGCCCGGCTGGGTCGGCGACCCCGACACGGCGCTGGGCACGCTGATCCTCCTGCACGTGTGGACGTTCGGCGCCCCGATGATCATCTTCCTCGCCGGGTTGCGCCAGATCCCCAGCAGCTACTACGAGGCGGCGGCGGTGGACGGCGCCGGCACCCTGCGCCAGTTCCGCTCGATCACGCTGCCGCTGCTGACGCCGATCATCTTCTTCAACCTCGTGCTCGAGGTCATCAAGTCGTTCCAGTCGTTCACGCAGGCGTTCATCGTCAGCAACGGCAAGGGCGGCCCGGCCGACTCCACCCTCTTCTACACGCTCTACCTCTATCTGAAGGGGTTCAAGAGCTACGACATGGGCTACGCCGCGGCGATGGCGTGGGTCCTGCTGGTCATCATCGCCGCCCTGACCGGAGTGAACTTCCTCGCGTCTAAGTATTGGGTCTTCTATGGCGACACCAAGTAGGCCGGTCCCGGTGCTGTTCCGCCCCCTCAAGGGCGGGCCGGTGGTCAAGCACATCCTGCTGATCGGCTTCGGCCTGGTCATGCTCTATCCGCTGCTCTGGATGATCTCCAGCTCGCTCAAGCCGGAGGAGCTGATCTTCCGGGAGCCGGGGCTGTGGCCCAGCCAGATCACGTTCGAGAACTACAGCGAGGGCTGGTCGGCGCTCAAGCACCCCTTCGGCTACTACCTGTGGAACTCCGCGGTCGTCACCGCGCTGTCGGTGGTGGCGAACCTGGTGGCCTGCTCGCTGGCGGCCTACGCCTTCGCCCGGCTGAACTTCCCGCTGAAGAAGTTCTGGTTCGCCATCATGCTGGGCACGATCATGCTGCCGCACCACGTGGTGATCGTGCCGCAGTACATCATGTTCTCGAAGCTCGACCTGATCAACACGATCTGGCCGCTGGTGATGCCCAAGGTGCTGGCGACGGACGCGTTCTTCGTCTTCCTCATGGTGCAGTTCATCCGTACGCTGCCGAGGGAGCTGGACGAAGCGGCCGAGATCGACGGAGCGGGCTATTGGCGCATCTTCATCAGAGTGGTCATGCCGCTCTGTCTGCCCGCGCTGGCCACGACCGCGATCTTCACGTTCATCTGGACGTGGAACGACTTCCTGAGCCAGCTCCTTTACCTCAACAACCCGGACAACTTCACCGTCCCGGTCGCGCTGCGCACGTTCCTGGACGCCAGCAGCGACTCTCAATGGGGTCCCATGTTCGCGATGTCGATCATCGCGCTCGGTCCCATCTTCGGCTTCTTCCTGGCCGGCCAGAAGTACCTGATCCGTGGCGTGGCCACGACGGGGCTGAAGTAGCTCCATCCACCCCCCAATAAGAAGAAACCCCAAGGAGGTAGAGCCGTGAGCTCTGGCAAGAAAGTGTGGTCGGCGGCACTGCTCGCCACCGCGATGCTGGCGGTCACCGCGGCCTGCGGCAGCGGCAGCGGCGGCGACAGCGCCGATGGCAAGATCAAGCTGCGCTTCTCCTACTGGGGTAGCGCCGCTCGGCAGCAGATGACCGAAGAGGCGATCAAGAAGTTCGAGGCGAAGAACCCGACCATCGACGTCGAGGGCGAGTTCTCCGACTTCGCGGCCTACTACGAGTCGCTGTCCACGAAGGTCGCGGCCAGTGACGCGCCCGACATCATCACCCTTGAGATCCGCGGCCTGCGCGAGTACGCCGACCGCGGCACGCTGGCCGACCTGGCCAGCACGGTCAACACCGGCGACATCGACCCCAAGGTGCTGGGCACCGGCGCCATCGACGGCAAGCAGTTCGCCATCCCCACCGGCGTCAACGCCTTCTCCCTGGTCGTCAGCCCGACCGAGCTGGAGGCCGCGGGGCAGAAGCTCCCCGACGACACCAAGTGGACGTGGGACGACTACGTCAACCTGGCGTCGAAGGTCAGCGAGAAGAGCGCCGGGAAGATCTACGGCACGCAGCAGAGCTTCAACCCGGCCTACCTCCAGATCTTCGCCGCGCAGAAGGGCGAGCCCTTCTACAACGGCAACAAGATCGGCGTCTCGCCCGAGACGATCAAGGCCTGGTGGGCGACCCACCAGAACCTGATCAAGACCAAGGGCTCGCCCGACGCCGCCAAGACCGCCGAGATCGGCGCCCAGAGCGTGGACCAGTCGCTGCTGGCCACCGGCACCGGCGCGATGGGCATGTGGTGGAGCAACCAGCTCGGCGGCATCGCCAAGAAGTCCGGCAAGGACGTGGACCTGCTGCGGATGCCGAAGCTGCCCGGGGCCACCACCGGCGGCATGTTCCTGCAGCCGGCGATGTTCTACACCGCCTCGTCCAAGTCCGAGCACGCGGCCGAGGCCGCCAAGTTCATCGACTTCATGATCAACGACCCTGAGGTGGGCGGGATCATCCTCAGCGACCGCGGCCTGCCGGCCAGCTCCAAGGTGCTGGCGGCGGTCAAGGACAAGCTGCCTCCCACGGACAAGAAGACGCTGGACTTCCTGGACAAGGTCAAGAGCGAGCTGGCCGACCCGCCGGCCGCTCCGCCGAAGGGCGCCAGCGCCATGGAGGACATCCTCACGCGCTACTCGGAGGAGGTCCTGTTCGGCAAGATGACCCCCGACGACGCCGCGCAGAAGTTCATCACCGAGGCCAACGCCTCGATCGCAGGTTAAAAGGAGAGACATGAAGTACGCGTTCGTCGGGCTCGGGCACCGTGCGCAGATGTATGTCGACGCGCTGCTCGGGGAGTGGCGCGACGCCGGCACCATCGTCGCCCTCTGCGACAAGAACCGGACCCGCATGGACTACTACGTCGAGCGGATCGGTCACGAGGTGCCGCGCTTCGCGCCAGAAGAGTTCGACAAGGTGCTCGAGCTCGCCGACGCGGTCATCGTCACCACCGTCGACGCCACCCACGCCCGGTACGTGTGCGCGGCGCTCGACGCCGGGCGCGACGTCATCGTGGAGAAGCCGCTGACGATCGACGCCGAGGGCTGCGCGGCCATCGCCGAGGCGGCCGAGCGCAGCAGCGGCAAGCTGATCGTCACCTTCAACTACCGTTACTCGCCGCGCAACTCGGCCGTGCGCCGCCTTCTGCAGGAGGGCGCGATCGGCCGGGTGACGTCCGTGCACTTCGAGTGGACGCTCGACACCATCCACGGCGCCGACTACTTCCGCCGCTGGCACCGTCAGCGGGTCAACTCGGGCGGGCTGCTGGTCCACAAGTCCACCCACCACTTCGACCTGGTCAACTGGTGGCTCGCCGCCGCCCCGCAGACTGTCTTCGCCCAGGCCGACCTGCGCTTCTACGGCTCGGACAACGCCGGCGAGCGCGGCCTGACCGACCGTCCGGCGCGGGGTCAGGGCGCCCCGGGCCTCGGTACGGACCCGTTCATCCTGGACATCTCCAAGGACCCCCGGCTCAAGCGGCTCTACCTGGACGCCGAGCACGAGGACGGCTACCTCCGCGACCAGGACGTCTTCAGCGACGGGATCACCATCGACGACACCATGTCGGTGATGGTCCGCTACACCAACGGTGCCGTGCTCACGTACGCGCTGAACGCCTACGCGCCCGCCGAGGGCTACCGGGTGGCCTTCAACGGCACGGCCGGGCGGCTGGAGTTGGAGGTCGTCGAGCGGTCGTGGACCCCGCCGAACGCGGCCATCGACCCGAGCGCGGCCTCCAAGAAGCACAAGACCGACGCCTGGGAGAAGCTCACCCTGCACCGCCACTGGAGCGAGGCGGAGGAGGTGCCGATCGAAACCGGCTCCGGCGGGCACGGCGGCGGCGACCGGCTGCTGCTGAACGACGTCTTCCGCGGCGTCGGCGACGACCCGCTGGCCAGGCAGGCCGGCTACCGTGACGGGATCCGCAGCGTGCTGACCGGGCACGCGGCCAACGTGTCGGCCGCGTCCGGCGAGCCGGTGCACCTGGTGGACGACGGTACCCGTGTTCGCTGAGCTGGCCGAGGTCGCCGCCGCGCAGCTCGGGCCGTACCCGTCTCTTCCGGGGCCCGAGCTGCGCGAGGCCGCGCGGGCCGCGATGGGGGTGCTCGACCTGACCGCCGGTGACGTGCGGGTCGAGCGCTCGTGGACGGACGGCGACCTCGCCGGGGAGGAGCTCTCCTGGTCGGTGGGGTTCGGGCCGCGCACCCACGCGTACCTCCTGCGGCCCAGGGACGCGGCCGGGCCGCTGCCCGGGGTGGTGGCGCTGCACTGCCACGGCGGGATGAAGTGGGTCGGCAAGGAGAAGATCGCCGACGGCCCCTCCGCGCCTTCCCCCGAGGTGCGGCGGGTCCGGGAGGTGCTCTACGGCGGTCGCGCGTACGCGAACGAGCTGGCCGGGCGGGGCTTCGTGGTGCTGGTCCCCGACGTGCTCACCTGGGGCAGCCGCCGATTCCCGCTCGGCGTCGACGAGCCCGACCGCTACGACGCGGCGGCCAAGGACCACGAGCACGTGGTCGCCAAGTACTGCGCCGCGCTCGGCACGTCCTTCGCGGGCGTGGCGGCGGGCGAGGACCTGGCGGCGGCGGCGTACCTGCGGTCGAGGCCCGACGTGGGATCCGTCGGGTGCGTCGGGCTGTCCGGAGGCGGCCTGCGGGCCGCGCTGCTCGGCGCGTTCGACCCCGACCTGCGGGCCGTCGTGGTCGCCGGGATGGTCTCGTCCTTCCGCGACATGCTCGACGGGTACGTCGAGAAGCACACGTGGATGCTCTGGCCGCCGGGGCTGCCGCGCCTGGGCGACTGGCCCGACCTGGTGGCCGCCCGCGCGCCCGAGCCGCTCATGGTCCAGTACGCCCTGCGCGACAGGCTGTTCCCCGAGCCGGGCATGCGCCGGGCGCACAGCATGATCGAGAAGCGTTATCGCGAGACTCCTGATGCCTACGAAGCGGTGTGGGCAGACGTGCCCCACAGCTTCGACGTGACCATGCAGGAGCAGGCCTTCGACTGGCTGACGCAGCGGTTGAAGGCCTAGGAGAATGCCGCCGCCCGGGACCTGCCCCCGGGCGGCGGCGCTCCTGAACGGGGTTAGTTCCCCGACTTCCACGTGGCGATGAGCTTGTCGTAGTCGAGCGTCTCCGGCTTGCCCCGCTCGTCGGCCAGCTTCGGCGCGGGCGCGCCCGGCTGGTCGTACCAGTATTGGGCGGGCCGCTCCGGGTTCAGCTTCGGCGCACAGTTGCCGCCGTAGCCGCGCCGCTCCAGCCGGGCCAGGATGTCGTCCTGCTGCTTGGCCAGGTTGTCCATCGACTGCTGGGCGGTCGTCTCGCCGGTCACCGCGGTGGCCACGTTCTGCCACCACAGCTGGGCGAGCTTGGGATAGTCGGGGACGTTCGTCCCGGTCGGGGTCCACTGCTTGCGGGCCGGCGAGGCGTAGAACTCGATGAGCCCGCCGTACTTCTTGGAGTTCTCCGAGAAGTAGTCGCTGCGGATGTCGGAGTCGCGGATGAACGTCAGACCCTTGATCGACTTCTTCAGCGACACCGACTTCGACGTGACGAACTGCGCGTACAGCCAGGCCGCGGCCCGGCGGTCCTGCGGCGTGTTCTTGAGCAGCGTCCAGGAGCCGGCGTCCTGGTAGCCGAGCTTGTTGCCCTGCTTCCAGTAGGCGCCGTGCGGGCTCGGCGCGATGCGCCACTTGGGCGTGCCGTCGCTGTTGACGACCGCCAGGCCCGGCTTGGTCATGTCGGCCGTGAACGAGGTGTACCAGAAGACCTGCTGGGCGATGTTGCCCTGCGCCGGGACCGGGCCCGCCTCGCTGAAGTTCATGCCCGCGGCCTCCCGGGGGGCGTACTTCTTCAGCCAGTCCACGTACTTGGTGAGCGCGTAGACGGCCGCGGGGCCGTTGACGTCGCCGCCGCGGGTGACCGACGAGCCGACCGGGCGGCAGTTCTCGACGCGGATGCCCCATTCGTCCACCGGCAGGCCGTTGGGGATGCCGGGGTCGCCGTTGCCCGCCATGGACAGCCAGGCGTCGGTGAAGCGCCAGCCCAGCGACGGGTCCTTCCTGCCGTAGTCCATGTGGCCGTAGACCTTCTTGCCGTCGACGGTCCCGTTGCCGTTGACCTTGTTGGTGAAGAAGTCGGCGATGTCCTCGTAGGCCGCCCAGTTGACCGGGACGCCCAGGTCGTAGCCGTACGCGGCCTTGAACTGCTTCTTGATCTCCGGGTCGGTGAACCAGTCGTAGCGGAACCAGTAGAGGTTCGCGAACTGCTGGTCGGGGAGCTGGTAGATCTTCTTGTCCGGGCCGGTGGTGAAGCTGATGCCGATGAAGTCGTTCAGGTCGAGCGTGGGCGAGGTGACGTTCTTGCCCTCGCCCGCCATGTAGTCGGACAGCGGGAAGACGTAGTCGCCGCGTGAGTGGGTGCCGATGAGGTCGGAGTCGTTGACGTACGCGTCGTAGATGTTCTGGTTGCCCTGGATCTGGGTCTGGAGCTTCTCGATGACGTCGCCCTCCTGGATCAGGTCATGCTTGATCTTGATCCCGGTGATCTCGGTGAACGCCTTGGCCAGTGTCTGCGACTCGTACTCGTGGGTGGTGATCGTCTCGGAGACCACGTTGATCTGCATGCCCCGGTACGGCGCCGCGGCCTTCATGAACCAGTCCATCTCCGCCAGCTGCTGGTCCTTGGACAGGGTGCTCGGCGTGAACTCCTCCGTCACCCACCGCTGCGCCGCGGCCTTGCCGTCCGACTCCTTGAAATCGCTCGTGGGCTTCTGCGCGCCCTGCGTGCAGCCGGCCGCTACCAGGACGAGCGCGGCCAGACCTACCGCCGCGGACCTGCCTGCCCGATGCCTCATCGCTTCGCTCCTCTGTTAGCCCCATATCCCGATCACGACCGCCACCAGCAGCGCGCAGCCGAGCGCGAGCCACATGGACAGGTCGGTGACAGCTATCCAGCCGGCCAGTACGACGGCCGCGCTGATCAGGCCGATGTAGAGCCGGTCACCACGGTCGGTCTCGATGCGCAGGAAGCCGCGCCTGGCCACGGGAGGGGAGATGCGGGCCCAGACCGCCATGACGACCAGCAGCAGGGCCAGCCCGGCGAACACCAGGGCCGTGGGGACGGTCCAGACCATCCACTCGAGCATCGCTAGACCCTTCCCATGGTGAATCCCTTGGCTATGTAGTTCCGGACGAACCAGATGACGATCGCGCCGGGGACGATGGTGAGGACGCCCGCCGCCGCCAGCAGCCCCCAGTCCACGCCGGCCGCGCTCACCGTCCGCGTCATCGTGGCGGCTATCGGCTTGGCGTTCACCGAGGTGATGGTCCTGGCGATCAGCAGCTCGACCCAGCTGAACATGAAGCAGAAGAACAGCGTCACGCCTATCGCGGACCGGATCATCGGCAGGAATATGCGGACGAAGAAACGCGGCAGCGAATATCCGTCGACCGCCGCGGTCTCGTCGATTTCCCGGGGAATTCCCGACATGAAGCCCTCGAGTATCCACACCGCGAGCGGCACGTTGAAGAGCATGTGCGCGATCGCGACGCCGAGGTGCGTGTCGAAAAGGCCGACGCTCTGGTAAATCTGGAAGAACGGCAGCAGGAACACCGCGGGCGGCGCCATGCGGTTCGTCAGCAGCCAGAAGAACAGATGCTTGTCCCCGGCGAAACGGAACCGCGAGAACGCGTACGCCGCCGGCAGCGCCACGACGAGCGACATCACCGCGTTCAGCGAGGTGTAGATGATGGAGTTCAGGTAGCTCGAATACCAGGAGGAGTCGGTGAAGAAAGTGGCGTAGTTGTCGAACGTCACGCGCTGCGGGATGAGCGAGAAACTGCCGAGGATGTCCTCGTTCGGCCGGATCGACATGCCGAACATCCACAGCAGCGGCAGCATCAGCGTGGCCACGTACAGCCAGAAGACCGTCCGTGCCCAGGGCAGCCGCCGTCCGGTGTGCCTGGCCATCGGGTCACCTCCCCGACCTGGTCAGCACGGTGAAGAACACGTAGCAGAGGATCTGCACGATCAGGAAGTAGAGCAGCGAGAACGCGCCCGCCGGGCCCAGGTCGAACTGCCCGACCGCGATCTTCGACAGCAGGATGCTGAGGAACGAGGTGGCGTTCCCCGGCCCGCCGCCCGTCACCACGAACGGCTCTGTGTAGATCATGAAGCTGTCCATGAACCTGAGCAGGATCGCGATCGTCAGCACCCCGCGCAGCCTGGGCAGCTGGATGTGCCGGAACGTGGCCCACGCCGACGCGCCGTCGATCTGCGCGGCCTGGAAGTACGGCTCCGGGATCGAGCGCAGCCCCGCGTAGGCCAGCAGCGCCACCAGCGGCGTCCAGTGCCAGATGTCCATGACCAGGACCGTGACCCAGGCGTCCGTGGAGTCGAGCGTGTAGTTGAAGTTGATCCCGAGGACGTTGTTGATCGCCCAGCCGCCCAGCCCGATGTCGCCGCGGGCGAAGATCTGCCAGATCGTGCCCACCACGTTCCACGGGATGAGCAGCGGCAGCGCGACCAGCACCAGCGCCACCGACACCCAGAGGCCGCGGCGCGGCATCACCACCGCGAGCGCGACCCCGAGCGGGATCTCCAGCAGCAGCACCTGCGCCGAGAACAGCAGGGTCCGCACGAACGCCGAGCGCACCTCCGGGTCGCGCGAGATCGAGCGGAACCAGTCCAGGCCCACGAAGATCCGGTCATTGGGGTTGAAGATGTCCTGCACGGAGAAGTTGACCACGGTCATCAGCGGGATCACCGCGGTGAACGCCACCGACACGACCACCGGCAGCACCAGCCACCAGGCCCGGTTGTCCTTCCGCTTCAGGTCCGCCGGCCGCTGCTCCTCCTGGACCTCGCTCACGCCGTACCCCTTCCGTTCAAGGGCGCGAGGGAGCCGCACCTGACCTCGTCCCGGAACAGGAACGTCCGGTCCGCGGGGAAGTGGAGGAACTCGACCGACTCGGGCCGGTAGGGCGAGCCCGCCTCGGTCCTGGCGATCAGCGCGTGCTCGCCGACCCGGGCGTGGACCAGGTCGTACGCGCCCATCCGGTCGATCCCGGTCACCGTGGCCGCCACGCCCGGCGAGCTGCGCGCGCCGCCGATCCGCACGAACTCGGGGCGCACCCCGATCCTGACCGGCCCCGGCGGGAGCTCGCCGGAGACCGCGCCCACGTCCGACTCGCCGACGCGTACGACGTCGCCGACGATCTCGGCCGGGAGCATGTTCATGCCGGGCGAGCCGATGAAGTGCCCCACGAACTCGTGCGCCGGCGACAGGAACAGCTCGGCCGGCCGGCCCGCCTGCACGATCGCCCCGTCGTTGAGCACCACGACCTCGTCGGCGAACGTCAGCGCCTCCGTCTGGTCGTGCGTGACGTAGATCAGCGTGTGGCCCGTGTCGCGGTGGATCTCCTTGAGCTTGCTGCGCAGCGTCCACTTCAGGGTCGGGTCGACCACGGTGAGCGGTTCGTCCAGCAGCACCGCCGCCACCTGGGAGCGCACCAGGCCGCGGCCCAGGCTGACGATCTGCTGGCGGCCCGCGTCGAGGCGGCGCGACCTGCGGCTGAGGAGGTGGTCGAGGCCGAGGAGCCGGGAGACTTCGCGGACCCGCTCGTCGATCTCCTTCTTCGGATATTTCCGGTTCCGGAGGGGGAAGGCCAGGTTGTCGTAGACCGACATCTCCTCGTACAGGACCGGGAACTGGAAGACCTGCGCGATGTTGCGGCCCGCGGTGGGCACGTCGGTGACGTCGCGGTCGTCGAAGAAGATCCGGCCCGCCGAGGGGGTGAGCAGGCCGGAGATGATGTTCAGGAGTGTGGTCTTGCCGCAGCCGCTCGGGCCCAGCAGCGCGTACGCCCGGGAGCTCTGCCAGGTCCAGGTCATCGGCTTGAGCGCCCAGGTCTCGCCGCCGTCGTAGCTGTGGCCCACGCCTTCCAGCCGGATGTCAGCCATGCAGGTCGACCTCCGCGGCGCTGGTGGCGAGCAGGCGCCCGCCGTCCTCGTCGAAGACGAAGACGTGCGCGGGGTCCACGTACGCGACCGCGGACTCGCCGGGCGTGAAGAGCTGGGTGCCCGGCAGGTGCGCGACCAGGTGGACGCTCCCCTGCAGGAGCAGGTGCAGGAACGTCGCGCTGCCGGTCACCTCGGCCAGCCGGATCTCGGCGGGCAGCTCCAGCGCCCCTGGGCCGGCGCGCTCGATGCTCACCTGGTGGGGGCGGATGCCGAGCACGACCTCGCGGCCGGACGCGTGCGCGCGGGGCGCGGGGAACGACGTGCCCAGCACCTCGATCCGGCCGTCGCGTACGACGCCGGGCAGCAGGTTGAGCGGGGGATCGCTGAGCGTGGCGGCCACGGCCAGCGTCGGCGGGTGCGCGTACATCTCGGCCGCGTCGCCGACGTGCTGGACCCTGCCCTCGCCCAGGACCACGGTCGGGGCGGCGAACGTCAGCGCCTCGTTCGGGTCGGCCGTGGAGTAGAGGACCACGCCGGGGGAGTCGGCGAACATGGTCTTGAGGTCGGCGCGCAACTGCTCGCGGAGCTTGAAGTCCAGGTTGGCCAGGGGCTCGTCGAGCAGCAGCAGGTCCACGGGGCGGGCCAGCGCCCGGGCGATGGCGGTGCGCTGCTGCTGGCCGCCGGACAGCTCGGCGGGGCGGCGGTCGAGCAGCCCCGCGATGCCCATGAGCTCGGCGACCTCCCGCACCCGGTGGTCGATCCCCGAACGCCGGAACTTCGGGTCCAGGCGCAGGGGCGAGGCGATGTTCTCGTAGACGGTCAGCGACGGGTAATTGATGAATTGCTGATAGACGAAGGCGACCGATCGTTTCCGCACCGAAATGGCGGTCACATCTTTTCCTTCGACCACGACGCGGCCCGAATCCGGCGGTAACAGTCCGGCGGCGACGCGCATCAACGTGGTTTTTCCCGCGGTCATCGGGCCGACGAGAGTGGTCATTCCGTTGGATAATTCCAGGCGAACGTCGTCAAGCCAGGTCTCCCCGTGCCGCCGTACGAAGACGCCATCGAGAATCAGCGTCACTGTGCCGGTCCTCTCTGCTCGCCCTCCATCTAACATGATCTGTAACTGTGTGCAAAGAGGGCATGTGGTGTGACTGTGCAGAATGTGACGCGTGAGTAATCACGATTCGATGTCGAGCGCGCCGTGAATGGTATTTCCTATCACTCCGGCGGTTTATTCGCAGCTCATCGGCGGGCCGCGGCCTTCACCGGCTCTTATCCGGTGAAGATCTTCGTGATCAGCTCGTGGAGTCGTTCCCGCTCGCCGGCTGTCAGCGGCGCCAGCGTCTCCCGCTCCACCCGCTCCACCAGGGCCCGTCCCCGGTCCAGCGCGTCGCGGCCCGCGGGCGTCAGCGAGATCCGGTAGCGCCGCCGGTCGGCCGGGTCGCGGTCGCGCTCGGCCAGCCCCTCGCCGATCAGCCCGTCCATCAGGCGCACCATGTCACTCGGGTCGAGCCCCAGCCGGCCGCCGACCTCCCGCTGGGCGGCCGGTCCGAAGTCCGCCAGCGTGGCCAGCACGGCGAACTCCCACAGGCTCAACCCCGTCTCGTCCGCCAGCCGGGCCGCCACGGTGCGGCGGCTCCCCACTCCGACCTTGTGCAGCACGAAGGTCGTGGTCGCGAGCAGAGTGGGCGGCAGGTCCATGCCCTTAGTGTAGGTTGTCACCAATAATTGGTAGACACCCACTATTTTGCCGGAGGTCCTCAATGGACGCGCTCTATCCCCGCCTGCTGGTGCGTGACTTCCCGGCCAGTGCCGCCTTCTACCAGGCCGTGCTGCGCGAGCTGCTCGGCGTCGAGCCGGTGAAGGTCCTGCCCGGGTACGCCAACTGGGACATCGAGGGGGAGGCCGGGCTGGTCCTGTTCGACCGGGGCAGGCTCGCGGCCGCCATCGGCACCGAGGACCTGCCCCAGGCCGCTCAGGACATGGCGATGCTGGTCATGAAGGTGGACGACGTCGACACGGCCGCCGCCTGCCTGGCCGGCCACGGCGCCACGGTCGTCGCCCCGCCCCAGGACCGCCCCGACTGGGCGCCCACCCTGCGGACCGCGCACCTGCGCGACCCGGAGGGCAACCTCATCGAGCTGCAGTCGTACTGAGCCGCTTCACGGGAGGATCGAGTCCACGTAGCCGCCGTCCACCCGCACCGCGCCGCCGGTCGTCGCGGAGGCGAAGGGGGAGCTGAGGTAGACGACCATGTTCGCGATCTCATCGGGCTCGATCAGGCGTTGCAGCAGCGACTGCGGACGGTGCTCCCGCATGAACGCCCGCTGCGCCTCGTCCCACGGCAGCTCCCTGTCCACGAGCTGGTAGACGAACTCCTCCACGCCCCCGGTGTGCGTCGGCCCGGCGATCACCGAGTTGACCGTCACCCCCGTGCCCGCCGCTGCCTTGGCGAAGCCCCGTGAGACGGCCAGCAGCGCGGTCTTCGTCATGCCGTAGTGGATCATCTCGATGGGGATGGCCACGGCGGAGTCGCTGGCGATGTACTGGATCCGCCCCCAGCCGCGCTCGATCATGCCCGGCAGGTAGGTGCGGGTGAGCCGGACCGCGGCCAGCACGTTGACGTCGAAATAGCGCCGCCACTCGGCGTCGTCGATCTCGAGCGCGGGCCTGGCCCCGAAGATCCCCAGGTTGTTGACCAGGATGTCCACCCGTGGCAGCGCGTCCAGCACCGCCTGGCAGCCCTCGTCCGTGGTCACGTCGCCGGGCGCCTCGATCAGGTCGCCCACGCCTATCTGCTCCATCGCCATCGCGACGGAGCTCTCGGTGCGGCCGTTGATCCCGACGCGGGCCCCAGCCAGCGCCAGCCCTTCGGCGATGGCCGCCCCGATGCCCTGGGTCGAGCCGGTGACCAGCGCGGTCTTGCCGCTGAGATCGATGCGCACGATGTCATTGTCTGTGATCAGGTACCGGAGGTCACGCCGCGGCACGTGTACGGCGCGCCGGATGCGTAGGCTTGGGGTGGCGTGGAAGGGGCGTGGGTGCACCGGATCATCCTGTGGCTGGTCGTGGCCGCCGCCTTCGTGGCGAGCCTGGTCGTGCCCGGCGACTCCGACGTGGAGGAGTGCCAGTCCCGCGACACCCGGGTCGTCGCCCCGTACGCCGTCACCGGCTACTGGGTCATCCCGCGCGCCGATCCGTGCGTGACGCGGCGCATGGTCGAGGCCGTCCACGCGATCGGCGGCGACACGCTCATCACCTTCGGGCCCCGGTTCAGCGCCGGCGACGACCCCGTCTTCGCCGACTGCCTCGTGGACGGGCGGCCGTGCGCCGACGTCCCCGGGGTCCGTCACGTCTACACGTACGTGACCAGCGAGGAGTTCGGGAAGGGGCTGTTGCGGTGCCCCGGGCTGGACCGGCGGATCGAGAGCCGGGGCCGGATCTTCTACCGGATCTCGCTGGCCGCCTCCTGCGCGGACCCCGCCCAGGACCTCGTGCTCGTCTCCACGGACGGCGACGGGCTGGGCAACCTGATGACCGAGGCGGCCGCGTACGGGATGACGGTGTTCCCCGGGCTGCCCGCCGCGCCCCAGCTGGAGGGCAAGCCGTGGGAGCCCGACACCGCGCACACCGCCGCGCTGACCGCCTTCACCGCGCGGGTGCTGGCCGACTATCGGGAGCGGTTCGGGAGGTCGGCGGCGTTCGGCGGGGTCTACCAGTCGTTCGAGCTGGCCATGCGGGCGCGGGGGGCGAAGGATCCGATCATCGAGCTGTACGCGGCCCAGCACGCCGTCGTCGCCGCGACCCTGCCCGGGAAGAAGATCGTGGTCAGCCCGTACATCGACGCCCGGAGGGGGCGCGGGTTCCCGCCCGGGCAGGTGGAGAAGGGGCTGGCGGACATCGCCGCGACCAGGGCCGGGGCGCCCATGGCCGTCGCCGTGCAGGACGGGCGGGGGACGGGGAAGGTGCCGGTGTACGGGGTTCATGAGGGGGAGGCGCTCGTCGCTCGGCGATTGGTGCCGGTTGTCGGGGACGTGAGCAATGCCCGGGCGTACTACGGGTCCACACGCGACTACATCGAGGCCGCGGCGCGGCGGGTGCCGTCCGGGGTGGAGCTGTGGGTGAACGTGGAGGGGTTCGAGCCGACGCCCGTGGCCGGGGAGTGCGGGCGGGTCGACCCGCTGCCGTTGCGGGGGCGTACCACGAAGAGCCGGATCGACGCGCAGGTGATGGCGGCGGGGACCCACGCCGGAAAGATCATCTCTTATGGGTGGGATCCGTTCTTCACCTGCCAGGCCCGCTACGACACGCCCTCACTGGCCGACGACATCGTGAACGGCTGGCGGCAGCCGATCATCGTCGGCGCCACCCGCAAGGAGATGAACGGGCGGCCCGGCATCCTCGTCGAGGGCTACAACCTGCGCGGCGGCACGTTCCGCTTCGACCCGCAGGGGTCGGTGGTCAGGCAGGAGTGGTACGGGCGGGAGCGGCTGGAGTCGGCGTGGGCTCCGTACGTTCCCACGGGCCCCTGGACCTCGATCACCGCCACGAACGAGGCCGGCTACTCCAGCACGAGCGCCTACGTGATCCGTTAGGCCAGTGCCGACACGAGGATGTCCGCCAGCATGGCGGCCTGGCTGCCGTCCTCGTCGAGGTCGGGATCGAGGATCGTCACCTCCAGCCCGGCGGCTCCCGGGAACGCCGCCAGGCCGCGGATCAGCTCGGTGAGCTGCGCGGCGTCGAGCCCGCCCGGGGTGGGGGAGTCCACGGCGGACAGCACGGACGGGTCGAGGACGTCGACGTCCACGTGGATCCAGAACCCGTCGAGGTCGTCCCGCACCAGCACCTTGCTCGCGGTGTCGAGGGCGCGGCCGGTGTCGAGGGCGAGGTCGGTGCCGGGGAGGTGGGCGATGCCGGTGTCCGCGATGTCCCGCAGGTCCTCCTCGTCCCGTACCCCGAGCACGATCACGTCCTCGTCCCTGACGTACGGCCGCAGCCCGTCGATGTCCGTCAGGTAGTCGTCACCGCGCCCGGTGATCAGGGCGAGGTCCTCCCCGGCCGCCGCCCCGACGTGCGGGCTGTTGCCCAGGTGCCGGAAGTCGGCGTGCGCGTCCAGGTACGCCACCCCGTACCGCCCGCTCGTGCGCAGGGCGAGGGCGGGGCCGAGCAGGATCGAGCAGTCGCCGCCGAGCAGGACCGGGAACCCGCCCGCCGCCCGGATCGCGGTCACCCGGTCCGCCAGCCGGCGGGCGTAGGCGGCGATGGCGGGCCCGTTGCGCACACCGCTTCCGGGCTCCCAGGTGGCGACATAGCGTGGCGGCACGAGCGCCCCGGCATCGGCCGCGCCGAGCCGCTGGACCAGGCCCGTGTTCCGCAGGGCCCAGGGGGCCTTGTAGCAGCCGGGGATGGTGTCGGGGGCGAGCGGGCGCAGGCCCAGATTGGACGGGGCGTCGAGGACCGTCAGGTGTCTGTCAGGGGTTATTATGGTCATAGTCGTGACGGTAACAGAGGGAGGGTGGATGCGCCAGTTCGCTGAAACGGGTCTTGTGGCGCTCGATCTGGCCAACACGTGGGACGAGTACCTGGACGACCCCGAACGCCTGCCGGACACGGACACTTTGCGCCACTTCTGCCGCGACCTGGGCGAACACTGCGAGTTGGGGGAGGGCGTCGACGACCTGCGAGCGGTGCGTGCGGTGCGGGAGCGGCTGCGTGCCGTGTTGTCCTGCGCCCCTCCCGACCGGACGCGCGCCCTGGCGGAGTGGGCGGGCGAGCTGCCGATCCGGGTGGCGGTGGAGGACTCGGACGGGGCACCCCGACAGCGCCTCACCGCCCCGGAGGGAGCCGACCTGGCCGAACGGCTCGCGGTCCGATCCGTCGCCGAGCTGCTCGACCTCGCCGCCTCGGGCGACTGGGAACGCCTGCGCCTCTGCGCGGCCGACCCCTGCAAGGACGCCTTCGTGGACCACAGCCGCCCAGGCAAACGCCAGTTCTGCTCGACCCGCTGCGCCAACCGCGCCCACGCCGCCGCCTCCCGCGCCCGCCGCCGCTGAGCCTCGGGCCGTACGGCGATATCCAGGCGACCGGCACGTGCACCGGTCCGGTGGTGATCTGGCCGACCTTGCGCTGGATCTTCTACGGGGGACCGGGATGACGTCGGGCGCGAACGCCTCCATGAGGTCCGCTGGAGAAGGTCGTATGGTCGCGCGGCACTCGGGCTTCAGTCGAAGAGCTCTTCGGCGGTGGTGGCCTTGAGTGATCGGACGAGCCAGCTCTCAAGGAGGGCGAGGTCGGTGCATGCCAGGACTCTCTCCCGGACGGAGTCCGAGACAGGTATGTTGCGCTGCTCCAAGACCTTCAGCACGGACTTCGCCTCACCTTCGGCCCGTCCTTCAGCCCGGAGCATCTCCGCGAACTCGGATTTGAATCGATAGTTCTGCATGGCCATCAGAGATCTCCAGATCTGCCGGGCTTTAGTGTTTCCGCGGCGTATTTCCGTGGAGCGCCTCATGCCGAAAAGAGGGCATGCGCGGAATGTTATTGCCTGATGACTCTAAGTTCAGGCGAATGTGTCGAAGCGAGCACGGTTTGCCGGGGCGAGGGCGGCCCGGTGTTGGGCGAACCGTGCCACGAAGGCGGGTCCGCCCCGCAGGAGCCCGGTGACCCGGGCGTGCCAGAGCTGCGTCGGGCGCTAGGTGAGGCGCTCAGGTCGTGGGAGTCGTACGGGGATCCCGGCCGGTCGGTGCGGGACGCGGTCCGTACGGTGCCGTGGGAGCGGGCCCGGACGGCCGCCTACTCAGAGCTGGGTCCCGTCGGCTCGGCGGCGTTGTGGGACGAGACCGGCGGGCGGCTCTGGCCGCAGGTCAACCGGCTGGTCAACGACATCCGCCGGGGCATCGCCGAGCTCGGCGGCGAGGCCGGTGCGGCAGGCAAAGCCGGTGCGGCAGGCGGAGCCGGCGCGGTCGGCAGGGCCGGCGAAGTGGGTGAGGTGTTGCGGCGGGCGACGCTCGACACCGAGCCGGCACCCTAGACGCGTTTCGCCGCGTCCTGCATCCGCGCTGCGTAGACCGCCAGGTCGCGGGGATAGCGGGTCAACTCGGGGAGCGTTGCCCGGAAGCCTTCGGCGGCCATGTGCCAGTCTCGCACCGCGTAGGCGGCATTGGCCTTGTGCAGGCGTGCCCGTACAGGGTCCAGCCAGTACAGCCAGTTTGGCCGATCCTGCTCATCGGGAGTGCGTAGAGCCAGTTCATAGGCCTGATCAGCGAGGCGGCGGGATTCGTCGCGCTCGCCCACGGCTGCCGATGCCAGACTCGCCTGATGGGCGGTGATCGACGCCGTGGTGGGGGATGCGCTAATCGCCTCTTGGCAGGCCACTTTGGCAATCCTGTAGGCGCGTTTAGGGTCGCTGTGCTTGAGCACGTAGTAGCTTCGAACCCTGGTCACCCACGCTGCCATGTCGGCCGATCCGGCGTCCACAGCCCATCCGTGGGCGAGGTCGAGCCAAGCCAGAGCAGCCCCCGCGTGTCCTTCCCGATGAGCCACCCATGACAGCCAGTGGGCATGCTCGGCTGCGAGGATCAACAGCCGATCCGCCACAGGCCCAGAGGTACCCGGCAGTAGGCGTGTGACCGTGTCGAGTTGGGAGCGAACCACGGGCCATAGTTCCCTGCCACCCATCGCATCCTCTGCCCTGCGGTGTTCGGTCAGCACGTGGGCTATCCAGTCAGCGATGCGCTCGTCGGCACGGCCGGTGGTGTGCGCTCGGGAGATCCTTTCGCGTAGTTCCGGGTCAGGTGACCATTCGGACATTTTTGGACGGTGTGCCCCGCCCAATTCTTCCGGCAGTTGCAACCCCGCGGCGATCCGCTGAATGAGATCGGCGTCCATGATTCGTCGGCGGCCGTTCTCAACTGCTGAAATATGGGGCTGCGGCATGTCGATGAGCTGTCCGAGCCGCGCTTGTGAAATGCCGAGAATGTTCCGATAAGTACGGAAAATGACCGGCCAGTCTTTGCGTAGCCAGGCGGCACGAAGACGCCCCTCTAGCCAGGGTTGCGGACCTGTCATACGCCGGACGATACCCCCTGCGTATACAGCCTCGGTATTGGTTTCGCCGCTTTGATTTTCCAGGATGAGGGCGATTCTGAAAAGCGGAACCCGCCGAACGCGGCGAACGTGCGACGGGCTCCTTGATCAGGAAGGACCTCCTGACCCGTGGGCAACTTTAGGGCATCACGCCGTTCCCCCCGCCTCGATCACCTGACGACCACGACCACGAGCAGGCTTGTCCGCATGCCGCACGGCCCTCTGTTCACGGAAGGCGCATGAGATGGCCAGGGAGCATGCGCTGCCGGATGCCGAGCCAGAGGCGCTGCTGCGGGTCGCAAGCGAGAACGTGCGCGAGGTCGTAGCGCAGGCGGCGACCTTGCAGGACTGGACGGCCCGCCAACTGTCGGTGCTGCG